>NC_018748.1:319877-639754 GCF_000263195.1 Emticicia oligotrophica DSM 17448
ACATTTATTAGATGGGATTAGAACCGATGAAGAGTCTTTAGAAGAACTACTTACAAACCCCAATGCCACCATTCTAAAATATTCGGAAAATGACAAAATTCTCGGTTGTGTTTACCTTGAAAAACAAGCAGATAAACTTTACTTAGGAATGTTAACAGTTTCGCCCGAATTACAAGGAGCAGGAATTGGGAAAAAATTAATCAAAGCTGCTGAACAATTAGCTAGAGAAGAAGATTTAGAAAAAGTATCTATGACTGTCATTTCAGTAAGAAAAGAACTCATAGAATTTTACGAACGCCGAGGATACCAATCAACTGGAGAACGAAAACCATTTCCAATGGATAACCCAAAGTTCGGATTACCCAAACAAGTTTTAGAATTCATTGTGATGGAGAAAAAAATCGCCTAATCAAAAGAGGTTATTGATTCGGTTTTGAAGATTTTCAACAAATTTTATGTCTAAACTCTAATTTTCTTAGTTATAACTTTATGTAAAAACATCAACTTTTCCGAACAAAACCTCATTTTTTCAGTCTTAAACACTGATTTTCAAAGATTATTGTTCCAATAATTAGTTTTTTTTCGTATCTTTGCATACTTTTTTTTGGAAGACACCTCCCACTAATAATATATTGAGATATGCGTAAACTTCGTATTCTATACGTCGCAAGTGAGATAAATCCCTTCCTGCAAGTTTCAGAAGTAGCTGAATTTCTTCGTAAACTGCCGCAAGCCATGCAAGAGAAAGGCATGGAAATCAGAATTCTAATCCCACGCTTTGGGTCTATCAACGAGCGTAAAAACCGCCTCCATGAAGTGGTGCGTCTATCAGGTATTAATATTACCGTTGGAGATGATGAAAAACCCCTGATTATTAAAGTAGCTTCGATACCAACTGCAAAATTGCAAGTTTATTTTTTAGACAACGAAGACTATTTTAACAGAAAATACGTTTTCTTAGATAAGGAAGGAAGTTTTTACGATGATAATGACGAAAGAACAATTTTCTTCTGCAAGGGCGTATTAGAAACTGTAAAAAAACTTGGTTGGGCTCCTGACATCGTTCATTGTACAGATTGGATGACATCGTTGATTCCTTTGTATTTGAAAACGACTTACAAAAACGACCCTGTCTTTAAAGATACTAAATCAGTATTTACAGTTTATAACAATAGCTTCGACCATAAATTCGATGAAGACATTATTGAAAAAGCCAAATCAATGGATGTTTCGGATGAAAATTTATCAAACCTACGTTCAGCCGATTTTGAAGGTTTTATAAAAATAGGTTGCCAGTACGCCGATGCTATTGTAAGAGCCAACGAGGAATCGAATGAAAAATTAAGTAAACTTTTGAATGAAATTGCAGCAAACACTATCGAAGCAAGCATTGAAGATGACAACGTTACGGAAACGTATTTTAACCTTTACACAGAACTTGTTCCTGAATAATATTGGTATAGATGTAAAGTTTTTACATCTCAAAACAATGCGGAATTTAGCAATAATGCTATTTTCCGCATTATTTTTCTCGTGCGAAGACCCAACCGCAATTCTTATCAATACATCAAACACTGGTGGTCAGGTAGCAACTATTTTTACAGATACTGTAAAAGTAGCCTCATCGTCATTATTGCTTGATTCAACATTTACATCCGGACAAGCTGGTGGGGTAGTTGGACGCTATAAAGACCCTCTTTTAGGAGAAGTAAGTGCGAAAACATTTACCGAAATCTCCCTCCCATTATTGAATACAGATGTATTTACAACACTTAAGTTTCCTGCGGCAGACTCAGGTATCACTGTTTATGACTCTGTTTACGTATTTTTTGCTCATAATGGCTTTGCTTACGGCGATAGTACCAAAGATTATAATCTTACGCTTCACCGTCTCACTCAGAGCTTTGATAAAACAAGATATACTAATGAAGATGTAATGACTTACGACCCAACCCCAATGGCAAGTAAGACATTTACTTATAAAGAATTAAAGCGTGCTAATTCAACCGTACAGGATAGTTTAATTTCGATGAAATTACCGAAATCACTTGGTGAAGAAATTTATAAATTATTCTATACAGAATCAGGTTCAACAATCGAAAAATTTACTGCTGCTGTCAAAGGAATTGCTTTAGTTTCAAACCAAACAGCTCAGAATGTTTATGGTATTTCTTTAGCCGGAAGTTATATTCAGCTTTACTACCATACTACTACATCGACTGATAGAAAGAGTATTCCACTTACATTTTACTCAAAGCGTTTTAGTCAAATACAAGGTAATAGAGCGGGTACAGTTCTACAAAACTTGAAAAAATTACAACCAATTTCGTCAAGCCTAACCAGCAATCGTGCATATTTACAATCAGGTATCGGAATATCACCAAAGATTAATTTCCCTTCATTATCAGCATTTGCAACAAGTGGTAGTTTGATTGTCAATAAAGCTGAATTAGTAATTGAGGCTGATTTAGACCAAATCACTGGTAATTATCCCGTTCCAGCTCAAGTATCATTAGTGCATTTAGACAATGAAAATAGATTGAGAAAAACATCAACAGGTTTAATTGATTTTGTGGGTCTAGATGGTCTAACTGGCACTCAATATACGGCATCTTACAATAAAACCACCAATAGTTATAGCTTTAATTTCACTTCTTTACTTCAAGACTTGATTAATAAAAAGCAAACAAACAACGGATTAGCAATCGTTCCTAGTTTATTGAATACAACAACCTCTACCATCTCGGTTTATAATAGTAATGTATCTAGATTAGTAGTTAAAAATATAAAGCTGAATGTTTATTACTCAACGAAAAAATAAGTTGGTTTTGAACAAAAAAAAGCCCAGTTTGAAAGTCTCAAACTGGGCTTTTGCTTAATGAAACTGCTCAGTTTCCGTAGAATTAGCCATAGCAGTTGTTGAAGCGGCACCCGCAGTAACGACATTCTGAACGGCATCAAAATATCCAGTACCAACAAAAGCTTGATGTTTGATAGCCTTAAAACCTTTATTTTGAAGAGCAAATTCACGTTGCTGTAATTCAGAGAAACCAGCCATGCCTCGTTCAACATAAGCACTCGATAACTCAAACATGGCAGTATTTAGGGCATGAAAACCAGCTAAAGTTATAAATTGGAACTTATAACCCATCTCAGCCAATTCTTCACGAAAGGTGAGCATTTGATTTTCGTTCATGTATTTTGCCCAATTAAATGAAGGTGAACAATTATAAGCCAACATTTTTTCAGGATATTTTTCTCGAATTCCTTGAGCAAATTCTCTAGCTAAACCTAAGTCTGGATTTCCAGTTTCCATCCAAATTAAATCAGCATAGGGAGCATAACTTAAACCACGATTGATACCTTGCTCTAATCCATTTTTCACATAAAAGAATCCTTCGGGTGTACGTTCAGTAGATTTAATGAATTTATGGTCACGTTCATCAATATCAGAGGTAATCAAATTAGCAGCCTCTGCATCAGTCCTTGCAATTACTAAAGTTTGAGTGCCCATCACATCAGCGGCCAAACGAGCGGCAATAAGTTTGTTAATGGCTTCTTGGGTAGGCACCAAAACCTTTCCACCCAAATGACCACATTTCTTGGCTGAAGAAAGTTGGTCTTCAAAGTGAACACCAGAAGCACCTGCTTCAATCATCATTTTCATCAATTCAAATGCATTCAAATTTCCTCCAAAACCAGCTTCTGCATCTGCAATAATTGGCACTAACCAATGTGTATCTCCTTCACCATTAACCGATTGAATCTGATCAGCACGTAATAATGCATTATTAATTCTACGAACCACACTTGGAACTGAATCGGCTGGATAAAGGCTTTGGTCAGGATACATCTGTCCAGCTAAATTGGCATCTGCTGCTACTTGCCAACCAGATAGGTAAATAGCTTTCATTCCTGCTTGAACCTCTTGAATGGCCTGATTTCCTGTTAAAGCTCCTAAACCAGCTACCCAATTATCTTGATTAAGCATTTTCCAGAGGCGTTCAGCACCCAACTTCGCAATGGTGTGCTCAATTTGAAAAGAGCCAGTAAGTTTTACTACTTCATCAGCAGTATATGGTCGTTCGATACCTTTCCAGCGTGGATTAGTTGTCCAATCAGAAATTAACTCATTGATTCGTTGTTGTCTCGTTGTCATTTTTGTAATTAGTTTATTGTTGATGAAATGTTGTTTGTATTTTATTCGGAAAACTTATTCAAGTTCTTTATATGCACCTAAAGTCAGAAATTCGCTGAATTGGCGTTTCATAACTAATGTATTGAATAACTCTGCTGCTTTTTTATATTTCCCCTCTGGAATTTGACCATTTTCTGCCAATTTTTTAATCTTTTCCACTTCTTCAACCAGTAGTTGATGGTAATAATTAGGTTCAATAATATCTCCTTCTTGAGTCTTCACCCGATGTTTCAGCCATTGCCAAATTTGTGCTCTTGAGATTTCGGCAGTTGCAGCATCTTCCATTAAATTATGTATGGCAGCAGCACCAATGCCTCGTAACCAAGAATCTATGTAAAGAATTCCTACATTGATATTCGTTCGAAGACCGTTTTCTGTTATTGTGGCATTATCAATTCTTACATCCAATAAATCGTCTGCAGTTACCCTTACATCCTCCCTCAAAATTTCTTTTTGGTGAGACTTTTCCCCTAATTTCTTATTGAATGCTTCCATAGCCACTGGCACCAAATCTGGGTGAGCTACCCAAGTTCCATCAAATCCATTATTTACTTCGAGTTCTTTATCGGCAGTTACTCTCTCAAAAGCCAAAGTATTAACTTTTTCATCTCTCCGATTCGGAATAAATGCAGCCATTCCTCCAATAGCATGTGCCCCTCTTCGATGACAAGTTTTAACCAATAATTGAGTATAGGCACGCATAAAAGGTACTCGCATCGTTACATCTGCACGATCAGGCAAGATAAATTCTGCATGATTTCTAAATTTTTTGATTACACTAAAGATATAATCCCATCGACCAGCGTTTAGACCAGCTAAATGACGGCGAAGCTCGTAGATTATCTCATCCATCTCAAAAGCAGCCAAAATCGTTTCTATCAAAACCGTAACCTTGATTGTTCCAATTGGAATACCCAAAGTTTCTTGGGCTGCTACGAAAATATCATCCCATAAACGTGCTTCTAAATGACTTTCAAGTTTAGGTAAGTAAAAATATGGACCACTGCCATTTTCAATAAGCTGTTTTGCATTATGAAAAAAATACAAGCCAAAGTCAAAAATTGACGCTGAAATTGGTTCTCCCTCAACTTCTAAATGCTTTTCTAACAAATGCCATCCTCTTGGTCTTACTTTCAACACAGCCGTTTTTTCATTCAAAGAATAAGTTCTACCATTTTCTGCTATAAAATCTATCTCACGACGAATGGCTGCTCGTAAATTCAACTGGCCTTCTATACAATTATCCCAAGTAGGAGAATTAGCATCCTCGAAATCAGCCATGAAAACTTTTGCTCCTGAATTGAGAGCATTGATTATCATTCGTCGGTCAACGGGGCCAGTAATCTCAACTCGTCGATTTTGCAAATCTTGTGGAATAGGATTTATTTGCCACTCCGATTCTCTTATCTGTTTAGTAGACTCTAAAAAGTTAGGCATTTCACCAGCATCGATTCTATGCTGACGCTCTTGGCGTTGTGTCAATAAATCTTCTCTTCTCCAATTGAACCTTTTGTGTAGCCCAATAATAAAATCAATGGCTTCAGGAGTTAAGATTGTCTCATAGGCTGGTTTTACTTCGCCTAAGATATCTACTGAGGTGTCGGTATTTGTTCGCATTTTAAAATTTGGTTAATTGTTGATGAAGTGTATGATGATTCAAAGCTATAAAAGGAAATTCAAACTAACAAGCGAATATTCGCTATATATACAATATTCGCTATTAATTCTTTATATAAGAATATATTTTCTTGATATTATTTTATTTATATATATTATTTTAGCATTTATAGATAAAAAAAGAAAAAATATCTTTGATTCAATGGCTTATTAATTAAAATTTTATAAGAATTGACTCTTTACAGCTAAATATTTTTCCATTAAAAATCAAAAGAAAAGAATGTCAAACAGGCATTATTTGGATATATAAATTTTTATATACATTTGAATCAAAGTCAAGAAATACAGTATTTATTGGATATTTCACAGATAAAGTATTGTTTTTTCTATAGTAAAGGTTTATCAACAAAATTGATAGGTTAAGAGAAGCAATTCATTGAAGTATAAAGTTTTTTCTAACCTAGAAATCTATTCTAAATCACCAAAAAATATGTGTGGAATTGTAGCTTATGTGGGGCACAGAGAGGCTGCTCCTTTAATTATTAAAGGATTGAAACGTTTGGAATACCGTGGCTATGATAGCTCGGGCATTGCATTATTGAATAGTAATGGATTAAAAGTATATAAGAAAAAGGGGAAAGTAAAAGACCTTGAAAACGAGCTAAGAGATAAAGAACTTTCTGCTACCATCGGCATTGGCCATACTCGTTGGGCAACACATGGTGAGCCAAACGATGTTAACGCTCACCCTCATTATTCAAATAGTGGAAGATTTGCCATCATTCACAATGGAATTATTGAAAACTATGCTTCAATTAAGCAAAGTCTTTTAAACAAAGGTTATACTTTTCAAAGCCAAACAGATACAGAAGTATTGGTAAACTTTGTAGAAGATATTCAAAAAAACAAGAAGTGTTCGCTAGAAGAAGCCGTAAGAATTGCCCTTCATGAAGTAGTGGGTGCGTATGCCATTGTAATTATGGATGCTGAAAATCCAACCCAACTCATTGCTGCACGCAAGGGAAGTCCTTTAGTGATTGGTATAGGAGATGACGAATTTTTCTTTGCTTCTGATGCTACACCAATTATAGAATATACAAAAGATGTAGTTTATTTAGATGATTACGAAATTGCGGTTGTAAAAGATAATGAACTCACAGTCAAGAATTTATCGAACGAAGAAATTGACCCCTACATTCAAACAGTTGAATTAGAGTTAGAAGCTATTGAAAAAGGTGGTTATGAACATTTCATGCTAAAAGAAATCTTCGAGCAACCACGTTCGATTGCCGATTCGATGCGTGGGCGTATCAATACTGAAGATGCCACATTGGTTTTGGGAGGTTTGGGAAGTTATTTAGATAAAATTGCCAAAACTAAACGAATTGTAATTGTTGCTTGTGGTACTTCTTGGCATGCTGGATTAGTGGGTGAATATTTATTTGAAGAATTGGCACGTATCAATGTTGAAGTGGAATATGCCTCTGAATTTAGATACCGAAATCCAATCATCAAAGAGGGAGATATTGTGATTGCTATTTCGCAATCTGGAGAAACTGCCGATACAATGGCCGCTTTGGAACTGGCCAAATCGAAAGGGGCTATTATTTTGGGCGTTTGTAATGTAGTTGGTTCGTCCATTGCTCGTATTACTCATGCGGGAGTTTACACTCACGCAGGGCCTGAAATCGGGGTAGCCAGTACAAAAGCATTTACAGCACAAGTAACGGTGCTTTCTTTGATAGCTATTGCGGTGGCTCAAAAGAAAGGCACTATCAGCAATGAGCTTTATCGTGAATTAATATTTGGATTAGACGCAATACCGAGTAAAGTTGAGAAAATTTTAAAAAATGCAGAAAAAGTAAAAGATATTTCAAAACTATTCACATTTGCATCAAATTTCATCTTCTTGGGTCGTGGGTTAAATTTCCCAGTTGCATTAGAAGGAGCCTTGAAATTAAAAGAGATTTCATACATTCATGCCGAAGGATATCCAGCCGCAGAAATGAAACACGGCCCAATTGCATTGATTGATGAAGATATGCCAGTGGTATTTATTGCTACCAAGGATAGTTCATATGAGAAAATTGTTTCGAATATTCAAGAAGTAAAAGCTCGTAAAGGTAGAGTAATTGCAATTGTTACAGAAGGAGATAATTTGATTCCTAACATGGTGGACTTCACGATTGAAGTACCAAGAACCAACGAACTTTTATCGCCAATATTGACTTCTATTCCATTGCAATTAATATCTTATTATATCGCCGTACTTCGTGGAAGAAACGTTGACCAACCACGTAACCTTGCAAAATCGGTTACTGTGGAGTAAACTTTTAAACTTGGCAGGATTACAAAACCCTGCCAAGGTTTTTATACATAGGCTTCATTCTAATTACAACCGATTTTGAAGTTGGAGTTTTACTAATATCAGCGAAACTATCAATCGGTACTAAAACATTGGCTTCTGGAAAATAAGTTGCCACACATTTTTGCGGAATATTGTAAGGTACAACGATAAATTTCTCAGCTATTCGCTCAATCCCACCGTGATTATTATAAAGATTCACCACCTGATATTTTTCAAATTTTGCTTCTTGCATATCAGTTTCATTCATCATAATGATTCTTCTTTCATTAAAAATCCCTCGGTATCGGTCATCTAAACCATAGATTGTAGTATTAAATTGGTCATGACTTCTAATAGTCATCATCAAATACTCACCTTCTGCCAATTTTATGTTTTCCAATGTATTTATAGTAAACTTGGCTTTTTGAGTATCGGTTGAAAATTTTCTTTCACGAGGAGGATTTGGTAAATAGAAACCTCCATCATTTCGAACACGGATATTATAATTATCAAAACCTGCTATTGATTGCTCAATTAAATCTCTGATATTATCATAATTGGCTATGAGTTTATCCCAATCAAGATTTGTACTTTTTAAAGTCGCTTTTGCGATTCCTGCTACGATGGCTGGTTCGCTCAGCAAATGTTCAGAGACAGGCTTTAGATTTCCTTTGCTACTATGCACCACTCCCATCGAATCTTCAACCGAAACAAATTGTTCGCCACCTGCTTGCATATCAAGGTCAGTTCGGCCTAAAGTTGGCAAAATCAAAGCCGATTTTCCGTGAATTAGATGACTACGATTGAGTTTGGTAGAAATATGAACCGTTAAATCGCAATTTTGCAGGGCTTTAGCCGTAAACTCAGTATCGGGTGTAGCTGATAAGAAATTACCTCCCAAACCAATAAAAACTTTTGCTTTACCTTCCGCCATTGCTTTGATAGCCTCTACAATATCATAACCATGCTTTCGTGGAGGTTCAAAACCAAATACTTTTTGTAGATTATTTAAAAATTCTGCTTTAGGTCTTTCAAAGATACCCATTGTGCGGTCGCCTTGAACGTTTGAGTGTCCACGTACGGGGCAAGTTCCACCACCTTCAATACCAATACTTCCTTTTAATAAAAGAAGATTAACCACCTCACGAATGGTTGGCACTGAATTTTTATGCTGGGTTAGCCCCATGGCCCAGCAAACGATAATTTTTTTATTTGTAATCAATAATTCAGCCGCCGCTCTTATTTCTTCTAAGGCAATACCACATTCGGCTGAAAGCTGCTCTAAAGATTCCTTTTCAAGGCTTTTTATATAATTTTCGTAGTTTTCTGTATGATTAATTAAAAAATCTTTATCAAAAACCTCTCCTGTTTGCTTTTCTGCTTCAAATAAAATCTTGTTGAAGGCTTTTAATAAGGCCAAATCTCCATTGATTCTTATTTGTAAATAAATATCCGTTAGTTTTTCACCACCAAACAATACATCTTTTACTTCTTGTGGATGCTTAAACTTCAACAAACCTGCTTCGACTAAAGGATTTACTGATATTATTTTTGTTCCTGCACGTTTGGCCTTTTCGAGAGCAGAAAGCATTCTTGGATGATTTGTACCGGGGTTTTGCCCGAGAATCATAATCACTTCTGCCTTCTCAAAATCTTCTAATTTGACCGAACCCTTTCCTAAACCTAAAGTTTCACCCAAAGCCGAGCCACTTGACTCGTGACACATATTTGAGCAATCGGGCATATTGTTTGTACCATACATTCTGATAAAAAGTTGGTATAAAAAGGCGGCCTCATTACTTGTTCTTCCAGATGTATAAAATATTGCCTCATCAGGTGAATCTAAGCTATTTAATTGATTACCAATAAGTTGAAAAGCATCAGTCCAAGATATTTTTTCGTAGTGCTGTACTCCTTCTCTTACAATTAAAGGATGCGTTAATCTTCCCTGCTGACTCAACCAATAATCAGATTTTTGTGAAAGCTCTGCCACCGAATATTTTTGAAAAAAAACGGGAGTAACTTTTCTCGTAGTGGCTTCCTCGGCAATGGATTTTGCTCCATTTTCACAATATTCAGCAATTTTTGAACGTTGACCATCAGGGTCTGGCCATGCACAACTGGGGCAATCGACACCACCTTTTTGATTTAAGTTTAATAGAGATTTTAGGCCTCGTCTGATTGGCATCGCACCAAAAACGTGCTTTACAGAAGAAAATACCGCAGTAAAACCCGCTGCTTCTTTGGCTGGTTCAGCAGTTTTTATTCCTGTAAAATCGGTGGGTGGTTGGGGGTTTATTTTTGACATACTATTTTGCGTTTTTCAAACATAGCGAAAAATCTACTTCTACGATAGTTCATTGAATAAATTCAATGCCTAAAAGAACAAAGGAACTGCTTTCTATTCTAAATGAAACTGAATAAATTCTGTTTTGATAAAATTATTCAATTCGGCTTTCGTGCGAATAAACATTAAACCCATTTTCTCTTAAAAATCCAATTAACGTAACTCCCAATGATTGGGCTGTTTCGATGGCCAAACTTGAAGGTGCTCCCACACAAGCTATAATCGGAATACCCGCCATTGCTGCTTTCTGAATTATTTCAAAACTTGCCCGACTGCTCATAACCAGAATATTATGCTTAAGTGGTAAAATATTAGCTTGAAATGCTGCTCCTATAACTTTATCAAGGGCGTTATGGCGACCAATGTCTTCTCTCAATACTCCTATTTCATTATCAATAGGCGAATGAATCATAGCGGCATGCAAACCGCCTGTATATTGAAAAAAAACCTGATGCTTTGTTAAAATTTTAAGTAAACTCTGTATAAACTCAACTGAAACTTTGAAATCACTTTTAGGAATAATCGGGCATTTTTGCTCAATCGCTTCGATGGTGGCTTTCCCACATACACCACAACTTGACGTTGCATAAAAGTAGCGTTCAGAATTTCGAAAATCTACTTCTATGGATGGCTTTAACTCTATTCTTACTATATTTTGCTCGGCTTGTCGGCCAGCATCAGTACAATAATGAATAGATAAAATATCTTCTATTTGACTAATGATACCCTCCGTAAATAAAAAACCTAATGCCAACTCAAAATCATGACCAGTGGGCGTTCTCATCGTGACTGAAATACTCTTTTGTTGTCGATTTTGTTCATTTCCAAACCCTAAACGAATTTCTAAAGGCTCTTCCCAAGCTACCAAATCGGGTGTTTTTTCCACATTTTTCGCCCCAAATTTCTTTATTTCAAAAGATTTTATTCCGTACATTTGCTCAGAGGTTTTCTTTATTCGACCAAATTAGTAAAACTTCTTTGATTGATAGTTGTTTGTTTATTAAAATGCTATTACGCTATCGTTCACAAGTTTCAAACTTGTCCTACAATTTATTCATCAATAATAAAATAGCCTGATCTTCAGTCAGACCTTGAAAAAACTATGAAAAAAATTCTAATTTCTCTCTTGTTCCCCAGTTTAGCAATGGCTCAGTATAATTATCCAGTAACAAAAAAAATCGACCACACCGACACGTATCATGGTACCGTAGTTGCCGACCCTTATCGTTGGCTTGAAGATGACCGTTCGGCAGAAACCTCCGAGTGGGTAAAACAACAAAATGAAGTAACCAATAAATACTTCGAGCAAATTCCGTATCGTGGCGAAATCATGAAACGATTGGAAAAAATCTATAATTACCCCAAATATTCTTCTCCTTCACGCAAAGGAGAATGGTTCTATTTCTACAAAAATGATGGTTTACAGAATCAATCTGTACTTTATCGCCAAAAAGGGCTTGATGGCATACCAGAGTTAGTTATTGACCCCAATAAACTTTCTGCCGATGGTACTACACGTTTGGTACAATTTGTATTATCGAAAGATGGAAAGTATGGAGCAATGGCTTTATCGAAAGGTGGTTCTGACTGGCAAGATATTGTAATTATGGATATGGCTACGAAACAAAACCTAAAAGATAAACTCGAATGGGTGAAAGTTTCGGGTATTTCGTGGCAAGGAAATGGTTTTTATTATAGCCGTTATCCGAAACCAGAAGGAAGTGCTTTAGCCGCCAAAAACGAAAATCATCAAGTATTTTTTCATAAAGTTGGTACAAGTCAGGCAGAAGATGAGCTGGTTTTTGAAGATAAAACCAATCCTCAACGCTTCAATGGCGTTTATACGAGTGAAGACCAAAAATTTGCATTCTTGAGCATCAGCGACCGTGGTAAAGGAAAAGATGGAAATGCCCTTTATTACAGAGCTGCGGGCGAGAAAGAATTTAAACCAATAGTTTCGGAAATTACCAATTCGAGTTATAGCATTGTTGATAATGTTGGTCAAGCATTTTTGGTACAAACCAACCACAATGCACCCAATGATAAAGTAGAAAAGTTTGATATTGTCACTGGTAAATGGTCAACGATTTTACCCGAAAAACCAGAGCCATTACAAGGAGTAAGTTCGGCAGGTGGTAAGTTATTTGCCTTGTATTTGAAAGATGTCACGACTCGTGTGTATGTCTATGATTTCAACGGAAAGCTTGAAAATGAAGTACAATTACCATCTTTGGGTTCGGCAGGTGGCTTTGGTGGCGAAGCTGATGATAAATTTGTGTTCTATACTTTCAGCACCTTCAACTACCCTCCTACTATTTTCAGGTACGATATTGCAAGCAAGAAAAGTACGGTTTTCCGCTCGCCAGAAGTAGATTTTAAAGCAACTGATTTTGAAACGAAACAAGTTTTCTATACAAGTAAAGATGGCACGAAAATTCCGATGTTTATTGTCTATAAAAAAGGCTTAAAACTCAATGGACAAAATCCAACATTGCTTTATGGCTACGGAGGCTTTAATGTAAACTTAAATCCAAGTTTTAATCCAACCCTAATTCCATTCTTGGAACAAGGTGGCGTTTATGCTTCTGCGAACCTTCGTGGTGGTGGCGAATACGGCGAAAAATGGCATGAGCAAGGTATGAAACTCAAAAAACAGAATGTTTTTGATGATTTTATTGCGGCAGGAGAATATTTAATTAATCAAAAATATTGTGATAACGCTCATTTGGCCATTCGTGGTGGTTCAAATGGTGGTCTTTTGGTTGGAGCAGTAATGAATCAACGTCCAGATTTAGCAAAAGTGGCTATTCCACAAGTGGGTGTAATGGATATGCTTCGTTTCCAAAAATTTACAATCGGTTGGAACTGGATTGCCGATTATGGTTCGTCGGATAATGCTGAAGAGTTTAAAACTTTATACGGTTATTCTCCGATTCATAACATAAAATCGGGTATTAATTACCCAGCAACACTCATCACAACGGCCGACCACGATGATAGAGTTGTGCCAGCTCACTCATTCAAATATGCTGCTACATTACAAGAAAAAGGAGCCGGAAGCAGCAAAAATCCATTATTAATAAAGATTGATACAAACTCTGGTCATGGAGCAAGTAATACCAAGAAAAACCTCGAATCAACTGCTGATATTTATGCGTTTATTTGGTGGAATATGGGCTTTGTGCCGAATTTTTAAGAAAAGAAATTATGGCACATCTTAAAGATGTGCCATAATTTATCAAACTTGCTCAACCAATTTTCTAAAATCGTTTTCTCTTTCTTGAATGAAAAAGGGGGTGTATCACCCCTTTTTCATACCTTAGTAATTAAAATTTCATTATGTATTTTGCTATGACCAATAATCCAAGAAACCACCATCTTGTTCCACAAAAAGGATACTTAGAAAAGTTTACCAATCGAAATAAACAAATTTTTAAGTGTAAATTAGATACAAAATTACCTCAGAAGTTTAAAGGGTTTGCTACAGCTGCAATATGCTATGATAAAGATTACTATAAATTTGATAATGTAAGTTTGCTGAATCCATACAACATACAAGACCCATTTTATATTGAAAAAAATGTATTTCAAAAATATGAGAATCGCATTGGAATTGTAATAGATAAAATTGCAAAAAAACAGTCTTTTTTGACAAAAGATGATTGTGAAAAGCTAATTTTTGGTTTGGTTGATATAAAATTCAGAAATCCATTTTTTAGAAAATCTGATTATGTTAAGACTATTGATAATGTAGTCGATGAAATGATTAATGATGTTTTTTTTATTGAACATATTTCAAAAGAATTCAATTTACCCATTGAATTAGCTATTGAAGCGACTTACTTATCAAAAGAGAATTTAAAAAATAATACATCTAAAGACCTTCATAATTTATTTTTACTTAATCGACATTTAGAAGAAAAGTCAATTCATAATTACATTAATTTTTTACTAATAAATCTCGATTGGCAAATCCTTTATTCTCCAATAAATAATCAATTTATAACATCAGATAATCCTGGATTTTGTTTAGAATCGGGTATGTTATTTAATACTAAATTCAAAGGTAACTTTACATTCATCTTCCCTCTAACTTCGAGATTAGCTTTACAAATATCTGCTAATAAACATTCACATTCAAAGAATGATTTAAAAATATTGAATTACTTAAACATTCCTTATGAATTAGTTCATTTTATAAATTTACAGACAGCAGCAGTTGCTAATAATGAAATCTATGGGGCTAATGAAAATGTTCTACGAACTGTTTGGAACAGTACCCAACAATACAAAAGTACCCCAAAATAAGGTTTTAGTAAGCCTTTTTATAATTTTTCACCCCTCCACATCCTGATGTTTCCAAAGTTCTTGAAAAATTGGATTTGTAGTTTTTAAAACCTCGAAAGTACCCTCGGCTACAATCTTCCCTTGACTGAGTACGTACACATAATCGAAATAGCGAAGTAAATGCAAACGATGAAGCGAAGAAATGACTGCTTTATCGGAGAAAGTTTCAAACAAACGCTCATAAATCAATGCTTCGGTTTTGGGGTCAACGCTGCTCGTTGGTTCGTCCATCAGCACCACTTCACTGGTTTGGGCGGCCAAAATTCCACGAGCCAAAGCCAAACGTTGCTTTTGTCCACCCGAAAGATTGACTCCTTTTTCTTGAATACTTGATTCTAAGCCATTGGGAAGATTTTTGGCCGTATCAGTAAAATAAGCTTCATCACAAACCTTCCAAACATCATCTTTCTCAAAAGGTAATCCAAGTGTAATATTATAGCGAATCGTATTCTCAAAAATCTCAGGTTCTTGCGGAAATAGCGTTACGGTTTCGTTGAGCGTTGCCATCTGAAAGGGTTTTCCATCAACTTCAAATTTCATATTCGCTTCTGGCTCATAAAGCCCTCTTAATAAGGCAAGTAGCGTACTTTTTCCACTACCGCTTTCACCAATAAATGCAATTTTCTTACCTCGTTGAATCTTTATCGAAATATCATGTAAACTCTGCGGAGCGTGACCTTCATCATACGAATCTCGGTGCGAAAAACTTAGATTATCAATCGAAATTGTTTGCCATTTTTGTGGCAAAGCAATGGTCGTTTCTGCTCGGTGATTATTGGCATAATCGTCAGCAATCGAGCGAGCCGTTTGCACATCGGTATTGTACTGCACAATTTCGGTGTATTGCCAAGCCACATCATGAAAAACACTAGTAAACTGATTCACAAAGCCCAACAATGTAACTAAACCACCTACATAAAAAACCTTATTTGGCTCGTAATTTTGATACACGTAACCCAACGTAATCACCACATACGTGAGACCAACGAGCATTTCGGCCGTAAACCATTTCCATTCATTAATCTCCACATTTTTGCGAAAAGGTGGAAATAAATCCTTCACTTTTGCCATTAAACCCAACTCCATACTTTTTTCTAATCGAAGCGTAATGACGGTAATGATGTTTGAAAGACTATCAAAAAGAGTTGAAGAAATCGTGTGTTCTTTTTCATTTACTTCATCAAGCGTTTTGATGAAAGGTTTATCGAACTTAAAAATGACCCAAACCGTAAAGATGCCAATCAAAATACCAATTCCTCCGAAAAGAGGCGAAAAATAGAGCATTGCCCCAAACGAAAACACAAACTTTGAAAGTGCATGTAGAAACATAAAACCATTTTGAAAGAAATTTTTAAGTGCCTCATAAGCTTTCCGAATTCGGTTAATGGTTGAGCCACTGTGGTGGTCTTGGTGCCATTTTACGGGTAAATGCAAAGCTTGATGATACATTTCTTGCAAGAAATTTCGACTTAAATTAAAAGCTAATTGTCGCTCCATGATTCGTGCAGGGCCATGAAACGCCCATTCTAAAAGCTTTAGGCCAAGATAACCTACGGCGTACCAAACCGTATATTTAATTGTATGCTGAAAATCATGCTGAATTTTATCAATAAACCACCCGAATAAAATCGGGTTCAAAGAAAACACCACATTGGCTATTGCAAACATACCGTAAATCAATAGGTATCGTTTACGTTCGTGCTTGGCATATTTCCAAGCGGTTTTCAATAATGAAAAATATGGGTTTTTATAAATCGTCTTCTCCTTCATATCAATCAAAGCTACAATAATCTAATTTTAAGACCACAATTTAGTCAATTTTAGCCTTGTGTTTGAATAAAGTATCAATTTTGAGCAATAAATCATTTGCAAGCCCACATACTTCCCTATACTTTTACAAGCTAAAATTCAACCCTAAGTATGCCAAACATTACTCGACAAACATTTCTTAAACAATGTTTAGGAATTGGCTCCATGTTTACACTCTCGCCTTATTTTTCTTGGGCAGAAGATACAGATACTTTCTTACAAAATGTTGTAAAAGCTAATAATCAAGAAGTTGAAAAACTACTGAAAATTTTTGAGGTTGAAATCACCGAAATTCGAAGAAGATTAGGGTTCGATTTTGCGAATCTTTCAGCGGCAATAGCCGAGCCAACTTCACGCTATTATCAGAAAACAGAGCTAATACCAGCTATGACTCGTATTTTAAAATTTCTGATTAAATTTCAAAAAGTAGATGGCACGCTTGACCTTGGTAATTTGGCATCCCCGCCCGACACCGCTTTTATTTTAGAGCCTCTTTGTGTAGCTGATAGAATTCTACGTAAAATATCAATTCCAGCTCTCAATAACGTAAAGGAATTATTAAAAGACTTTATTCTAGAAGCTGGTGAAGCCATGCGAACAGGTGGCGTGCATACGCCTAATCATCGCTGGGTAATTTCGGCGGCATTGGCACGTATCAATGATTTATATCCTGATAAAAAATATGTCAGAAGAATAGATGAATGGCTTTCTGAATATATTTTTATTGATGCCGATGGCCATTATCTTGAACGTAGTATGATATATGGAGAAGTGACAGACAACTGCCTCATTACAATGGCAAGATTACTGAATCGTCCTAAATTATATGACTATGTACGAAAAAATCTTCGAATGAGCTACTATTATATGGAACCTAACGGTGAAATGGTTACAAATGATTCGAGACGTCAGGACCAATTTATTGGTATGAATGCACTTCCCTTTTATTTAGACTATCGTCACATGGCTATCCATGATAATGATACAGAATTTGCGGCAATCAGTAAGCAAATTGAGCAAATAAAAGGTTTTGAAGAGAAAAATATGCCAGATTTATTAGCATTCTTAACCGATGATGCTGATTTACGTAAGCCTCTACCAAAACCTGCCGAATTGAACACTAATTTTGAACAGTTTTTCAAAACCACAAGTTTAGCTAGAATTCGCCGAAAAGATACAACTTTGACCATTTTCGGTGGAACGGATAAACCCACAATTATTGCCTCAGGGCGTTCGACCAGTCCGAGCTTCTTTAGCTACCGCAAAGGTGAAGCCATTCTGAAATACATGCGTTTCTCAACAGATTTCTTCAGTACAGGTTATTTTAGAAGTGATGGCTTAAAGAAAGAAGGAAACCAATATATACTTAGTCAAAAAATTGAAGCTCCCTATTATCAGCCATTACCTGATGAGTTTAAACGTGCTGATGGCAATTACCAACATTCACCGAGTACCGATGGTAGATTCTGGAATAAAATGGACTTTGAGAATCGCCCGCAAAGCAACATCAAAACCATCGAAACTACAATTAGTATAGAAGAAAAAAATGGTTTAGCCGAGCTGTTGTTTAATGTAAAAGGTGCAGAAGGCGTAAAAGTTACAATTGAGTTTTGCTTTAGAGAAGGAGGAGAATTTATTGGTTTGAAAAAACTTGATGATGCCGATAATTATACACTCGAAAGTGGAACGGGTGAATATAAATTCGGGAAAGATAGTATTAAATTTGGGGATGGAATTTTCAAACATTCAAAACTTCGAGGCCTTGAAGGAGAAATGTACACCTCACATTTTGGGAGTCTTCGAACCGAAGGAATGCACGTTTTCTTGACGGGCATTGTTCCTTTTAAGCATAAAATAACACTATCATAGTTCGAATGCAAATTTATAGTGTACTTAATTGCCGTCTGCTTTAGCTGACGACATTATCATAAAAGCAAAATGGCTTTAAACAAACCCAATATAGAAGTTTAGGCTAAAGCCATTTTGCTTTTTTCCCTTCATCCCGTCGGTTAAAACCGACGGCAATTAATGTTTAATTTCATTTTATCACTGACTCCCTCATTTCATTTTTTTTATTCCGGTCTGCTTCAGCTGACGAACGCTGTCATGAAATCAAAACTCAGAGATTCAACCAATAGGTTACTTTGGCTAGAATTGCTCGGTTTTTAGGCATCCAAGCTTCTGAATTATAGTTGTCTGTATATACCAAGAAGAAATCCGAAACTGGAGCAAAACGCCATTGTAAACGTGAATTAACATTTACGTTTTTGATTTGGCTATTGTATTGAACATAACTCGTCCAGAATAAACTTTTTGAAAATGTTAAATCAAATTTTGGTCCAAATAAATAGACTTTATTACTTCCTGTAGAAAGATGAATATCATTATAGCTAAAATTAACCGATAAAAAGCCATAAGGTTGAAAACGATAAGAAGCGGTTCCTACCATACTTACAATGCTTCCATCATAATATTGACCAATTAATGGCTGAAAGTTAACCGAAAATTTCTTCCTCAAATCAGAAACATAATTAGCCGAGAAATTATAATAAGTATAACTTGTTCCTTTCTTCAAAGAAGGAAGTGTTCTATTACTTCGGAGTGCGTCAAAATCATTAAACAGATATGTATAATTTTGATTTAAAGTCATTAATATATTCGCTGAATTCTGGAATCCTAACAACAAGAATGGACCTGCTTGGCGGTCTGTTACTCCAAGCCCAGGTTGACTATATTGGTCATAAGCAACACCGTAGCTAATTCTATTAAAAGTTCTCGACTTAGGAAAAATATTAAACCCAATAGTAGGATTGATGTGAAAAAAGTTTTTGCGAGGAACAAAGCCTACTTCTGCATCAAAACCTTTACCTACCCAATCATGCGACCACTTCGCAATTAGTTTTCTAACACTATAGTTTAGACTAAAACCATGAGCAAACTTCTCATTCACACTAATCGGACTGAAAACCTGATGATAATACAGTTTTCCATTCCAACGATTATCTTTAGATGCTAAATTATACTCCAAACCAGCCACACGGTTATAAGCATTTACGCCCTTACTTAGCTCCTTACCTAAAACTTCTTTGTTAACAAAAATTGCAGCAATATTCGAACGACCAAACACTCTTCTTTGCAAAGCCGCTACCGAATAATTCATACTGGCAATGCCCTTATACGAGTCAGCAGCCGTTTGCGTATTCAATACTCCTACCCTCCAGTTATCATCTATTTTACCACTAATTCTTGCACCATAGGTAATTCTATTTTGCACGCTCAAGTTTGTGGTAGTATCAATGCCTATACCAATTTGTCTTGAAAAGAAGGGGCTTACAATTTGGTTACCCGCGGCACTCACACCTAACGAACCCGCTGGTGGAACAAATGGGTTGGTATTATAGCCACCAAATCCAGTAAATAAGTCAGAGTTTTCTAAGAAAAACTGACGCTGTTCTGGAAAATTTACATCAAAGCGTGTAAGATTGATAACCTGACGGTCGGCCTCTACATTTGAAAAGTCAGGATTAAAGGTCAAATCTAGGTTCAATCCTGATGTAACTGCCACCTTAGCATCACCACCAAAATTGAGTTTATTTCCTGCATTTGGGTTTTCTGGATGTTCAAAGTCACGCGTGCTTCCAGCAGAAACATAAGGAATAATAGAAATATTTGCTCCTGCTTTTTTTAGTGGTTGTTCAAACTTAATTGGCATCGAATACCCTAAATTCATAATGATTTGGTTTTGTGGAATCCGCATCAAAGTTGATTGTTCATTACTCTGAGTATCAAAACGATACGCCTTGAAATTCCACTGGCTATTTCCATCTTTAAAACGTAATGTAGAAAAAGGAATCGCCAATTCACAAGTCCAATAATCATCATAAATTTTTGTTACGGCCTCCCACTTGTTATCCCAATATATATTAAAATATTCATTGGCGGTTCCACCATTATAAAGTAAGGCTTCACGCATAACGCCATAGGGATTTATTCCGAACAAAAAGCTATTAGTTTTATCGTTGAAAGTATCAAACAAAAAACTTACGTTATCGTTTCCACCAGCTCTAAAATCTCTACGAAACGAAGGAGTAACATATTTTTTTCCTGCTGAATACATTTTTGCAGCTATATAAACATTCTTTGAATCATAGCAAAGCATAATTTCGGTTTGATATTTGGCTTTAATGCTATCCTTCGGAAAAAACTGCCAAAACGATGGCATTTTTTCGGCATTTTGCCAAGCAGGCTCATCAAAAACACCATCAAGTTTGATTTTTTCATTTAAAACTTTGACAGTAGGAATGTGCTGGGCTTTTGCTTGTATAAAAAATGTAAAAAATAAAATTAAAAGGAAAAGTCTATTCATATCTACGAGGAGCGTTAAAATAAGATACAAAAATACGTGTTTTATTTACACTTTTACGTTGATATTTTTACTTATTTTATGGTTATATTGTTCATTATTAATTATTTTTCAAAAAAAACTTATTCTGTCATAACTTTGCTCAATAAAGTGCAATTATCCAAATTCAAACCAAGTACATTTAACTGATTTTCACCAAATTATACCATAAAAACAAACATAACATTCATGAAATATTTATCTTTTTTTGCGGCTCTTAGCCTTTTTTTTAATACAATTTCTTACGCACAGGCACCAGCAGAAAAACACCTAACTAATATCCGACAACTTACTTTTGGTGGCAATAATGCAGAAGCCTATTTTAGTCGCGATAGTAAATACATCAGTTTTCAATCAGATAACCCCGCTTGGGGACTTTCGTGTGACCAAATATTTTACATGGACGTTACAAAAGGATTAAAAGACCCCAAAGTTCGACCTAATTTTATTAGTACAAGTTTCGGCCGCACAACTTGTAGTTTCTTTATGCCTAACGGAAAGGAAATTCTTTATGCAAGTACGCATGAAAGCGGCGGACACGCTTGTCCACCAGTGCCTGATATGGGCAAAAAATATCTTTGGGCAATCTATGACAGTTTTGATATCTATGTGGCTGATTTAAAAGGAAAAGTAAAAAAACGCCTCACTAATACCCCGGGCTATGATGCAGAAGCTACCGTATCGCCCGATGGTAAAAAAATTGTGTTTACCAGTACAAGAAACGGCGATTTGGATTTATATATCATGGATATTGATGGCAAAAATGTCAAGCAGATTACACACGAGCTTGGTTATGATGGCGGTGCATTTTTCTCGCCAGATAGTAAAAAATTAGTATTCCGTGCTTCTCGTTTTTCAACTGAAGAAGAAAAAACAGAATATAAAGAAAATCTTAAGAAGAATTTGGTTGCCCCAACCAACATGGAGATTTTCACTTGTAATATTGATGGCAGTGATTTAAAGCAAATTACCAAGTTAGGTAAGGCCAACTGGGCCCCTTATTTTACACCTAAAGGAGATAAAATTATTTTTGCTTCGAATCATCACTCACAACGTGGATATGATTTCCAGCTTTATATGATTAATATTGATGGAACTGGACTTGAAAAAATTACAACTGAAAGTAATTTCAATGCCTTTCCAATGTTTAGTTATGATGGTAAAAAGTTGATTTTTAGCTCAAATCGCAATAATGGTGGTACTCGTGATACAAATCTTTTTATTGCTGATTGGGTAGATTAAAAACTTAAAATTATTGTAAATATGAGTCATCCCGAATTTTTCAAAGCCCCTTCGAGATAACTTACTAATAAGATTTGGTTTATTCTTTGAGTAAAACTATAAGCCAAACGAGAATCTAAAATAATTAAAAGAATGGCCATTGTTGAAAACATACAGTTTATTGAAAAAGAAATTGCAGGAAAGGATATTACCTTAGTGGCAGTATCAAAAACAAAGCCAGTAGAAATGCTCATGGAGGCTTACAATGCTGGTTTTAAACGATTTGGAGAAAATTATGTACAAGAATTAGTAGGTAAGTATGAAGAAATGCCCAAAGATATTGAATGGCATTTTATTGGACACCTACAATCGAATAAAGTAAAATATATCGCTCCTTTTGTGAGTCTTATTCATTCTGTTGATAGTTTCAAATTATTGCAAGAAATCAATAAGCAAGGAGCGAAGAATAATCGTGTAATTGATTGTTTATTACAAATCTATATTGCCGAAGAAGATACCAAAAGTGGTATGACAGAAGAAGAATGTTTGGAAATTCTTAAACCAGAAGTTTTGGGGCAACTTTCGAATATTAAAATTGCAGGTTTAATGGGAATGACAACCCTTACCGATGATGAAGTTCAAATTAGAAAGGAGTTCAAGAAACTAAAAGACTTTTATAACTCTATTATTAGTGAAAACTCTTCACTACAAATCCTTTCAATGGGTATGAGTGGAGATTATACAATTGCTATCGAAGAAGGAAGTACAATGATTAGAGTTGGAAGCAAGATATTTGGAGAAAGAATCTATCAAAAATAGTTCTTTGATATTTAATTTTGTGCCAAATTTAAAAAATATGGCACAAAATTAACAAAATCAACCAACTTGAAAGCATCTCATACTGATACTTCCCATTTCTACTCCCTCATAAGTATATTTAATTGTTTCCTTCGCATTTATCAAGCCAGCACTATAAATCATCGGTAAATAGTGGTCATAAGATGGGTGTGCGATAGTGCCTAAACTGCCAAATGCTTTAAAGTCGGCCAACTCAGCAAACTGTTGGTTATCTAACTTTTTCTTTACAATTGCATCAAATTCAACCGCCCAATCATAAGGTGTAGGATTATTGTCTCCCCATTTTACTTGTCGTAGATTATGTACGATATTTCCACTTGAAAGAATCAAAACACCTTTATTTCTAAGATTTTGTAATTCTTTAGCCAATTCAAAATGATATTGTGGAGGCTTAGAAAAATCAATACTCATCTGAAAAGTTGGGATATTAGCAGCCGGATAAATATGACGCAACACTGACCAAGCACCGTGGTCGAGTCCCATTTGATGCTCTTCTAAAATACCAATAGACTTTACCTCTTTAATCACCTCACGAGCCATTTCGGGAGAACCTTTGGGCTCGTATTTAACTTTATAAAGTGCTTCGGGAAAACCTCCAAAATCATAAATTGTTTTGGGCGAAGGATTTACCGAAACATACGTCTTGTTCATGGTCAACCAATGGGCAGAAATGACTAAAATTGCCCTTGGTGTTTCAATAGTTTTACCTAAAAGAGCTAAACTATCTGTAAATTTATTATCTGCCAAGGCATTCATCGGGCTACCGTGTCCGATAAATACAACGGGCATTTTATCAGATTTCGGAAACTCATCCGAAATCGTTTTTAATTCGTGTAAGTTCATATTTGTAAATGGCAAAATACCAATTGTTTTCAAGAAATCATTACGATTCATAGTGTTTGTCAGTGAGATAAAAAATCGAATTCTTAAACTATTAATCCTCCAAAACACCAAACTTTCCTTTTGCTAAATCATCGTAAGCTTGAATGATTTCTGCACGCGTATTCATCAAAAATGGTCCATAAGGAACAATTGGCTCATTGATTGGCTCTCCACTTAAAACAAGCAAAACCGCATCTTCAAGAGCCTCAAGTTTTATGTCAGTTCCATCATTTCTGAGTAAAATAAAGTTATCAGTTGGAGCAGTTTCTGTATCATTTACTCTAACACTTCCTTCAATCACCACAATTCCTGTATTATGTTTTTCAGCAAGTGATAATTCAGCAACTGCACCTTTTTTGATACGTACATTATACATATTAATAGATGTAAAAGTTGAAGCCGCACCTTTAATTCCTTTGTGTTCACCAGCAATTACTTCAATAACACCTTGATTATCTGGTAAGTAATATTTGCCTAATTGACTATTTACAATGCCCTGATACTTTGGCGTTGTCATCTTATCTTTTGCTGGAAGATTCACCCACAATTGAACCATCTGAAAAGGACCACCAGCTTTACTATACTCTTTGTCATGGTATTCTTTATGTAAAACCCCGCTTCCAGCGGTCATCCATTGTACATCACCTTCTCCAATAACCCCACTATTACCACTACTATCGTGATGAGCAACTTTACCGTGATAAGCAATCGTTACGGTTTCGAAACCTCTGTGTGGATGTACACCTACTCCTCTTGGTTCATCTTTTGGTGTAAACTCAATTTTTGAGTTATAATCTAATAAAAAGAATGGACTCATTCGATGAAGGCCCATTTGGTAGCCACTTGGAAAGAAATTATGAACTCTAAATCCATCGCCTACCATGTGTGTGGCAGGGGGCGGCAATATTTGCTGAACTGATTTTATATTTTCCATTTTATTGGTTATTCAATACTTACAACTACATTATATGTATATACAACTAATTTTATTATTCAAGAGTTCCTCCACGTTATTTATTTTATTTAACTTCACAAAAATTAATAAATTCTATTCAATCCTCTATCCAAAACTATGAAATTAAAATTATTTATTGTGCTGGTAATAAGTGTACTAGTTGCAAAAAGTACACAAATTATTGCTCAAACACATGACTCTAACGCCAAGCAAATACCAATTGGCGGTAATGCTTGGACCTACAATGGCGGAAAAATTAGTGAACAAGGATTTTCTGATTGGGAGAATACCTCTACAATTTGTCGCACTTATTTTAAAACCTCCCAACAAGGCACTTTGAAACTTTCAATAATAATCAACACCAATGGTAGTAAAAGTAAATTAAAGGTAAGTATTCAAGGTAAATCAATTGAAATTATTGCCGAAAATAACACCGAAAAAGAAGTATATGTAGGCGAATGGAATATCCGAAAGGCAGGATACATTGCTGTCGATATGAGTGGAATTACAAAGACAACAAATACTTTCGGTCAAATTTCAAATTTAATCGTCAGTGGGTCTGCTATCTCTGAAGATTTAGCATTTGTAAAAAATAACGACGGTAATTTCTTCTATTGGGGAAGACGTGGCCCCTCGGTACATCTAAGATACCCCGTTGAATCTTCTCAAGAAGTTGAATGGTTCTATAATGAAATCACGGTTCCAAAAGGTAATGATGTCATTGGTTCTTACTTTATGGCAAATGGCTTTGGTGAAGGATACTTTGGTATGCAGGTGAATTCTACTACTGAGCGGCGAGTATTATTTTCGGTTTGGAGTCCATTTAATACAGATAATCCTAAAACAATTCCTCAAGACCAAAAGATTTTATTATTGAAAAAGGGAGAAGGTGTTTATACCGGAGAATTTGGTAATGAAGGTTCGGGAGGTCAGAGTTTTTTGAAGTATAATTGGATAGCCGGAAATACCTACAAGTTTTTATTACAAGGTAAACCCCTTGAAAACAATTACACACTTTACACGGCCTATTTCTTCGCCCCAGAAGAAAATCAATGGCGGTTAATTGCCAGTTTCAAAAGACCCAAAACAACCACTTACTTAAAAAACCTTTACTCGTTTCTTGAAAATTTTATACCCGAAACTGGTAATCAAGAACGTATGGCTTACTTTGATAATCAATGGATTTGCAATTCAAAAGGTGAATGGACAGAATTAAACAAAATTTCTCTAACTGCCGATAACACTGCTCGTAAAGCCTATCGTTTAGATTACTCTGGTGGATTAAAAAATGACCGTTTTTTCTTGAGAAACTGTGGTTTTTTTGATGATAATACTCCATTAAATCAAACCTTCCAACGCACATTGCAAAATAAAAAACCAAGCATTGATTTTTCGAAACTTCTCTAATGTATCAAAAAATGAGAAAATATTTTTATTTTACTTTCACACAAATAATACTTATTTGTTTGGTTTCGCTCAGCTTTGCCCAAGAATTTTCAGGAACTCAGAGTACATGGCAAGGTTTTGCACGTGAAAATTTCGTATTTAAAGATTTAAGTGCCATCGTAGTTTCTCCCAAACAAGTGGCTCCCAACAAGCCTTGGATTTTTCGACCAGCCTTTTTTGGAGCTTTTGCCCAAGCCGACGCAGGCTTGTTGGCTCGTGGATGGCATGTTGTGTACTTAGACCTAACCCATCGTTATGGTAGTCCAAAAGCAATTGCCTTATTCGATTCTTTTTACGAAGAATTAGTAAAACACCATCAATTCTCTCCAAAAGTAGCCTTAGAAGGCATTAGTAGAGGTGGACTTTTTGTAGTGAATTGGGCCAAACAAAACCCTGATAAAGTGGCCGCTATTTACCTTGATGCTCCAGTTTGTGATGTAAAAAGTTGGCCAAGCAAAAAACAAGCTGAATTATGGCAAGGATTTATAAATGAATATCAATTAAATGACAAGGAAGCTGATAATTTCAAAGGAAATGCCATTGATAATTTAGAGACCATAGCCAAAGCAGGAATTTCCATTTTAAGTGTTTGTGGCGACGCTGACAAAGTAGTTCCTTATGCCGAAAACTCAGCAATACTCCGTCGAAATCTGATGAAATTAGGCGGAAATATGCGAACAATTCTAAAACCAGGTGTTGACCACCATCCGCATGCTTTACCAGATTCTACTCCAATCGTGAATTTCGTACATCAACATACTGCTGATTATCAAAGTAAAATGCATTACCAATTAAGAGGAAATTTGAATAATGCTCGAAATATTTTTGAAAAAACAAAAAAAGGAAGAGTGACTTTCTTAGGTGGCTCAATTACCGAAGGAAACGGTTGGCGAAATGCCATTTGTGAAGAATTAAAGCAACGTTTTCCAGATACTGAATTCGACTTTATAGCTGCTGGCATTAGCTCAATGGGCTCAACGCCACATGCCTTTAGATTTAAGAATGATGTTTTGAAAAACGGCAAAGTTGACTTACTTTTCGTTGAAGCTGCCGTAAATGATTTTACTAATTTCTTCTCAGGAAGAGAACAAATTAGAGGCATGGAAGGTATGGTTAGACAAGCATTATTGAGTAACCCTGACATGGATATTATCATGCTGCATTTTATTCATGACCCCTTTATTGAAATCTATAAAGAAGGGAAAACGCCAGAAGTAATTTTAAACCACGAAAAAGTAGCTGATTATTACCAAATAACATCCATCAACTTAGCTCAAGAAATTGCCGAACGCATGGCTGCAAATGAGTTTACTTGGAAAGACTTTGGGGGTACGCACCCATCACCTTTGGGGCATACTTATTATTCTGCAACGATAAGTGCGGTTTTTGATAAATTATGGTCGGCCAAATACTTTACCGATGAATCTAACAGACCACATCAAATCAAAGCAAAACCAATGGATAAATATAGCTATTTTGATGGACAGTTGATTGATGTTCGAAACGCAGTAGTAAAAAATGGTTGGCATTATGAAAAACCTTGGAAAGCTCAAACACAAGGCGAAGTTCGTAAACGGTTTTCTGATATTTCAATTCTTGAAGCTCTCAACGAAGGGGCCGAGTTAAATCTCGATTTTGAGGGGAAAGCCATTGGTATTTTTACATTAGCTGGGCCAGATGCAGGAATTTTGGAATTTAGTATCGATGGAAAACCATTCAAAAAATTAGATTTATTTACTAATTGGAGTTCAGGTCTTTATTTACCTTGGGTCTATGTTTTTGAAGCAGAACTCGAAAATAAAAAACATAATCTTATCCTACGAACTTCAAAAGAATCAAACCCTAAAAGTGTGGGGCATGCATGTCAAATTTATTATTTTGTTGTGAACGGAAAAGCAAATTAAGTACTTTTACAAAGTCGAATTAATTTAAGAGAAAAGATGAACAAACTTTTTTTGCAAGCAGGTGCTTTATTAGGAGCAATAGGTGTAATGATTGGGGCATTTGGGGCTCATGCCCTAAAACCAATGTTGTTGGCCAGTGGAAGATTTGAAACTTTTGAAACTGGGGTTAGATACCAATTTTATCATGCAATAGCTTTGATTTTGGTAGGAATTCTTTCGAAAAATATTCAAAACAAAACAATTTCTTATAGCGGCTATTGCCTTTTGTCGGGCGTTTTGATTTTCAGTGGTGCTTTATATACGATTTGTTTTACTGGGCTAAACGTTTTTGGGGCAGTTGCACCTATTGGAGGCACACTCATGGTTATTGGTTGGCTTTTATTATTTTGGTCAGTAAGCAAAAAATAATAAAACATGAGTCATCCCTAATTTAGTCTTTTCAGAATTCGGGATGACTTATGCTTATCAATGAGCTAAAACCAATTTTAAACTTAATTCTACTACCTCTCCCATACTTTTACACTTCACAAAATCCCCATTATGATAGTGTTTAGATAAGTCTATTTTCAACTTTTCTAGGTTATCAGGTAAAGATAGTGTATCTTTTTTCATCGTATCAATAAGGTCGTGCATTCTAATTTTCTCTTCCCGTAAACGATTCGCAATCAAACTTCTCTCTTCTGCTTGGTACTGTTTTACAGATTCTGCAGTTAAAAACTTCATACCCATTTGAATCAAACCATTATTTTGTTTGAAATACTGGGGCATATATACAGATTTTGAACCTTCATAAGATTGCTGGTCAAAATCAATCGCACGAAGTCGATAATGAAAATCTTCAAAATCTGGCGTGACAATAATAACAAAATTAGAAGAGTGCATATCGCCTAAAAGCCTCACAAAACACCTTTCATTGAACTTAATAAACTCTTTGCTCAAACGAATTGGATTAAAATTAGCATCATTCAAGTGATTATTCATGAATTGGTCGGCCGGAATACCAGCGATATGTTCTTCAACCAAAGTATCTTCATTGGTACAATAACTAATTACATTAGGCGAAAGCAGATGTTCAAGTTCAAGTCCATAAATTCGAGAAGCATCAGCCAGTTTTATATAGAAATAATCGTGGTTATCATTAATTTTATTAACGATTCTTATCCTAAAAGGCTTTGTGTTGGCATAAGTACAAGTATCAACACGGTCAACAACCAAGTGTTTAATTACAGCAGCATCACCATCGGTTTTTAAATCGGCATAAATAATCTTCAATGCTTCATATATTTCTTCAAGGTCATTTTGTGGATACATAACGGTTTCCCACAAAGTATCTTTACCTTTTTTATCATACAGCGGAAATGCATTATCGAAACGAAGCAAATCACTATATTTAATTGGCAAAGCCCTTTCACGGCCATACTTTGCTAGGTATTTTCGGAGTCGTGGGGATATTTTAAATGGTATTTTTTTCTTCGAAATGAGAGCCATTTTCGTACATTTAGGTTAGTTTTTTGTGTAAATTCTATTAGCTATATGCAAATTAGTCATTGCATTGAGATTAAGTAGAAATAAAGAACAAATTTTCTTCATAAAACTGAAATAGTATCAATAAAAATATAACTTTGCCGTTAATAAACCTGTAACTCTAAAACTTAATCATCTCATTTTTTATGGAAAACATGCATGAAAGAAGAAGTAATACAGCCACAACTGCTGGCCTTGTATTGGCTATTGCTTTAGCCGCTCTTTTCGCCTTCCTTTATTTTAACGCTCGCCAAGAAATTGAGTCTAAGAATGTTGATATTTCTGATAAAACAAAAGAATTACTATTGACCAACACTAAGCTTGACTCAATTAGAAATGAATTAGATAAAAAAATTGCAGAAGTATCTTCTTTGGGTGGACAAGTAGCTGACCTTGAAGCATTGAAAGAACAATTAGAACAAGATAAACGTAATTTAGTAAATTCAAAAAATGTTTCTATCCGTGATTTTGAGAATAAAATCAAAGGTTATGAAGCTGCTTTAAGTGCTAAAGACAAAGAAATTGCCAAGTTGAGGGAAGAAAATGCCCAATTAACAACTGAGGTAAAAACTTTGGGCAACGAGAATACAAATTTGAAAAATGATGTTTCTACGCTAAAATCTGATAAACAAGCTCTTAGTGATTCGGTTTATGCAACAAACGTAAAGAATAAAGAATTAGCTGAAAAAGTAACGCTTGCGGCAGCTTTGAAAGCGATGAACGTTACAGTAAATGCCATCAACTCACGTGGTAAAGAACGAGAGGGCGGAGAGTATAAAGCTAAACGTGTCGATAAAGTTAAAGTTTCCTTCAAATTATCTGAGAACCCATTGACTAAAAGAGAAAATAAAGTTATTTATTTACGCTTACTCGACCCACAAGGCAATTGTATCTCAGATATGGCTACGGGCTCAGGGGTATTCAATTTTGGAGGAAAAGAAACAGTCTATACTGCTAAACAAACGGTTATGTATGATAACTCTGGTCAAAATGTAGATTTTATTTATTCTCGTGGGATAAATTACGAAAAAGGGAAATACAACATTGAGTTATATTCAGAAGGCTTTAGCATTGGACGTGGTTCTTTTGAAATAAAATAATTAATTCTTGATTATAAAAAATGCCTCGATTTGTAATCGAGGCATTTTTTATTCCTTACCTAAATTTATTGCTTAGGCAATTTTGCAAACATATCTTTATTATTATCAGCAGGATTATCAGAAATATTTTCTTCTAAAACCTGTGTATTAAGTGTGCGATATGAACGTCTGCTTGAAGCATCTGCGGGAATCGTAGCACCAGTAATAACTTCTAAAGCCTTTTTCAAGAGGGTCTCGGTTTCATCTCCCCAAGGTTTGAACGGATAAATATTATCAGATACTACGTAGTCGGGAGCAAAGCCATTTTTTGTACCATAATTAGACTCTCCTTTCGAATTTAATGTTCTTAACACAATCGGTTGCATTCCCCATGTCCAACGTTTTTGGTCATCTGATATAGTAATTGAACCTACATTTTTGCCATACGTATTTTGTCCAATAATAATTACATCCATGTATGGACGAAGACCATTGATTACTAATTCACTGGCTGAAGCAGTGCCATTTGAAGTAAGTACAAATAAACGTCCAAGATTTAAGTTATTAGGTTCTAGCGTAAATTTGGTTGGCGTAGAAACCGAAGGGTATTTTGCAACAACAGCCGAATTCCATTCATCTCTATGAATTACATTATTGACACTTGGATTTTTGACCAATAAAGACGATAATAAATCAGCCGAAGAAATTCTTCCACCACCATTCATTCGTAAATCAAGTACAAATTCGTTAACACCTGCTGCTTTGAATTGAGCAAAAGCTTGCTTTAGAGCTTCATCATAAGTATCTAAAAATTGTGTATAAACCAAATAACCAATTTTCTTATTCCCTTTTTCAATCACTTTCGTAAACTGAATAGGATTATTTTGAACGACTGCCTTTGTAGCAGTAATAGTTTTACCAGATAAAACGTACGTACCATTTTTAAATTCCCCAAGGCCAAAAGTAGCGGTCTCATTGTTTGCAATAAGAGTAGCATAATTAGTACCATTAATCTGTGTGCCATTAATAGTAAGAATTATATCTCCTCGTTTCAAGCCAGCTTTTTCTGCGGGGCTACCTAAAACTACATTTGAAATGAAAAACACTACATTAGTCTGCGTATTATCTAAATATACCGCCGTTCGAGAAAACCCAAAAGCTGTACTTACGCCACTCAAAGAATTGGTTAAATCCGTAATATTTTCTCTAATCCAAGAAAAGCGGTCAGTGTTTGGGTAATCATTCAATAGAGAATAGAAGTAATAAGTTTTTACATCATCTTGCCCATCTTTACCAGTTACTAAATTGAGGTTCGTTTTTTCTTTGGCTGGCATTTGGTCAGCCCAAAGATACCATGCTTTCATTTGGTCATAAACCCAACTATTTGCAGCAGCGTATGCACTCGTATTGGTAGTTGTGTTAGAATTATTTGTAGTACCAGAAGTTGAAGTTGTATTGGAAGCAGGGTCTAAGGTGTCTTTCTTACAAGAAAAAGCACCCATTACTAAGCAGATGAGTAAGATTTTACCTAATTTGATTTCCATAGTAATCTTTTATATTTGTTGACTATAATGACGTAAATTATAAACGATGTGTTGCGGTAATTGTTTTAATAGCATGAATTATGAATGAGATTTAATTTTTAAAAATCTCGCTTAAATTATTCTTCACATTTTTCACAATTGTATCGAGAGCTAAATCATTGCTATCAGTACCGAATGGGTCCTCTATTTCTTCGGCAATCATTTCTATGCCAGCAAAAGCATAAAAAATGAGCGTAACAATTGGAGCAGCCCAAAATTTAAACTCTAATACAAACCCAAAAGGCATCGTAAATACATATAAAAATATCATCTTTTTGATGAAAATATTGTACGAAGAAGGAATAGGAGTATTTCTGATTCGTTCGCAGGCTCCTAAATTATCAGTGAAAGAAACCAATTCTCCATTAAGGATTATTAATTGTTCGGCATTAATGATTCCTACCTTGTATAATCGGCTAATTTCAAGATGAATCGCCTGCCCTATTCTGTTTGGTATGTGTTTATAATTGGCATAAAAGGCCTCATTATAGTTTCCTACATAATCTAAGTGCTCTAAGTTTACGTGCCCACGAAGATAATCTTTAACAGCCAAAAGATAATTACCCACTAAGATTCTAAAAACTTCTTTACTTTCATGTTTATCTGGTAAAATAGCACTTAGTTTTAATGCCAAATTCCTTGAATTATTAGTAAAACTACCCCAAATCTTACGCCCTTCCCACCAACGGTCATAAGAACTATTTGTACGAAAAACTAATAATAATGATAACACAAAACCTACTAACGAATGAATAGCAAGTGGATTCTTGAGAGGAACAAAATGAAAAACGTTATTTTCGAGGTAAGAAATAAAAAAAGTATAGGCCATTACACCCATCATGGCTGGCAAAAGTTTACGAAATGTATCAGCTTTATGGAAGTAAAAAATTAACTTCCACCAATCTTTTGGATTATAAATTAACATTCAATATTCGTTGGATAATCAATATATTTTAGCAAATATAAACTTTTTCCTAAAAACTTTGGAGATAAGAATGTATATCGCAATATTACAATAAAACAAACAACTATTAAGTAAAAAGTAGAAATGCGGCTTAATAGAATGAAAAATCGACTAAATTCAAGTAAAGATGAAAACGCAAAATATTACTTTTGAAGAAGCACTCGGAACAAATCGAACTAAAGCAATGGCTCTTTTAACAGACGCCAATCTCCCAACAAATGATATTGATAATCAAGTAAACTTATTTGTATTGCTCGAAAATAAAGAAATCATCGGAACGGGCGGCCTTGAACAAAAAAGTAATTATGGCTTACTGCGTTCAATAAGTGTGGTTAATTCTGAAAAAGGTAAAGGTTATGGTCAACTCATTACTGAAGCAGTTGAACAGTTTGCACTTAAGAATTCTATCACCGATTTGTTTCTTTTAACAACAACTGCGAAAGATTTTTTTGAGAAGAAATGTGGATATCAAATAGTGGATAGAAAAGAAGTGCCTATTGAAATTCAAAATAGTCAGCAATTCTCTTCGGTTTGTCCATCTTCAGCAATAGTTATGCACAAAAAGTTGACAATCAGTTAATTCGACTTTACAAAGTATCATCAGCCATTTCTTTATTTTTCATTTAATGTTGAAAACGACGGAATGTTGTGAAAATAATCAAACCAATAAAACCTATTGAACGATGCCTTCACGATTTTCTTACAAAATAAATTTTCAGAAAAAATTAAGAATATTTTCGGTAATGCTTGTATATTCGTGCCAAAACCTCTGAAAATATGAAGAAAACCCTTTATTTAGTACGTCATGCTACGGCAGAAGATGGCGGCAACACGCCTATGTTTCGTGACTTTGACCGTGAATTAACTTCTTCTGGAATTATTGAAGCTGCACGTATGGGGAAATTTTTGGCTACAAAGGGTGTTCAATTTGATTTGATTCTTTCGAGTGCTGCCGAAAGAGCCAAAGCCACTGCTAAGATTTTTGCCGAACAACTTCATTATGATGCAGATGCAATTTTACTTGATGAAGGCCTTTATGGTGGCGGACCAAGAAGTTATCTAGCAGCGGTAAACCAGATTGATGAAAATATAAGTAAAGTTGCCATTTTTGGGCATAATCCAGATATAACTTTTTTTGCTGAATACTTAACTCGTGCGGATATAGGTGGAACGATGGACAAAGCAAGTGTAATTGGCTTTGAATTCGAAGATATTCAATGGGCGGCTGTTTCAAGCAAAATGGCTAGTTTTTTAGCTCATTATTCGCCACAAACTATTAGTTTTTAATACTTTCTAAAACTATTTAGGTTATTTGATAGTTAAAACTAATACGAAAATTCATGGAATAATATGTCACAGAATCATTCAAATAAAAATAGAAGCATTTTTCGAATCATTTTTTTTGTATTTCTAGCAATAGTTCTTTATTTCTTATACGATATGTCACGCCAAACTACGGCACCATGGAAGCGTAAAAAAAATATTGAGCGGTCATTCTAACTGAAAGTACTTTTCAAACCATTAAATAAAAAAAGCAGTAATTCTCTATCTATGAGAAAATCACTGCTCGACCCCAAAAACTCCAAAAAATCATGACTACTGTGGCAGTCATGCAACTATTTATTAAAAATCTTTATAAAACTATTAATTAACCAATTTTCATCTGATTTCAGAAGAGAAGTCATGGTAGTATCGGCAAAAACCGAAACTTTACTGATATCATTTACTATTTTCAGAAGCTCTTCTTTCTCGGCGGTATCAGGTTGAAGTCCTTCTTTGATATCTTCCATTGCTTCAATGAGTGGTCCGATTTCTCGGCGGCGTCGCTCTTTTGCAATTTGCTTAGCGACCTTCCAAATGTCTTTTTCTGCAATGAAGTACTCCTTACGTTCTCCTGGAAGTAATTGCTTGTAAATCAGGCCCCAATCCATTAAATCTCTCAAATTCATATTTACATTACCTCGAGAAATTTGTAATTCAGCCATAATTTCATCAGCATTCATAGACTTAGGCGATAGCAAAAGCAATGCATGTATCTGTGCCATCGTGCGGTTTATCCCCCACTGAGTGGCAAGAGTACCCCAGGTATGGATAAACTTGTCTTTTGCTTCTTTGAATTCCATCACTGACATTTTTTGTTTTTTAACTAAGATTTATAAGCACGTAAGTATTTTATTACCCCAAAGTAAAATAACCTTTTTGAATTTTCAAAATATTCTGAAAGTTTTTTTTATTTTTTATACGTCGCTCTTATCGAACGGTTTAAATATTTAACCATTTGATTTATAGCCAATTACGTGCCAGTATTTGAATCTGCCAATTATTGTTGAATTGCTCAAACCTCCTAAAATAAATGAAGGCGGAAGCTTTTACTTGAAAAATTGAAGAACTGTACGTATTTCAAATGATGCAGATTCTGCATAAACACAAATATTTAGTTCTTGAAATATTATGACAAATTGCACATATTTCGCTTATTTCGTGCAATAAAATACTCAACAAACCATGTTTTCAGTTCAAACTTACACCGAGCGTCGTAACGCATTAAAAAAAGCAGTTGGAAGTGGCCTAATTCTAATAATGGGTAATGAAGAAGCCCCTATGAATTATCATGATAATACCTACCGCTTTCGTCAAGATAGCAATTTCTTATATTTCTTTGGCATCAGTCATGCGGGTCTCGCAAGTATTATTGATGTAGATTCTGGAGAAGAAATTATTTTCGGTCATGAATTTACTATGGACGATATTATTTGGGTAGGCCCTCAACCAACCTTGGCTGAGCAAGCACGGAAAGTAGGTATATATCGAACGGAAGCCCCTTCAAAACTTCCTGAAAGATTAAAAAAAGCATCAAAAGTGCATTTTACCCCACCCTATCGCTTTGATAATATGATTCGTATGAGTGAATGGTTGGGTATTCCTACGGCACAATTAAAAGAAAAAGCCTCAGTTGAGTTAATAAAAGCGATTGTCGCCTTACGTTCAATCAAAACTGAGGAAGAAATTGTGCAAATGGAAGATGCGGTTAATATCACGCGTGAAATGCACATAACGGCGATGAAACTAACAGCAGCTGGAAAGAAAGAATACGAAATAGCAGCAGCCATTCATGCAAAAGCCCTTGAAGGTGGTGGAGATTTAGCTTATCCAATTATATTTTCTATTAATGGCCAAACACTCCATAATCATTATCATGGAAATACCATGACCGAAGGGCGTTTGGCAATCAATGATTCTGGGGCGGAAAATACGATGTTTTATGCGGGTGATATTACGAGAACCATCCCAGTAAGTATGCGTTTTACAGAAAAGCAGAAAGAGATTTATAATTTAGTTTTAAAAATGGAAACTGAATCTATTGCTGCTTTGCGTCCGGGAATTCAATATCGTGATATTCATCTTTCTGCCAATAAAATTATGCTCGAAGGACTTAAAACTTTGGGTTTCCTACAAGGTGATACTGAAGAAATGTTGACATTGGGTGTTCAAGGGCTATTCATGCCACATGGTTTAGGCCATGCTATCGGACTGGACGTACATGATATGGAAGATTTGGGTGAAAAATACGTAGGCTATCGTGATGGTTTGGAACGCAGTACGCAATTAGGACTAAAATCTCTTCGTATGGCAAAAGAGCTAGAGGTAGGGTTTGTGCTAACCGTTGAGCCAGGAATCTATTTTATTCCAGAATTAATTGATAAATGGAAAGCTGAAAACAAATTCACTAACTTTATCAACTACTCAAAACTAGAGGATTATCGAGATTTTGGTGGCGTTAGAATTGAAGATAACTGCTTAGTTACTGAAAACGGTAGCAGAACCTTGGGACAAGCAATTCCGAAAACTGTTGACGAAGTAGAAGCTCTTAGAAACTAGGAAACCAATCTGAGAAGTAGATAAAATTCAAAAGGTGTCCGAAAAGACACCTTTTGACACGATATTTTCTTCAAACGAGCCAATACTTAGCTTGCCACCGATGTTTGGTAAATATCATACCAATCTTCTCTACTTAATTTTATATCTGATGCACTTGCCGCATTGCGAATACGAGCCTCTGATAAAGAACCAATAATTGGTAAAGTACCTAGTTGCATCAACCACGCTACTGCCGTTTGTTCAACATTTGCATCGTATTTTTTTCCGATTGCTTCAAGTTTCGATTTCAGTACAGCCGATTTACCTTCTTTTCCATCTAATATTTCTCCACCAGCTAACGGAGCCCATGCCAAAGGCTTACTGAAGCTTTGCTTAATAAAATCTAAGCGTCCATCTTCAATGGCTGAAATATTCATCAAATTTAACTCAATATGATTAGTAACAATTGGAATTGTTAGATATGAAGCTAAAAGTTGATGTTGAAAGGCTGTAAAATTAGCAACTCCGATATGCTTAACTTTTCCAGCATTTACTATTTCAGCTAAAGTCATAGCTGTTTGCTCTGGGTCAGCCAAAAAATCACTTTGATTCAATAGGAATATGTCCAAATAATCGGTTTTTAGATTTCGAAGCGAATTATCAACGCTATCGAGAATATAATTTCTTGAATTATCAAAATAAGTGACTTTTCCGTTTTTGCGAATACCGCACTTACTAAAAAGGACAATATCTTCACGCTTAAATGACTTTTGACTAATAATCTTCCCAAAATGTTCTTCAATGGTATAATCACCATAAATATCAGCGTGGTCAAAGGTATTAATTCCTAACTCTAAGCATAAATTAATAATTTGCTCCATTTTTAGCGTGGTATTATCGAGGTCTTCCCAACGCCAAAAACCATAAATTGCTTCCGATACTTTCGGTCCTGAATCGCTTAGATATACTTTTTTCATGTTGTACGATATTTTTTAGAGAGCGTAAAGATAATAGTTTTCGTATAAAAGTCTGAGTAGATGAATGATATATCTACTCAGAATAGCAATACAACAAAATCACCAACGAATGGAGAATAGTTGTCGTGAGTGGTTTCGAACCACTTGCAAGAGTTTTGCAGACTCTTCGCCAACCATCATGGCTCACGACCATTTGAAAAGGGAAAATCTTTCGATTTAACCCAATTCAGTATTTAGTTTAGGTAGTTTTTCAGAAAATTTAATTTCATATTAAATATATAGATTTTATATACTAAAATAAAAAAACAATGAGTCAATTATTATCAAAGCACATGAAATCATTCTTAATGAGAATAAACTCAACCTTAAAAAAGACTCATTACGAATGCTATTTCTTAGCTTTTTTTCTAAAATCAAGATTCTGAAAAAAGAAAAGCCTAATGCTATTAATATTTCTAAATCGATTTCCAGATGCTAATTGCTGATAAACATTCATATAGCCAAACTGAAAATTTGAGTGAGAATCAATATTATATGCCAAACCTGCAAAAAAACGATTTTGGTCAAAAACATTATAGACATTATTTTTCGAGAGATTTAGCATCACTTCATTATTCAAAACGGCTGAAAATGTTTTAGGAGCAATACCTTTACTACTCAATGGAATGTTTAGTAAAAAATTATACCGAATTCGTTCATCAAAACGATAGCCTTCAGCCAATTCATTATCATTTTTTATTTTTCGTCTAAAGCGTTCTTCCAACCGAAGCCACTGCATTGTTCGAAGCTTGCCATATTTTGTATGTAACTGAAGTTGATGCCAAATTCTATGCTCGGGCTGAGAAATATTGGCATGCCCCTCTTCAGGAAAATGATTGGCATAATTATAGGCATTAGTAAATTTCAAATCATCATTGATGTAATACATTAAGCCCAATCTACTCAAGAATTTTGAAGGTTCTTTAATAAAGTGGTCAGTCGTTCGGTAATGAGCATCGAACCAAATTCCCCATTTATTACTGATTCTAGATTGATTGAAATATCCAAGCCAAAGTTGCTCTTCATCTTGAACCAAACGAGTAGTTTGTCCAAAAATAGAGGTACAAATGCAAGAAAGGATGAATAAAAATCTATATTTCATAACTTATCAATTAGTGATTTCCATAATTTTTTTCTCCTGCACTAATAGCAATAGGCAATAGATTTTGTTTAGGTGGCAATGGGCAAGTGGCATAAGGCGTAAATGCACAAGGAGGATTGTACGCTTTATTGAAATCGAGCGAAGTGAAACCATCAGCGTCAGGTTTTGCGGCATAAACAAATCGGCCAGCTCCGTAGGTTTCTTTTTTATTAGTGATATCTCCAAAAATGATAAACAGTTCATCACCTTCGGCAAGTGCATCTAATGCATATTCCTTACCTGCAACTGTAAAAATTAGTTTTCCCGGCGAATCCTGCTGCGATGTTTGTCCAGTTACATCCAAAATCGCTATTTTTTTACCAACTGTCGGTTCAAATTTTGCTTTAAGTTTCCATTTTTTATCAATCTGGAAAGTCTCGATTCCATGAAATTCTTTCAAAAATGGGCTATCCAAATCTCGCAATCGGATGGCGTATTTATTCCCTCTTTTTATAACAAACCAACGAAGTGTGTGATGTTTCAAAAGAATTGGTTTTTCACTAGGAAAAATTTTCAACTTTTCTACTTTTTCGTTTTCATGATAAATCTCAGCCCCTTTTTTTGCCTCGATAAATACTTCTCCATTCGACAAAATAAACTCACCTAAAAAATTACCGCTTTTCCCCGTAGGAAATATAATTTTATTTTCAATATCAGCTCCAAATGAGTTTCTTCCCTCCTCTAACCAAAATAGTCCTGCTAAGTTTAGCCAACCATTTTCTTTCTTCAGGCTTTCTATTCTATTTTTGTGCCATTCTTTTATCTCTTTTTCGTAATCGGCATCATCATTTGGGGTAATAAACGAGCTTAATATAAATAGTGCTAATGAGTAGTATAAATATTTCATTTTAATGAAGTTTGAAGTGCTGAAACATAATCTAAAATTATTGAAAATAATTAAACTTTTACTATTAAGTTATCAATCATAGGACAAAAATATGATTCTATATTTACTCTATCAAATATATAGATTATTATTTTTAAAAAAATAATAAATTCACTCGAAAAAGTAAATTTATTATCTATATAGTACAATTATTAGTACTTTTTATCTGATTTTACTGATGTGAATATGATCATTAAGGGCATCTTCAAAGAAGTGATGAATCATGAAAGTTTGCTCCGCTCCTACTTTTTGACCAGTTTGGGCCATAAACCATTCAACAATTGCTCCGATTACAAAAACGGGAACAAGCCATAAAATGGAAGCATCAAGTTTGAGGCTCATTCGAACTAAACCTATCATTGTTAGAAAAAATATACCTAATCCGAAAAATACATAACCCATTAAAAATATTGCCCATACACTCGGATGAGGGCCATACATACCTCTGATAATAGTTTTGTGGTCTTCCGTTTCTTCGAATGAAATACTCAGTTGTGGTGACCAATAATGCTGTTCTTCTGGTTTTATCCTTAATAACCCGTGTGTACTAAAAACCTTTCCTTCTATGGGCAGCTTAGTAGCATCAAGACTATCGGTTAATAATTGAATAATTTCAGAAACTTTCTTTTCGGAAGTAATTTTAAATTTAGGACGAGAGCGAAAACTAGTCATATTGTAAGCAGTTTAGAATAGTGTGACCAAAACTATTATTTAGGATTTGATATAGAAATGACAAATATCATATTTTAAACTGAGAAATTAGGTCATTTTAGCCTTAATTAGGCTTTTTTAGAAGTAGTTATTTATCTTTACACCGAATATTTGTTTTTTCGCAATGCCAATCAGAGATTTATTAAAAACTGACAAGAAATTTAGGGTTACAGGAATGCTCAGAATTGAAAGTGAAGATGATCGTTTTCTTGGGCCTGGCCGACTCGAATTACTTGAAAATATCATCGAAACAGGTTCGATAAGTCAAGCAGCTAAGCAAATGGGAATGTCATACAAAAAAGCTTGGGATTTAGTCAATTCTATGAACCAGCATACCCAAAAGCCCATTGTCACTACGCAAACTGGCGGTGAAAAAGGTGGAGGAACGGTCGTAACCGAAGAGGGCAAACAATTAATTGTAGCCTTCAGGAAATTACATGAAGAATTTCAACAATCTTTTGAGAAACATCTTGATGCTTTTTTGAATACTTAATATTAAAAAAATTAGACTTCTATGTAAAAAGAAGTTTTAAACAAGCAATTGTTAAACCTATTGCTAAGAGCTTTTTGAGGGTTGGCGTATTAAATTTCTGACTTCCAAAATAAGAACCAATTAAGCCCCCTATAATAGTTGCTAATACTGCCCATTGCATATTTTCGGGTAAATTAATACCTCCTTTTTGAAGCTGCCCATAAAGACCTGACAATGAATTCACGAAAATAAAAAGTGCTGAAACGGCAGCTGTTTCCTTGATATTAGACCAACGCATTAGTAACATCAATGGACTAAGAATTATCCCTCCTCCAATACCAATCATCCCTGATAATAAACCAATTAAGCCACCTGAAAGTAAGCCAGCCCAAAGTGGAATCGGTTTGTTCGTTTCATTTTCTGTACCGAATTTATAAATCAACCTTACGATAGAAAATAGAATACAAACCGCAAGAATTTTCTTATATATAGAATCTGAAAGTGTCATGGTTCCGCCCACAAATGCCATTGGAATACTAGCCAAAGCAAATGGCCAAAATAATCTAAATCGAAAATGACCTGCACGATAAAAACCTATGAATGAAAATAAAGACACAGCTAAATTCATGACTAGGGCCGACGATTTCATCATGGCAGGTGCCACACCCATAATTGCCATAATGGCCAAGTATCCACTTGCCCCACCATGCCCAACCGATGAATATAAAAAAGCTACTATACCTAATAAAAAAAGTAAAAGTAAAAGTAAAATTGAAGAAGTCATAGGTTTTTGAAATTCGAAAAAGCGTTATATATTTACAAATATAGCGAATACTTCCCATTTACATTCAATAATCAAAAAATATTCATTGATGAAGCGAATATTAAGTTTTCATGCCAATCGTTATATTTTTATTTATATTACGATTTTATTTATTCCTACTGAAATTGTAGTAGCTCAAGAAGCTGATACTTTAAAATCGCAGGTATTAGAAGAGGTTGTAGTTTCCGCCTCAAGAATTCGTGAAAAGTATTTAAAATCAGCTTCGAGCATTGAATTACTTACACTCAAACAAATCCAACAAAGTGCAGCCACGAGTTATTTTGATGCCATCGAAAACCTGAAGGGTATTCAGCTCATTACTCCTAGTTTAGGTTTTAAAGTCTATAATGCTCGTGGATTTACAAATACCACCAATGTTCGTTTCGTACAATTAGTTGATGGTATTGACAACCAAGCTCCACACATCGGTTCGCCAATTGCGGCAGCCATGGGTCCTACTGACCTTGATATTAGACAAGTAGAAGTGATTCCCGGAGTGGCATCGGCACTGTATGGCATGAATTCATTGAATGGACTTGTAAATTTACTCACACTCAATCCTTTCGAATCAACAGGCTTTAGCTTCCAGCAAAAAACAGGAGTTAATCATATCAATGAAAACAGCATCAAACTTCAGTTGTTTTCTGAAACTAATCTACGTTTTGCATACAAATTCAATGAAAAACTAGCATTTAAAACAAACTTTAGCTACCAAAAAGGCTATGATTGGATAGCAAATTCAACCCTCGATTTGAATCCATCGGCCAATACTTCGGTTGGACTTTTGGGAAAAGATAATCCCGGTGCAGATTATGTGAGTTCTTATGGCAATGAATCTTCTAATAGACGTACGCTTACATTGGGTGGTAAAAGATACGTAGTTGCTCGTACTGGATATCTTGAAGAAGAAGTGACAGATTATTCAATCAATAATTTAAAAGCTGATATTTCTTTGAATTACAGGTTCAAACCTCAACACGAGCTGGTTTATAATTTTAAATTTTCTCAACTAGATAATGTTTATCAACGAACCAATCGTTTTCGGCTGAATAATTATCAACTTTCTCAGCAAGCTCTTACTTATCAAGGGCCTAATTCACAGCTTAAAGCCTACTTAACTACTGAAAATACTGGAAAATCATATAATATTCGTTCGATGGCAGAAAATATCGACCGAACTTTCAAATCAGATAATACTTGGTTTACTGATTTTACCAATGAATTTAATAGTCAAACTAAACAAGGTAAAACAGTCATTGAAGCACTAAACTTAGCCAGAAAGCAAGCCGATAATGGCCGACCCCAACCAAATACGCCAGCATTTAACCAATTAATTGAAAAATTAGGCGACATTAATAATTGGGATATAGGTGCAGCATTGCGGGTAAAATCGTATATGTTCCATACTGAAGGTTTGAGTGATTTAAGTTCGAAACTCGCTCCTAATTTACAAAACAAAGGTTGGGGGCTATTAGCAGGCTTTGATTACCGTAACTATTTTGTTGTGCCTGATGGCAATTATTTCATCAACCCCAAAGACAACGATAAAAACTTAAATTACTGGAAAGGGGGTGGTTTTATTCAGAGTAGCAAAACATTTCTTAATGAAAAAATAAAAGTCGTTTTAACACTTCGTGCCGATAAAAACCAATATTTCAATCTTCGATTAAATCCTCGTGGCTCAGCTATTTATTCGCTCAATGAAAATAATCATTTGAGGATTTCTTATCAAAATGGCTATCGTTTCCCGAGTTTGTTTGAAGCTTTTTCGAATATAAATAGTGGTGGTGTGAAACGAGTGGGAGGCTTACCGATTATGTCACAAGGAATTTTTGAGAATTCATATTTACGCAAAACTATTGATGATTTCACGGCGGCGGTCAACCAAGATATCAATGTAAATAAGTTGAGTCAGAATGAGGCCATTAGCAAAAACAAGGGTTTACTCCGCAAAAACGATTATACATATTTGAAACCTGAATATGTAAATAGCTTTGAAATTGGTTACAAAGGTTATCCAATCGGGAAGAAACTGTTCATTGATGCTGATTTCTATTACAATGTTTACAGAAATTTCATGGCACAAGTTGAAGCCAATGTACCGCTTGGTTCCAACCCCGATTCGTTAGCATTTTATATGTACGACCGTAATAAGCAAGCTAGATATCGACTTTGGACAAATTCAAAAACAATTGTGCATAATTACGGCGGGGGCATCAATCTAAGTTATAATTTTTATCGAACCTTCACATTTACCACCAATGTTTCTTTTGCAAAATTGCAGAGCGTAGCCAATAATGATGGTTTTGAAGAAGCCTTTAATACGCCACGTTGGATTTTAAACATAGGTTTAGGAAATGCCCGATTAACAAAAAATTTAGGATTTGGTATTAATTATAAATATCAAGAAAGTTTCTTGTGGCAATCTGCCTTAGCAACTGGACAGGTACCTGAAATACATAATGTAGATGCCCAATTCACCTATTATATGCGAAAAAAAGGTTTACAGTTTAAGTTAGCAGGAACGAATATATTCAATCGACCTTACGTAAGCTTTATCGCAGCTCCAACGGTTGGAGCGTTTTACTACCTGACTATTACTGCGGATTTGGGAAGAAATTGAATTACAGAAAATAAAAATGGTTACCCATTTTTGAAACCATATTTTTATACAACACCCACGGACATCACTTCCTTTAGAAATAATAGCACGCAGATAACGCTAATTTCTTAAAAAACGCTGATTTTCGCCGAAAATTCAATAAAATCTGCGAAAATTAGCGTTTGTAAATCTGTACTATCTGCGGTTTAAAAATTTGTGACAATATCTTTACAATTCCATTTTATTTTACCTCAAAAAATAAATTTAACTTCATTTTTAAGCGATTTCGTCATATCTATCACTATTTTTACGCAAAAAATAATCTTCAAACTATTAAACATGAAAAAAACTCTATTACTTCTCTGCCTAACGAGTAGTGCCGTTTTTGCTCAAAAGAAAGATTTTGACGAAAAAGAATTAATGACTGGAAAAACTCCCAAAAACTTTATCCAAACATTACCTATCATTCAAAGATGGATTGACGATGAGCGAGTGTTAATCTCTCAAAAAGCCACTCCTGATGCTGAAGCTAAATCAATGGTATTGGAAGTTAAAAGTGGAAAGATGACCGAAGCTAGCGAAGAAATTCTACGTCCGAAAGCAAAGCCCGTAAAAACCATTCTTAGCAAAAACAATAATTTATTCTTAAAAAGTGGAGATACTGAAACTCAGTTAACCAATGATGCTGCTGAAGAGAAAAACGCAATGTTTTCACCAGATAGTAGCTATATCGCCTATACCAAAGAAAACAATCTTTACACCTATAATTTCAAAAACAAAAAAGAAACCCAACTCACAACCGATGGCACAAAAACTACCTTAAATGGTTATGCAACATGGGTTTATTGGGAAGAAATCTTTGGTCGCCCTACTCGTTTCCGTGCTTTTTGGTGGAGCCCTGATAGCAAGAAAATTGCTTACATGCGTTTTGATGAATCAAAAACCATGATGTTCCCACTTTATAGTAGCGAAGGACAACACGGCTTTATTGAAGAAACACGCTACCCAAAAAGTGGCGACCCAAATCCAGAAGCAAAAGTTGGTTTTGTATCTCCAGAAGGGGGAAAAACAGTTTGGGCTGATTTCAATGATAAAAATGAGCAATATTTTGGTTGGCCACAATGGTTGCCAGATGGAAGTGGTTTAATGCTTCAATGGATTAACCGTGGGAATGATAACTTGAAACTTTATAATGTTTCACCAAAAGATGGCAGCAAAAAAGAGTTGTACAATGAAACACAAAAATCATGGATTGGCATTGACGAAGCAGATGAACGCCTAACCATTATGGATGGTGGTAAGGAAATGATGATTATCAGCGATAAAACAGGCTGGAAACAACTTTATTTGTATGACATTAACGGTAAATTCATTAATAATATCACTGAAGGAAAATATACGGTAAAAAATGTAGAAGGAATCGACCAAAAGAATCGTGTGGTTTATTTCTATGCTCGTGGTATTGAAAGTACGGCCCGCTTCGACCTTTACAGAGTTGGTTTTGATGGAAAAGGCTTGAAAAGACTCACTTTTGGTGCATTTAACAACCGTAATATCATTGCTTCTCCCAATTATAAGTATTTCATTACCACTTATTCAAATATAAATACGCCAACCAGCATGGCTATTGTTGATAATATGGGGAATAAAATATCTGAACTTGGAAGCATTAAGGGTGCTGAAATGGAAAATTATAATTTAGCTAAAACTGAACTTATTCGAGTAAAAAGTGAAGATGGTATATATGATTTGCCAATGACTATCACTTACCCGATGAATATGGTAGCAGGTAAAAAATATCCTGTGTTGGTTAGTATTTATGGTGGCCCTGACGCTGGAACAGTTTATGACCAATGGACGTGGTCGGCCAGACAACAATGGTATGCTAAAGAAGGTATCATTCAAGTGGCACTTGACCACCGTGCTAGTGGACATTTTGGAAAAGAAGGCGTAGCTTATATGCACCGTAATTTAGGTTATTGGGAAATGAAAGACTACAAGACAATGGTTAAATCATTGATAGATAAAGGAATAGCTGACCCAACAAAAATTTGCATCACTGGTTTTAGCTATGGTGGATATATGAGTTGTTATGCTCTCACGTATGGTAGTGATGTATTTACCCACGGCATGGCCGGTGGTAGTGTAGTTGATTGGAGCTTGTACGATAGTGCTTATACCGAAAGATACATGGATACGCCAGCCGAAAATCCTGAAGGTTATAAATCAGCGAGTGTATTGACACACACGAGTAAGTTGAAAGGTGTTTTACAAATTGTACATGGTACGATGGATGATAACGTACACATGCAAAACAGCATTCAATTAATTAGTAAATTACAAGATGAGAAGAAAAACTTTGAATTTATGCTTTACCCGAATGGCAGACACGGTTGGGGAGGCAACAAAGGCGTACATTTTGATAATTTAAAAACTCAATTTATCTACAAGCATTTGTTAGAAAAACCAATTCCAGAGGGATTGCTTAAATAGTTTTGAATTGAGAGTTCTGAGTTCTGAGTTTTTTTACTGCTCGCAACTCAGAACTCTAAACTCAGAATTCAGAACTTCACAGGTGGTTACTCCCAAACCACTGCATCCGATTTGCTATACCAAGTCTCTACTTTTGTAGCGTATTCTTTTTCAATTACATTTCGCTTGATTTTCAAAGTAGGCGTCATTTTGTTATTCTCAACCGTCCAAGGTTCTCGCAAAACAACTAATCGCTGTACACGTTCATAGTTTTTCAATTTAGGGTTCAACTCTTTCAAGGTCACTTCTAAACTTTCTCTAACTACCTGTTTATCAGTTGCTTTACCTAAATCAGATAAAACAATCAAACCTATGGGTTGCGGCAGATTATTACCTACTACACAAATTTGCTCGATAAAATTATTATCGGCGAAACCAAACTCAATTTGGGCAGGAGCTATATATTCACCTTTTGAGGTTTTATACATTTCTTTTACACGTCCTGTAATTTTCAAGTAATTATCTTCATCTAATTCTCCAACATCACCTGTATGAATCCAGCCTTCTGCATCAATGGTTTCGGCAGTAAGTTCGGGTTCTTTGTAATAGCCATTCATGTTCCAACTAGAGCGTGTTAGAATCTCACCAGTACCTTCGGCAATTCTCACTTCCATCCCTGGATAAATCTTACCAACACTGCCATCTTTGATATTATCACGCGGCATCATACAAACAGCCCCAACATTTTCAGTCATTCCATAGGCTTCTTGTATAATTATACCTAAACGCCTAAACCATTTAATTAAACTTGCAGGCATTGGAGCCGCACCTGTAAGAATAATTTCAGCTTTATGCAGACCAAGTCCTTTCTGAATCTTTTTCTTCACAAGACTACTAATAATTGGAATCTTTAGTAAAGTATTTAGCTTATTTTCGGGCATTTTGCCAAGAATTCCCAACTGAAACTTTGTCCAAATCCTTGGGACAGCCAAAAAGTGTGTAGGTTGTGCCGAGGCTAAATTTTTGGCAAAACTATCTAGTGTTTCAGCAAAATAGATGGTTGCTCCCATTGTTACGGCAGCAGCTTCAATAATATTTCGCTCGGCAATGTGGCAAAGCGGCAAATAAGAAAAGAAACGAGCATTTTGAACATCAAGCCTTGCAATATCTCTTGCATAATAAATTACACTGGCCATTGCTCCATAATTAAGCATTACTCCCTTTGGATTTCCAGTAGTACCTGAGGTATAGATTATTGTAAAAATATCATTAACTGAAGGAATATAATTTTCGGTAATGGGAGCATAATTTGCTAAAATATCATTCCATTGCACATGTGAGGCATCAGGATTATACGTTGGAAATGAAATACATTTGACATGCGAAGGAATACCACTTTTCATGCCAGCCCAATCGTCGAGTTTTCCAACAAAAAGAACTTCGCAACCACTATGAGTAAGTACTTGATTAATTTGTGAATCAGTCAATGTTGCATAAAAAGGCACTGAAATGTGTCCCGCCATCATAATGGCAAAATCTGCAATTAACCATTCTGCACAGTTTTTCGAGACTAAACCAATGCTACTTTTGGCTGGCAAATTCAAAGATTTCAAATAAGCCGCCAAACTTCTAGCTTGTCGTCCTGCCTCTTTCCATGTAAAATCAACAAAGTTGTCTCCGAAAGGCTGACGCAAATAAATATTATCGGGAGTCGTTGCTTCCCAATGATAGAAACATTCTAATAGCGTTTTGTCAGGTGAAATAATCATAAAGTATGTTAACAGGTTAAGATTGCACAAAATACAGATATTCTTTAACATTATCAAGAAAAGTATTAAAAAATCTGTTAGGCGTTTTCTGAAAAATGACTAAATTTGGACTCAACTCAAATACAATGAACAACATATTTAAAACACTCAAATACTTTATCCTGCTAATAATCGGGCTCATTTTGATTACTTCAACAATCTTTTGGAAAAATGATATTCCTCTCGAAACACTCAAACAAAAATACGCAAATACTGAGTCTAAATTTGTTGAAATAGATGGTATGAATGTACACTACCGAGATGAAGGGATTCGGAATGATTCAACTCCAATTATACTAATACACGGTACAGGTGCCAGTCTTCATACGTGGGAAGGTTGGGTAAATGCCCTAAAAAAAGAACATAGAGTAATCAGGCTTGATTTACCTGCTTATGGTCTAACAGGCCCAAACCCCAACAAAGATTACTCACAAGCATTCTATTCTTCTTTTATGAACGATTTTCTGAGTAAAATTGGTGTAAATCGCTGCATTATGGCTGGAAATTCGCTCGGAGGCTCAATCACCTGGAACTTTGCCGTACAATTTCCCGAAAAAGTTACCAAAATGATTTTGGTCGATGCGGGGGGCTACCCTACTAAATCAAAGTCAGTGCCTGTTGCGTTTCAATTAGCTGGTTGGCCTGTTGTAAAGAATCTTTTTAAATACATCACTCCACGCTCAATTGTTCAAAAAAGTGTAGAAAATGTCTATGCTGATAAATCAAAAGTAAGTGAAGAATTAATTGACCGTTATTATGATTTATCACTCAGAAAAGGAAACCGAGAAGCATTTATTGATCGAATGTCAGAATTTAGGAATAAAGGTATCAGTGCCGATAATTCTGGAAAGATAAAAGGCTTAAGTATGCCCACACTCATCATTTGGGGTGATAAAGATTTCTTAATTCCACTTGATGTTGCACAAAAATTTCATGCAGATTTACCGAATGATACCTTAGTGGTATTCAAAAATTCAGGTCATACACCAATGGAAGAAGATGCAGAAAAAACGGTGGCAGTTGTGAAGGAATTCCTAAAAAAATGAGATTTGTTGACATTTATTATTGTAAATAAATTGAGGATTTTTCAAAACGTAGAGACAAAGCATGCCTTGTCTCTACAACAAGATATTATTAAATCAAAGAAAAATATGCCCCAAATTAACCTAAAAGAAATTTTAGAATTTATGAGCGTTGTTCCCAAATCTGCACCAAATTTACAATTACTTCAGTAGCTTTTTCCATATCTTGCACCGACACCCATTCTAATTTTGAGTGAAAAGCATGTTCACCTGCAAAGATATTCGGACACGGTAAACCCATAAAGGAGAGCCTTGAGCCATCTGTTCCTCCCCTAATACTTCGTTTTTGGGCCTTCAAGCCTGCTTTTTCGATGGCTTCCATGGCATAATCAGCTACTTGTGGGTAATTAAGCAAAACCTCTTTCATATTTCGATATTGTTCAATTACTTTAAAATCAACCGTTGAATTTGGATAATTTTTCAGAACACTATTGACAATATTTTGCAAATAAGTTTCTTTTTCATGCAAGCCCTCAACAGTAAAATCTCTAATAATGAAATCTAGTTTGACAGCCTCTTGGATTCCCGAAATTTGGGTTGGATGAATAAACCCTTCCATAGCTTCGGTTGTTTCGGGCGAAAGCGTATCCTTAGGCAAAGCGGCCAAAATATCACCTGCAATTTTCATTGCATTTTCAAGTTTCCCTTTAGCAAAACCCGGGTGAGTACTCACCCCCTTGATGGTCAAGCTGACTCCATCAGCCGAAAAAGTTTCATCTTCAAGTGTACCAAGACTCTCACCATCCATTGTATAGGCAAAATCTGCGGCTAACTTTTCTAAATTAACTTTTTCTGTTCCTCTACCCACTTCTTCATCGGGAGTGAATAAAATCTTGATAATGCCATGCTTAATTTCTGGACTTTGCATGAGAATTTCTGCAGCTGCCATTATTTCAGCTATACCTGCTTTATTATCAGCACCCAATAAAGTTGTTCCACTCGCCGTAATAATATCATTACCTATTTGTTCTTTCAAGTCAGGATGTTCTTCAACCTTCAAAACCTGAGTTGTATCATCGGGTAAAACAATATCTTTTCCACCCCAATTGGCATGAATGATTGGCTTCACACCTGCCCCACTGCAATCGGGCGATGTATCAACATGCGAACAAAAACAAATGGTAGGAACTTTCTTTTCTGAATTGCTCGGAATCGTGGCATACACATAGCCCCATTCATCTAAATGAGCATCCGAAATACCTAAATCTAAAAGTTCTTGTACCAATAATCGGCTTAAATCTTTTTGTTTTTCAGTTGATGGATTAGCACTCGAATTTGGGTCAGATTGAGTATCAATTTGTACATACTTCAAAAATCGAGTGCTAACGCTACTTTTATGATTTTTTCCCATAAATTTTCAAGCGTTTACAATCGACATAAGATTGGCGGGCGAATAATTAATATTCTTCAGCGTTTTATCGTCGCCTTTTCTATACACTAAAAATTTACCTTCAATTTCTTTATAGTAGGATTCCGTTCCTTTTTCAGCATAATGCTTCATTGTAGCTTCTGCTTCTTCAAGGGTATCACATGCTTTACTCATGTTTGAACGTTGTACTTCATCAAAAATAGTTCGAAACTTTTCCCCTAATCCAAACTCTAAAATAGCACCAGCCAATACATATTGAATGTCGGCCAAGGCATCGGCCACTTCTACAATATTTTTATCTTCAATAGCTTGTTGAAGTTCTTTTAATTCTTCGGCAATCAATGAAACACGTAGCTCACAACGTTGTGGCGAAGGAATCTGAGGAGTATCTAAAATAGGGTGCTTGAATGTTCGATGAAATTCGGCAACTTGATTAAGGCAATCTAAACTTTGCATAAATTATAAAATAAGCTGATAATAAGAATGATATAAATGGGCTTTTATTTGAAATTCAAAATAAAACCAATGATACTAAATTTTTATTGATTTTTTTCGGTTAAAAATTTTTGCCGTAAAATAAATAAAGCGATATTAGCATTTGCAAAGTTGAACAAATTTCAATAATATTGCTACGTAACTGAAGCCAAAAAATCAAAACCCATCAAATCATGAACAAATTTTATAGAGTTTTATCAGTAGTATCTTTAGCATTATCTGTTACTTTATGGTCTTGTAGAGGAGACCAAGGTCCACAAGGTCCTGCTGGTCCACAAGGTCCTACTGGTGCAAGTGGTACTAATGGCACTAACGGAACTAATGGTACAAATGGTACTAACGGTAAAGATGGTAACGCTAATGTAAAAGGTACTGAAGTAACAGTAAAAGTTGCCGATTGGAAAACTGTTGATGCTGCTGGTATTGGAACTGGAGCAACTGGCAAAACAGGAGCTTACACAGTAACTGACCCTAATGTAAAAGCAACGATGTTTGTAGTAGCCTTCGTAAAAGTAGGTACTCAATTCGTAGCACTACCACGTGTAATTATCAAAGAAACTGACGGTGCAACTGAGCAGGTAAACTTTGGTTATGAAACTGGTAAAGTTACATTCTATTACAGTTCACAAACAGCTGCAATTGGTGGAATTAAAGCTTATGCTCCACAAACAGACCTAACTTTCTCTTATGTAACAATAGAGAAAACAGTAGGCCAAGCGATGCAAGCTGAAGGTGTTAATCTAAGAAGCCGTGATGCTGTAATGAGTTACTTACAAGAACACAAGTATTAATTCGCTAACTATATAGTTTAAGTTACGAAGAAAAAAAGCCTTCCATTTGGGAGGCTTTTTTGCATAATATTTCGTTATCTAAAAAATAACATTCAGTCTTTCATGAAACAACTTTTTTTGATTTTTGTGTTTTGGTTCTATTCCGCAGCTTCTTTTTCACAACTCCTCACCGATAATGAATCTAAGCAACTAATTATCAAAGGCTTAGACAAACTTTATAACTACGAATTTAAAGAAGCCGATTTTAATTTTCATCAAGTAAAAATAAAATACCCCAAGCACCCAGTCACACCATTATTGAGTGCCCTTCAACTACAATGGCAAAATTTGCCAATCGAGCAAAATCCCAAAGCATTAGCTCAGTATCTTGCCTTACTTGAAAAATGTCAATTATCGGCCGAAATGTTATTGCAAGACCCTTCAAAAAAAGCAGAGGCTGTATTTTTTCTATTCGCATCGCACGGATACGTAGCCTTGGTTTTAAATTATAATAAAGAGCAGGTAAAAGCCGCCAACGAAGCCCGTAAGGCATATAGCTATTTTAAAGACAGTAAACAATTAATTGATAAAAATCCCGAGTTTTTGTTTACTTCAGGGCTATACAATTTTTATCGAATTCAATATCCTGAAACCCATCCTATTGTCAAACCTGTCATGCTTTTTTTTGAAAATGGTAACAAAAAGCTAGGAATTTCACAACTTGAACAAGCTGTTCTGAAATCAGTATTTTCGAGAATTGAATCAGCGTATTATCTGACCAATATATACTTAAAATATGAAATGGCTTACACGAAAGCCTTGCATTACTCAACATGGCTACACGAAAAATATCCTAATAATTTAATCTATACGATGCGTCATACCGAGAGCTTAGTAATGAATGGAAAGATAGATGAAGCAACGCAACTTATACAACATCTTAAGCGTACTAACGATAATGTATATTTATTGGCTGGAACTCTTTTTGAAGGATTAGTTTATGAAAAATACAAAAAAAACGATAAAATTGCCAGTGAACTTTATAGCAATGTACTAAAAATGAAACCTAATGAACGTTATACAAACGATTACTATGCCATGGCTTACGCAGGTTTAGCTCGGATTTCTATTAGGGCAGGAAACAAAGCTAAGGCAGAAGAACTTTATAAAAAATGCTTAGAGTACGCAGAGTATAAATCAACAAGCTTAGAAGCCAATAATTTTTTAAAGTAAAGCAAAAATTGTATTTTTAAATTATTCCATTCGAATCCACCTCAATAACCAACAACCCTTAACAAATGATGACTTAAATCTTTTCTCAATGAAACGAGTTTTTACCGTATTACTATTACTTTTTACTTTCTCAGGCATCGCACAGACTTTTCCAGAAACTTTACCAAGTTTAAGTGAATCTCAGAACTTATTTCAACATGAAGAAAAATTCAGAAACTGGCTGAGTGAGCAACCCAAAGGAACTAAAGGATGGAAATGGATGGCTCGCTACGAACATGAACTACTCCGTAGAATAGATACTTCGGGAAATATGCCTACTAGTGATGTCTTACTAAAAAATAATCGAGAAATCGAAAATATAAGGGCTAGTTATCAAAATTCTAGAAAAAAAGCTTCTTCATGGGTTCCCGCAGGTCCTTATGGTAGGTCAGACTTATTTGGCATTGGACGAGTCAACTGTATTGCCTTTCATCCAACCGATAGTTCGACTTTTTATATCGGATTCGGACAAGGAGGCATTTGGAAAACAACGAATGGAGGAGAATCATATACTCCGCTAGGCGATAATCTGCCTATATTGAGGGTCAGTGCCATAACAATTGACCCTAATAATCCTGAAATTATATATATTTCTTTAGCCGATTTCGCATATATTGGCTATGACCTTTATACTGCCGATAGAAAAAGAAATACCTACTACGGCGTTGGTGTTTGGAAAAGTACAAATGGCGGGAATAGTTGGCAACAAACAGGGCTAAAAAATCAACTTTCGGAAGCTATTAATTCTATTACTCGCACAATTTGGGTAAACCCTAGTAATTCGAAAGAAGTAATCGTAGTAGGTACAAAGGGAATCTTCAAATCATTCGATGGTGGTGACACGTGGTCTAACAAGGTATTAGATAAAATGTCATCTTCTTTAGTTCAGCACCCAAATAATAGCAAAATTTTATTTGCTACTGCTGTTTTTGTAGGGTCTATCAAACAAGGTGAAGCAGGTATATGGAAATCAGAGGATGCTGGAAATACATGGCGTTTGCTTCCAACGGGTATTGGTAAGACGAGTGTACAGAGAATCGAAGTTGCCATTTCTCCAACAAGTCCAAATCTTATTTATGCAGTGAGTTGCGATGTAAATAATGGATTTGAAGGTTTTTATCGAAGTGCTGATTTTGGAGAAACTTGGCAAAAATCTTCATTCAGAGGTAATTTATTATCTACTTCCTACACCACAGCAGGTGGTCAAGGCTTTTACGACCTTTGCATTATGGTGCATCCTACCAAGCCACAAACCGTATATGTTGGGGGGCTTATTTTAAACGAAACCAATGATGGAGGAAATTCTTGGAGGCAAGCAACAGGTTATTCTACGGTACATCCAGACCAACATGCCCTCAACTACAACCCACTCAATAATACCATTTATCTCTGCAATGATGGTGGAGTTTACACAACCAAAGAAATTATCGCCAATACGACCGTAAATTTATCATGGAAATTTATAGCGAAAGGTATTAATGCCACTTCGTGCTATCGACTTGGTTTATCTGAAGATGGCTCAAAAATCATTACAGGTGCACAAGATAACAATATGTTCTTATTTAAAAATAACAAGGAATGGACCAATGAATTTGAAGGAGATGGAATGGAAGGTGCATTTACCCAAAACTATGTTTATGGCTCATCACAATATGGTTATATCTCATTTTTTAATCTAAATGATGCTAATAAACTTCGAACAAATATCTTTCCTCCCGCTACAAATAATGATGCAGGCGAATGGACAACTCCTTTTGTCATCAATAATAAATCAAATCAAGTAATCATTGCAGGTGGAAATGTACATAAACTAGAGATTGGCCAAGAAAGAAATAGAATAAATACAATCTCGAATTTCAAAATATATAGTCCTACTCGCTTCCCTCAAGTTTCCACAGCTTTAGCTGTGCCTAAAAACAATCCTGAAATTATATATATAGCAAAAAAAGCAACTCCAATTTTAAAACAATCGGCAGAGCTTTGGCGAACAACCAATAATGGTGAATTTTGGGAAAATATCACAAATAATATCTTTAAAGAATCTTACGTGACCTACTTGGCAGTTGATAATAATTTCCCTGAAAGAGTTTGGGCGACCCTTAGCAACTTCGAAGATGGGAAAAAGGTGTATTACTCAAATGATGGCGGCAAAAATTGGGAAAATATAACTTATAATTTACCTAATCTTCCAGCTAATACAATCGTTTACCAGTCAGAAGAAGATACCGACATCTTATATGTAGGTATGGATGTAGGTGTATATTATTTAGTTGAAGGAACAAAAGAATGGAAACCACTGATGGCCAACCTTCCAAATGTAATTATTCACGAACTAGAAATTAATAATAATACAAAAAAACTATTTGCAGCCACTTTTGGTCGAGGTATTTGGTCAACTGATTTGGTATATGAAAAATCACCACAGGCCGACGACTTTTATGGCATGGATGTAAGTATCTACCCGGTACCCAATGATGGGAAATTTACAATAAAAGCAAACTACAATAATATTGAATCAATACAAATTATTGATATCATGGGCAGAGTTCGCTACCAAGAACAACTACAACCTAAAGCACTGAAATTCAGCAAATACTTCAACATTAATAATCTAAATTCGGGTATCTATTTCGTAAAACTTAATTCAGGAAGTTTGAGTAAAACTATAAGGATTGCAATTAATTAATTGTATTTATATGTGAACATTTTTTCGTAATCATCACTAAAATTGCGGCCAAGTTAATGAATGCGTAAACTGTACGCAGCCCCCTATAATTTGCTACAATTGATTAAAGTAAATGGTTTTGTTTCGCTTAACAAGCACACTTTCAACGATAAGAAACTGTGAACAACCATAAAGTATGGCCCATACACCCAAAGCACAGAAAAATTGATGAAAAAGTAGATTGATCGTCAACCAAAGATTGGCGACTATTAAGAAAAAGGTACCTAAAAATCCCATGACAAACACTCTAAAAGAAACTGGCCGAAAATAAGCCATCCAAAAAAGTATCATCATTTGGGTTGAATAAACAAAGCTAATAACTAGAAGACTATTGGGAATAAATTTTATAAGTACAAAAACAAACCCTACAATAAACAGAATAGACATCATTATCATCTTCCATTCTTTAAATACAACTGAAACTGCTGGTAAAATACTTCCTTCAGACCTAAAAACACTTATAAACATAAACTGAGTTAGATAAAAACCAATCGTATTGATTAACATCAATATCTCTATATCTTTAAACTCTAAAATAAGTAACCCAGCAGCAATTGTAAATAGCAAAGCTTCAATTAAATACCAATCTATCTGAATAAATTTAAGCTTTTTGTAATCTAAATAATAAAATAACAGAAGTAAATTCACAAGCACTTCCAGTCCCCCTATTTTTTTTAGGAAAATAATTTCATCGTAGCAGTCGCCCCAAATAGCAACTGGTACAACGGAGAAGTACACTAATAGCCAAAGTTTCTTCATAAAAAGCCCCACATACACACCTTTGGGTAGAATGCGTTTATATTTATTCCTGACAAAACAAATTTAGTAATATATACTAAGTTAGGAATAATTATCTGTAAAATTCCATATTTGTTGAAAATTTTACTGGGCGGTTCGGATAGAAGAAAATTATGCCAATAGTTCTTTGCGTTTTAATATTGATTCAAATAATTTTAAATCATGTTCACTATTAAATACCGAGAAGGGGAAACGTAAAAATTGTCCTTTTCCAATAATCAGTAAAAATGAATCTGGCGTGCGTTCGGCCGTTTGGATGCTCTCCCATTTCATGATTCCACCTTCTTTTTGATTAATTTTTACCAAAATCTGGCGACTATCAATTTCATACATAAACTTTTCAAACATTTGTTTATTTTGTTCCATTTGAGAAGCTGCATAAAATTGAGCATACCAGAATAAAACGTATAAACCACCACCGACTACAGATAGAACTGGGATCCACCAGTTTTTGTATGTACCCGTAAAATGTAGAATTAATCCTAAAACCAAAACTGCTACTGGAATCAACAACCATTTCCATCCAGTTTTCATGTGGCGTTTAAAAGAAATGCTCACGTAATCTTTTGGGTCTAATGCAAATTTTTTAGTTTTTACTATCATCTTTTTTTTTCATTAAGTATTTCGCTTAGTTGAGTTTTAAGCTTTACTTTTCAATACCTGCTCTGCGTTTTTGTTAATAATTTTTCAGTACTCAGAAATAATTCACAAAAATAGAAAAAGGCTCTGATAATTACAGAGCCTATGCATTATTTTGTTATCAGAATATTCAAAAAATAGTCAAAATTTTATCATCCTTCTCTAAATTGAATTGTATCAATCAAGTATTTATTCGCCTCAGCCTTACGAACTAAAATATAAACCAAGAAATCTTTATTACGACTACGATAAGTTCCGACACTATAACGAAGGTGGGCATTTGATGCTCCTTGGTATTCATATTGAAATGTCAACGGTGGATTTTTTTGAAAAAATGATTTAAAGATCTGCTCTGCCTGCTGTGCGGAAATCTTCTGAAAATCTATCTTTTCTGAGTCTATAACCAACTCAACTTGTTGGTTTAGACAACTGGCTAACATTCGTGAATTTCCTGCTCTAAATGACATCCTTATTCTATCTGCTAATTCGTTATCTAATCTTGCATGTGCCTTAATCCCTTCTTTAGAAAGTGTGGCACTTGTAAAAAAGATAAGAATGATAACCGATATAAAGTATTTCATAGACTTCATAATCATTAAGTTTTGAGTATCTTTGTTCATTATTATTATTCAAAAGTCATTTGCACAAACTATGCCAAAAACTTATCGAATGGTATCATTTAGAAACATTTATAAATTTCTGACTTGAGTTATTTTCAATACTTTTGATAATCTAATTATTGAATTATTTAAATCATACGGTAGTGAACAAACACCGTACCATATTAGTCGTTATTTCTATATTATGTCGAATCAATTATTAAACAAAACGCAGACACTTCAAAAAATTCGTCGAATTGCCTATCAGATTTATGAGCAAAACTTTGAAGAGTCGTCGATAATTATTGCCGGAATTAACGGTGAAGGCTACGCTTTTGCTGAAATGTTAGTAAATGAATTAAAACAAATCTCGAATATTGATACATACATCGCTAAAGTTTCTTTCGAAAAACATGCCACAGAACAACCCGAAATAACTATTGAAAGTCAGGTAGATACTTTTCGTAATAAAAATATCGTTTTATGTGATGATGTATTAAATACAGGTAAAACACTTGCTTTTAGCTTACGCCCATTTCTAAGCATTCCGATAAAAAAACTTCAAGTTGCAGTGATGGTTGATAGAAACCACCCGAATTTCCCGATATCGGCCGATTACGTGGGATATTCACTTTCAACAACCCTTAATGAGCATATTCAGGTAATTTTGAGTGAAGAAGAAAAAACCGGTGTTTATTTATTTTAAAACAATTTTTGTTCAGCTTAATAATTTTTGAAGAAAGAATATATGGGGAAAGTACAATTCATAAAGTTAATCATTTTCATTGCATTATTTATCATTTCTTTAAGTTGTAGTCAATCCAATCAGGAATACACGCCCAAACCAAGGGGGTTTAATCGAATTGATTTGCCGGAGCATCAATACCAGCTTTTACCAGATGAGCATCCCTACAGTTTTGAATATTCAAAAGATGCTATCATTCAACTTGATACCTTTAAGGGAGCTGAACCACACTGGATTATTGTTTATTATCCCAAGCTAAACTCACGGATACAATTTACGTACAAAGCCATAAACAATGATATCAGTAGATTACAAAATATGATGATTGATGCATCAAAACTTGCCTTTCACCATGATAAAAAAGCTTATTCAATCACTGATAAGATTTATTTGACCAAAAATGGAAAGAAAGCGGTTATATTTGAATTAGAAGGAGAAGTACCAAGCCCGTACCAGTTTTTTGTAACTGATAGCACCAAACATTACCTTAGAGGAGCTGTTTATCTGATGACAGCTACAGAAAACGACTCACTTCGTCCGATTATTGATTATATGAAAGTAGATACCAAACATATACTCGAAACACTAAAATGGAAGTAAAAGGATGAGCGTGAAGTTCACCCTTTTTAGCTTTTCATTTAAAAATAAGTTTAAACTTAAACTTCATCAAATCTTCAGTTTTTAAGCCAAACAATGATGGTCTTTCTACTTGAAAATCGGTCAGAGAAATATCAAATTTACCTTCAAAAACTAACTTACCCGCAGCTTCTCCACGAGTTGCAGTTATTGTCACTGGCTTGGTAATTCCATGAAAAGTTAAACTTCCCTCTACCGCTACCGTTTCGGCAACAGTCCTAATCTTTGTACTTACAAAAGTAATCTTTGGATATTTTAAAGCCTCAATCACTTCTAAAGCATGCGAATCTCGGTTAGCATTACCACTATCAAATGATTGAGGTTTTAGAGAAACTGCCACTTGTTCAATAGATTTAGTAGCATTATTTAGCACTATTACCGCATTAACATCTTTGCAAACAGCTTCCCAATCGTGCATTGGGTGCTTCATGGCATAGTTAATTGTTGAGATACTTTTATCAGCTAGTAATTTAGAAACATCTTGCTGAGAAAAAGCCCAAAGCGGTAATAGGAATAAAATTGTGAATACATTTCGAAATTTTATCATATCAAAAATATAGTTTAAAACTCAAACTTAATCATGGCAATTGCAGCTAAATAACTACCTACGGCCGTGTAAGCAGCAGCACGATGGTATGGTTTTAACTTATAATTATTACTAATTTGTGGCCCTAGAATATTAGTCGTAATCATTCCTGTTAGGTGTACATATGATAATAATCGATGGACTTTGATATTACTGATTCCCTTACGATTCAGTAATGGAGGTGGTGCAGTAAATGCCATTAATGCAGTAGTTGCGTAGCCTATATTTACACTCGTTGCTACAGCACTATGGGCTCTTTTTAATTGATCACTGTACGTATCTGGCTTGTAGAGTCTTGAGCCCAAAATACCCTGAGTAATCATACCAGCGGCAGTAATAAAGCCCATCGTTTGATGAATTTTAAACATCGTTCGTCTAATTTTCAACTCTTTTTCTCGGTTTTCTGGCGTGAGTGCAGGAGCCAATCCAATCTTTCGGTAAAGACCATTTTGCCCCCAAAGCAACCTCTGACTTAAGACCATACGATTTGGAAGCAACGCAGACTTTTCTTCAGCTACATCTAAATCGTTCAATAAACTATCCGCTGTATTTTGAGCAAAAGTTTGTTTACTAGAAAAAATAGCCAAAACAATGCATACAATTACTAAAAAATTCTTCATGCTTTTGTGGGTAAAGTTTTCAAACAATTTTCAAATAAAAAAGAAAGCCAAAAGCCTTGGCTTCCTTTATTCATCAAAACACATATTATCCCTAGACAATAATATCTACCTAATTCAAAATAAAATCACTGATGATTTTACATATTATTCGAAATACCTGAATTAATGAATTGTACAAATAATATTTTTCAATTAACAAACAACACTGACACGCTATATCAGGTATAATTTGCACTAATCTCTCTATTTTTTACTATTAGTGTAAGTGAACAATGAAATCTTAATTATTTCGATTAAAGACTTTCCTAAAACACTTTCTAAAATTTTTATTTTTGTATTCTATGCCTTGATTCTCAAAGAGTTACCATTTGTAGATAGTTCCGTTTTGTAAACAGTAAGAGCCTTTGTTGCAGGGTCTTTTTGAACCGAACCATCAATTTTAAATTCAGAACCATGATTTGAGCATTTAAAATCATTGGTACCACTTCTAAAATCAATAGTTGTTCCTTGATGTGTACAAATTTTAGATAAAGCTACAAATGCTCCTTTAGCATTCGCAATGATAATATCATCTACATAAGTAAATGAACCTTCTGTTTTTAGCGACTTAAAATTTGAATTAGTTAAATCAATAGTAAAATCAATTGAAGTACCTTTAGATGTACCTGTAATACCGGTATCAGCAGAAGCACTGGTATTTCCACCAGTGGTAGTTCCCGAAGGACTTGTAGTTGGTGCAGGGTCATCAGAGCCCTTTGAACAAGCGGTTAGTCCAGTTCCTAAGCAATAAAACGACATCAAAGCTGCACTGCTAAGGCCGAGTTGTTTCAGAAATTGCCCTCTACTTAATTGTTTAGTTTCCATAATTTAGATTTTGATTTACAAGGTTCTAACATTGGAAATACCAATGCAATTGAAACAATCTTAGAGGTACCGTCAAAGATTCTTTTCAAAAACAGATACGGCAAAAAATAAGAGAGGGTTGCGAAAAAAAAAATTTTTTCTAAAAAACAATATTTTACAGAAGTATATAAAAGCAAAAAGCCTTGAAGATTATTCATCTCCAAGGCTTAAAATTCATTTCATCGAAGCGATATTAGTGACCCTACGGGGAATCGAACCCCGGTTTGATCCGTGAAAGGGACCTGTCCTAACCGCTAGACGATAGGGCCGACTGGTTCCATTTATCGTCTTCGATTATGAATTGTTATGCAAAAGTACTAAAAAAAAGTTACTCTACAAGTATTAGAAATGTAGTACCCCTGCATTAAAAGCAAAAATGCCTAATAGAGTTCTATTAGGCATTAAATTCGTTTTATCGCAGCGATATTTAGTGACCCTACGGGGAATCGAACCCCGGTTTGATCCGTGAAAGGGACCTGTCCTAACCGCTAGACGATAGGGCCGGCTGGTTCCATTTATCGTCTGCTTCAGCGAATTGTGGTGCAAAAGTACGGCAAAAAATTTAATCCGCAATAGCTAGCTTTAAAAAATCTACAAAAACTACAAAATTCTTTTAATGATTATATCAAAAATTAGAAATTTCATATTATCGACTACATTTTTAAAATATTTTCATTTTTAACGAAATACTTCACGGAAGCTTCGTAAATAAATCTCTTCTTTCCTATCTTTGGAAAATCATATTTAAACAAACACTTCAAAACATACAGTAGCTAATGAGAAAGATTTATTATTGTTTTTTTCTACTTCTCAATTTTTTGAATTTGTCGGCACAGACAACTAAAACTCCTGAAGAATTTTTAGGCTATAAACTTGGCACGAAATTCAGTTTTCATCACCGAATTGTAGATTATGTGAGGTATGTAGCCACACAGAATCCTACACAAGTAAAAACGGTAGATTATGGTATAACTTTCGAAGGAAGACCTTTGGTAATTGCCATTGTAGCTTCTCCTGAAAATTTAGCAAAAATTGATGAAATCCGCACAAATAACCTCAAAAGTATTGGTTTGATGGAAGGGAAGCCTACGGGGAAAGTTCCAGCCATTGCGTGGTTAAGTTATAATGTTCATGGCAATGAAGCAGTAAGTTCAGAGGCTGTAATGCAGGTATTATATGAATTACTCAATAAAAACAACGCTACAACACAAGCAGTTTTAAAAAATACAGTTGTAATTCTTGACCCTTGTATCAATCCTGATGGGCGTGACCGTTATGCACAATGGTATAATCGTGTTTCGAGAATTGGTGGACAAGGAAACCCAACACCTTTTGCCATTGAACATACAGAACCTTGGCCAGGCGGGCGTTTCAACCATTATTTATTTGACCCCAATCGTGACTGGGCTTGGCAAACTCAAGAGATTTCACAGCAACGCGTGAAACTTTACAACCAATGGATGCCACATCTTCATGCAGATTTTCACGAAATGGGTGTAAATAACCCTTATTATTTCCCACCATCGGCAAAACCTTACCACGAAGACCTAACTAAATGGCAACGTGAATTTCAACAAACATTAGGCGAATACAACAAAAAGTATTTCGACAAGAATTTTTGGTTGTATTTCTCGAAAGAGAATTATGATTTGCTTTATCCAAGCTACGGAGATACCTATCCATCTTATAATGGTGCCATTGGTATGACTTATGAACAAGGCGGCGGTGGCAGAGCTGGTTTGGCTATTGCTAAAGAAGATGGAGATACCCTTACACTTTCACAACGTATTTCGCATCATTTTGCAACAAGTATGGGTACTCTAGAAGCCATTTCTAGTCGTGCCGATAAAACTGTGGAAGAATTTACTAAATTCTTTACTGATAAAACTACAAATGGCTACGGTACTTACAAATCTTTTGTATTGAAAAGTAAAGGTGATGAAGCTAAGATTCAGGCACTTACCAGCTTACTTGATAAACTACAAATTAGCTACGGATTCGCTTCGAAGGATGCCACTGCGAATGGTTTCGGGTATCAAAGTTTGAAAGATGAGAACTTTAAAATCGAAGCTAATGACCTTATTATCAACACATATCAACCCAAAGGAACGTTCGTTAAGATTTTATTTGAGCCTAAAACAGCCCTTGAAGATTCGGTAACTTATGACCTTACAACTTGGTCTTTGGCTTACGGTTATGGCTTAAAAGCTTATGCAAGCAAAGAAAAATTGGTTGGAACAAATACTCAATTATCAATGGCTAAGCCCGTAGCTACGGTAGAAGGCAAGCCTTATGCGTATGTATCTGCGTGGAAATCTTTTGAAGATGTAAAGTTCTTATCAAAAATAATGGCGGCAGGTATTAAGGTTCGCTTTAATGAAAATCCATTTGAAATTAATAACCGAAAATTCGATGCTGGTTCATTAATCATTACCCGAACCAACAACGAACGCATGGGTGATAAATTTGACAAAACTATTTTAACAGCAGCTAAAGAATTCAATATCAATATTTTACCTACTTATTCAGGAATGGTAAACAGTGGTAATGACTTTGGTTCGGTTTCAGTAAATGTTCTCAAAAACCCACGTGTAGGATTAATTGCGGGTGATGGTGTTTCAGCAACGGCATTTGGTGAGGTTTGGCACTTTTTCGAACAACAAATCAATTACCCGCTTACAGTAATTGAGGGAAATTCGTTTTCTCGTGTACCTCTTGAGCAATTAGATGTTTTGGTATTAGTTGATGGTAGCTATGATAGAATTTTTGGCAATGGCGATGTACTCAAAAAATGGATTCAGAATGGTGGAAAAGTAATCGCCATGGAAGGGGCAACCGGTTATTTTGCTGATAAAGATGGCTTCGGACTAAAACGTAAAAAAGATGCTAGTGGAAGTGATAAACCAGAATTGAAAACTTATGGCACACGTGAACGTGAGGCCATCATGGAACAAATTCCAGGTGCAATCTTTAAAGTAGAACTTGATAAAACTCACCCGCTTGGCTACGGAACTGATGGCTTGTATTATGCATTAGTACGTGATGTTTATAACTACGACTATCTGAAAGATGGTTGGAATGTAGGTTACACAAAAGATAATAACCATGTTACAGGCTTTGCAGGAAAAATCGCCAAAGAAAAAATGAAAAATAATTTGATGTTTGGTGTTCATGAATTGGGCCGAGGAAAAATTGTTTACATGGCAGATGACCCACTTTTCAGAGGATTTTGGTATAGTGGCAAATTGATTTTTGGTAATGCATTATTTACAGTAGATTAATTCATTGACAATAGACAAGGGAAATGAGAAATAATTTTCTCGTGTCTCTTGTCTATTATCTTTTATCTCAACCCTATAAAACTATGAACAGCACTCGACGCTCATTTCTAAAGACAGCTCCATTAGCCATCGGAGGAGCAGCATTAGCCAATCCATCAATGGCAGAAATCACGCAACCCAAATCAGCGGCCAGTCGAATCAAACTCAGTGTATCGAGTTATTCTTATTGGCATTTCAAAGGCGATAAATTTCCTATTGAAAAGGTCATTGATGAAGCAGCTAAAATGGGTTTAGATGGCATTGATGTTTTGCACCGCCAAATGGATGGAGAAGATAATGCATATCTTCAAAAATTAAAAAAACATGCTTTTGTAAATGGTATTGCGATGACTTGTCTTTCAATCCATCAAGGTTTTGTTTCGCCTGATAAAGCTGTTTTGAAAGAACACATCGACCACACCAATCATTGTATTGAATTGGCCTATAAAATGGGGATTCCTTGCATGCGTTTAAATACAGGCCGTTGGGGTACGATTAAATCATTCGATGATTTAATGGCCAAACGTGGCATCGAGCCAGCTATTGAAGGTTATACCGAAGATGATGCTTTCAAATGGTGCATTGACAGTATTCATCAATGTATGAAAAAAGCAGAAGCATGTGGCATATTATTGGCACTTGAAAACCATTGGGGGCTAGGTTCTACACCTGAAGGGATGCTTCGAATCAAAAATGCCATTGATTCTCCATGGTTAGGTCTATTGATGGATACTGGAAATTTTTTAGAAAATCCTTATGATAAATTAGAGAAAATTGCCCCTCAAACATGCTTTGTTCAAGCAAAAACTTATTATGGCGGTGGCGAATGGTATTCACTTGATTTAGATTATAAACGAATTGTAAATATTCTTAAAAGTGTAAATTATCAAGGCTATATTTCCATTGAGTTTGAAGGCAAAGAAGACCCTAAAACGGGTGTTCAAAAAAGTGTTGATTTACTTAGAAGTGTATTGTAAACACTAATAAAGTTTATTCATTGGCCGATAATCAGTATATTTGTAAGCTGATTATCGGCTTTTGATTTTAATATTTAGCCGAAAATCCGCTACATTCAATTGAATATGAAAAAAGCTATTTTACTATTTTATCTGAGCATAATTGTTCAAAATATTTTCGCACAAACCCAAAGTGTTAGTTTTCGTTTCATTGATAATACTCAAAAACCTATCATTGGTACGAGCGTAAAGCTAATCAATAAAGCTGATACAAATAAAATTCAATATGGTATTAGTGATACTTCGGGTGTGGCCAAGTTTATTACCAAAGCGGGGCAATATACACTAAAAGCAACATCAATCGGCTACAAAAATCTTGACCGTTTAATTAGTATCAATGCTAAATCAAGCTCTTTTGAATTAGTCATGCAGGATGATGCTAATGCTTTAGCCACCGTGACAGTCGTAGCTCAAAAACCTTTGGTTAGCCAAGAAGATGATAAAACAATTATTGACCCAGAGCCAATTGCCAGTAGTAGTACGAGTGCTTATGAAATCATGGAGAAAACTCCCGGCTTATTTCTCGACCCCGATGGCAATATTTATATCAGTAGCACCTCACCAGCAACTATTTATATCAATGGCCGTGAACAAAAAATGAGTTCGGCTGATATTGCTACTATTTTAAAAACATTACCACCAAGCAGTATCCAAAAAATTGAGATATTACGCTCACCATCAGCCAAATATGATGCTGCAAGTTCTGGTGGAATAGTAAATGTAGTGCTAAAAAAGGGAGTAAAAATCGGTCGAACGGGTAGTGTAGTGACTGGTATGAATCAAGGTCGTTATGGAAATCAATTTCTTAGCCTCAATCTAATGAATAATGATGGGCCTAAAAACTCTTATTTCAATTTAAACCTAACGAATCGTAATTCGTATGACCAAATTGAAACGAATAGAAAACTTAGCGAAAATACATTTTTAGCCCAAAAATCTTATGCCACCTCCCCTGCAAAGATTTTTTATTCTGGCTATGGATTTAGCTATGATTTAACAAAAAAATGGACTATAAATTTTGATGGAAGAGGCTCGTATAACGATAGCAGGTCTGAATCAAGTAACGAAAATTTAATCAAAACTATTGGTACAGAAGCCATTCGCTCACAAAATCAGAATGATGTACGAAACAACACACATAACCTCATCTTTAATCAAGGGTTTTCAACTAAATATAAAATAGATAGCATTGGTTCAGAACTTACCAGCGACTTTTCTTATAATTTTCTTTCGAACCAAAATAAACAAAATTTTAGTAATCAATTTATATCTCCCGCTCAAGAGCCATTCTTTGGCAATGGTGATATTCAAACACAACGCCAGTCATTCATTGGACAAATTGATTTAAAGTTTAAAACAGCTCAAAATATCATTTTTGAAAGTGGACTAAAAACTTCACTCTTATGGTTTAAAAATACAACCGAGTATTTTGCACGCTCAAATGGATTACAAACACTTGATGTGACACGCACGAGTAAATTTGATTATGAAGAGGCCATTCACGCAGGATATGCCCAAGCATCAAAAAATCTTCATTCAATTCAAATAAAAGTTGGTGCAAGAGTTGAAAATACCAATATGTATGGGCATCAAAGAATTCCCAAAGATACTACCTTTAAAATCAATCGTATTGATGTTTTTCCTTATGCTTACTTGAGTAGAAATATTACAAAAATCGCGGGTTTTGACCTAACGGGTTACCTTATTTACAGGCGTTCTATTACCCGACCCGTTTATGATTACCTCAATCCTTCACCAAGATACATTGACCAATTTCTTTATGAAGCAGGCAATCCAAGCTTAAAACCACAATTTACCGAAAACTACGAAGCTAATATTAGCGTCGATAATCGACCTATTTTTGCTTTTGGGAAAAACTATACCCGAGATATTTTCACAAATGTAGTTTACCAAAATTCCGAAAACCCGAGCATTGCCTTTCGAACCTATGATAATTTGGGTAAAAACGAAGAAACTTACTTCCGATTACTGGGAGCTATTCCACCGGGTAAAAAATATTTCTTCGTAGTTGGTACTCAATACAATCATAATAAATACGATGGGCAGTATCAAAATAAACCCTTGGCTTTTAATCGCGGAAGTTGGTCGTTTTTTACATTCCATCAATTAAAATTCAGTGATGTTTCGAGCCTAAGTATGAATGGTTTTATACGTGTAAAAGGTCAATTACAGTTTTATGAATTAAGTAATTTTGGTAATTTGAACCTTAGTTACAATCATTCGTTTTTATCGAAGAAGCTTTTATTGTCATTATCAGTTAATGATATTTTCTTTACGAATAATAATCGTTTTACTCTTAATCAAGGTACAATTTCGGCCAATGGATTCAGAAAATCTGATACTCGTCGTGTTGGTTTCAATTTAAGGTATAATTTTGGCATCAAGAAAAAAGAATCTCAAAATAATATGATGAATTTTGATACATTAGAAAATAATTCAAAGTAAAACTTTAAACAAATGAGTTATAATATTCAAGTTTATACAGCCCAAACAATGGTTGCCGAAATGGAAGCCGAATCGGAAGAGTTTTTTGATAATGATAAAAATTTGATTCCATTTACCGAAAAACAAAAAGCTACGCTCAAAGAACGCTTGATAAAATTTGGATTTGAGTTGGCTAAAGAAGATAAAAAAGGCATCAGTTTCAAAAACGAACAATTTGAAGGAATGAGAGCGATTCTAACCAACGGTGGTTTATACATACGCTCTAGCTTCGATGATGCCTTTGAAATTGGCATGTTGGCCTCAGAATTAACAGATACTGGAGAATTCGCTAAATATGACCCACAAGCCGACGGTTGGGAAGTTTTAGGAGAATAAATTTCAGAACGCTATTGAGATTTCAATGGCGTTTTTTTATTGCTTTTTCCCTAGTCAAGGTTTAGTATCAGACAAGAATATTTCATCAAATCAATTATTCGAATATATTTGTATCTACCCTAAACAATCAATCTACAAATGAAAAGATTTCTTCTTTTATTCTTATCTACTTTGGCTCTCACGGCATTTGGACAACAAGCCAATGAAAAACTAAAAATTGTAATTGATGAATATGAAAATTTTCAAAAAATAGGCTATAATAATAAACCAACCGACTCGCTCGGAACGGGTATTTTAGGAGACGTTTCACTTGAAAAATACGAGAAAAACTACAATGCTTACAAGGGTTTTCTAGCAAAAATCAATCAAATTGAAGTTTCAAAATTAAACCGAACCGAATTAATTAACCTAGAACTTTTGAAGTTCCTACTACTTGAAAATATCAATGAATTTGAATTTGATGCACACTTAAATCCACTTTTGGCAGATGCAGGCTTTCACATGGGCTACGCTTCAATGATGAGAAATGCCTCACCAAGAAATCTACAAGATTATCAAAGACATATTCAAAGGCTACGTGATTTTCCAAGATATGTTCAACAACACATAGATTTAATGCGTTTGGGAATTAAAAAAGGGATTGTACAGGCTCGTGTAATTTTTGATGGATATGATGGAACCTATAAACCTTACATCGTTGATTCGCCCGAAAAAAGTGAGTTTTATGCACCATTTACTAGATTTCCGAGTACTTTTAATGAAAACCTCAAACAAAAACTTACCGCTGACGGAAAAGCAGCTGTAATGGAAGCATCGAAAGGTTTTAAGCTTTTTTCTGATTTTATGGATAAAGAATACATTCCTGCTGCTCGAACTAAAGAAGGGATTTCAAACTGCACGAATGGCAAAGCTTACTACGAAATGTTGGTTAAATATTATTCAACCATGCAAATGAGTGTTGAAGAAGTGCATAAAAAAGGCTTGGAGGAAGTTGCTCGAATTAGAAAAGAAATGGAAGAAGTAAAAGCTCAAACGGGTTTCAAAGGAGATTTTAAAGCATTCCTGACTTTTCTACGAACTGACCCTCAATTTTATGCCAAAACTCCACTCGAATTGATGAAAGAGGCATCATACATTGCCAAACAAGTTGATGGGAAATTACCTGCATATTTTGGCAAACTACCTAGACAATCGTATGGTGTAGAACCTGTTCCTGCCGCAATTGCTCCTAAATATACAGGAGGAAGATACAGCCCCTCATCACCTGAAAGCTACCGAGCGGGGCATTATTGGGTTAATACCTATAATCTTCCGAGCCGACCACTTTATAATTTAGAAGCTCTTACTCTACATGAGGCTGTTCCAGGGCATCATTTACAAATAGCTTTGAATTATGAGTTAGAAAACGTACCTGATTTTAGAAAAAGGCTTTATCTCTCGGCATACGGTGAAGGTTGGGCATTATACACTGAGCATTTAGGTGATGAAATGGGTTTTTACAAGAATCCTTACAGTAAATTTGGCAAATTAACCTACGAAATGTGGCGAGCATGTAGATTAGTGGTCGATACTGGCATTCATGCTTATGGCTGGGGGCGTCAAGAGTCGATTGATTACTTAGCCAATAATACAGCTCTTTCGCTTCATGAATGTACAACCGAAACTGACCGCTATATTTCTTGGCCCGGACAAGCCCTATCCTATAAAATTGGCGAACTTAAAATCAGAGAACTAAGAAAAAAAGCCGAAACAGAATTGGGCGAAAAGTTTAATATTCGAGACTTCCACGATGCTGTTCTTTCGGAAGGAACGGTTACTCTTCCCCTACTCGAACGAATCATTGATGATTATATTAAGCAAAAGAAGTAATAATTCGTCTTTAAAGAGTAGTAGTCAAACGCTACTACTCTTCGATTCTTAAAACATAAATGTACAGTGAATACTTGTTTGCTGATTAATTCTAGATTCTTTATTTACTAGATTCTGAACAATAGGCTTTTGAAAAATAAAACCTGCTGAATAACGCTTGTAATATAACTCTATACCCATATTAGCCATCATTAACCAACCACCCGTAAATCTATTTTTGAGCCCATTCTTGATATCTTGTCCAGAATATTCGACCATTGTACCTACATTGGGCATCATAGTAAATCTACCAAATTTTGCAGCGTAAAAAGCCATCAATGAACCATTCGTTCGATTGGCAAACTTGTAGCCATTCGAATTTCGAGTATTTAATTTGTGACTTGCATCAGCATTTATCCCCCAACTATGGTACCGAAGCGTATAAATAGCATTTAAGACAAAATCAACACTACCTGTTCCTAACTGAAAATTCGCATTTGCTCCTTCTTCGCCTGTATCTTCGTATTTATACTTTCCTGTTGGAAGTTTTAGCCCTCCTCCAATCAATAAGTTTTGATTTACCTGATGGTTGGTTGAATCCCAAAAAGTATTGAATACATTATAATGCATTATCATTGAAGCATCGCCCAATCCTTCTATTCGGGCAGTACGGCCACTTAGCGTTGTTTGCTTATTCGAATTATAAGGTAGAAAAACCAATAGCTGGGTTTTCATAAAAGGATAAAAACGCCCCCAAAGTTCAGTGGTCTGATAATGCTCTTTGGTTTTCAAAACCTGACTATTCAAATGCGAGTCAAAGTCTTTGAAACGATAACGTACTCCTACAAATCGCATATTCGATTGGGGCAAAATTCCAAAAAAAGAGCCACTATTGGCACAGCCACACATATCACATGCTGATGCTGGTAAATAACCAATCATCAATACCCAAAATAATATTTTTTTCATTTTCTGATTTTATATATTACTGACTATAAACAGATTATATGTATTCTATAAACCTCTTTAGGGACTAAACTTATAATCTATTGAATACCAAATCGTTTATTTTTCAGAAAATCATTATCTGTTAATGTTTTCAAAAAAGCGATTAACTTCTTTTGTTCATCAGCCGTTGTTTGAATCCCTAATTTTGAGCCATTTTTCAACGAAGTATCTAATGTTGGAGAATCAACAATTCCATCGTTATAATGATTTAACACAGCCTCAAGTGAATAAAAACGTCCATCGTGCATATAAGGGGCCGAAACCTCAATATTTCGTAAACTTGGTACTTTAAACGTATATTCGTCCTTGCGGTTTTGTGTAATTCTACCTCGACCCGTATCATCTAAATTATAAACAGGCAAACCGTTATTTCGATAACTTTGGTCGGTAAATAATTCACCCGAATGACATGATGCACATTTTTGCTTAAAAACCTCCAATCCTGCCAATTCATCCTCAGTTAAAATTCCTCCTTGCTCTTTTCTTACATATTTATCGTAGCGTGAATTGGCCGAAACCAAAGCATTCATAAATTGTGAAAGAGCTTTCAAAAAACGTTCAGTTGTAATCTCCTTACTTCCATAAGCTTTCTGAAAAAGCGTAGCATACTTTTCTTTTTTTCGTAGCTTTTCTAAAACATTGCCTAATTTTTCATCCATTTCTAATGGATTTTCAATGGGTGCGATAGAAAATAAATCCAAATCAAAAACACCGCCATCCCAAAAAAACTCTTTTTGAAATGCCATATTCTGTATCGGCGGAGCATTTCTGACACCTTTCAAATTATCAATTCCATGACTTACATCATGCCCATGATGTGTAAAGGCATAGGCTTGATTATGACAATCAGCACAAGCAATTGAGCCATCTCTCGATAAATCACCATCATTAAAGAGCTCTTTCCCAAGTTCAAATCCAGCAACCGACATTGGATTTTTATCGAAATTATAAACCGGTGCAGGAAAATTGGCAGGTTTAGTAAAAAGTTGTTCTGGGCTAATATCTTGGGAGTTATCGCTGTTACACGCAACTCCCAAATAAACAACGCTACTAACCAACATAGATAAATTCTTAAATTTCATTAGTCGGCATCGTTATGAACATGGTCAACAATATAAGCTTTGGCATAATTTGCCGAAACTGTCAAACCAGCAGCCGGAGCCATAATGACACTTGATTTTGCCAAACTAATGTTGTTTACAGCACTAAACACTTTCGTCACATCAAAAACAACATGAATAGCTGGAGCAATATCTTTACGAACAGTGGCTGGTGAAGGCAAATTAAATGATAAGGATTTTAGATTATTTGGCGTTACTGATGATTTACCCCCGAAACCTCCAATGTGAAATTGATATAATTTCTGCCCCCCTGAATTTGCCGCAGCAGCACTTGAAATACCTTCCATTTTGAAGAAAATATATCCTGAATTCCAAGACCAATACATATTATCAGTGCCATAAGAGGCGGGGTCAAGTACGCCAGTTCGTTGGCTAATATCTGCAATAGATTTTAAGCTATCTACGCCAATAGTGTAAGCTAAGCCTGTATAATTAGCAGCAGGAACGTCTTTTAAAGTCACATTCAAAGAATTAGCATCTGCTTGGCGAACCAAGAAATATTGGTCTGGAAACTTCACAACTTCGCCATTATCTTTTGTCAAAGAGAGATTTGAAACAAAATAATTTAGCGTAGTAACAGTAAAGTCTTCGCCAAGAGCATTGGCATATTTAGTTGAGCCTAACACTAATTTTTGGTCACCCATGCGGTTATCAAACTCTATTGTCAATGAATTTTTGTCATTTGGTGCAATTTCGTCTTCTTTTTGACATGAAATAATCAATACGGTTATGAATATGGCTAAAAATAATTTTAATATATTTTTCATGATATTGTTTCGGTAAAATTTAGAAAATAGTATTCTATTGATTGTAGTTTTTAGTTACAATCAAGAATAAATAACTGATAATCAGACACTTGTTAAAGCAAGAAAATAGGCATGCTCTTATCTACTCAAAATATTGATAGATAGAGACAAGTAAAAAAACTACTTCAAAATCTGATGAATAGACACGATGAATCATTAAAGCACAAAAAACTGGCTTAGATGATTTCAATAATGATGTAGAAAATTTTAACCGAAACAGGGAGGACGAAAAAGAGAACTAATGAGCGTAGAATAGTGGCTCATCTGATAAAAGAAATTGTTTTGAACAACGTTAGATACACTCCTGAATGTCTGTGTAAATACAAAGTTTTCGTGGTGAAAAGTTTCTTCTAAAAGCTTTTTGAAACTTTGCTCTTGGCGGTCAGCCTCTTTGCTTGCTTTATCTTCGGCTATTTTGTGGAGCTGTTTGGCCAAATAGCATTTACCATTACATTTTAGTTCTGGTTTAAAGCGATTTTCACAGAGATTCTGAATAATGTATTCTTTGTTCAATTCAAAGTCAAGATAAACCACAGGCACTACCAGTATTCTTACACTGGTAAGCAAAAGCAGAAATACTGCTAAGCTGCGTTTTGAACTTGCTATTAAATTCATGCAGCAAAGCTAAGCTTCGAATTATCAATCAGCAATGATTTTCATCATTTTTTAATTGTAGCTACTAAAATTTTATTTTCAAAGACGGTTCCAATCAATAATTTATCACCCCAAACAGCTCCAACACTAGAGCCCGAAACGGGCTTTCCATCATTCAAATAAATGCTTTCAACTGTAAAATCACCTTTTCCACGATACATAATTTTCTTAATTTCAGAAGGTGATAATTTTGAATGGTCTTTCGAGTGACCTAAAAACGCCAACAATTTTGGATGACAACCAACCCATAAATGGCCATATTCGTCCAATTCAATGTTATCGGCTCCATCAATCATGATTTCATCTGATTCAGTCAGCTTTCCAGTAGAAAAATCTCGGTCATACACTTTAATCTTGCGACCAGAAGTAGCTGCTACAAATATTTGTCGCCCATCTAAACTAGGTGTAATACCATTTGCATAGAGAAATCCATCGGCCACAATTTTGGCACGCTGCCCATCATAGTAACAAACATTACCCATTGGCACTTGAAGCAAATCTTTTTTATCACGCCACGATGATTTAGGCTCGTCATGGTCGTTTGTTACATAAAATGCGTGTTCTCCAACTGCAGTAACATCATTTGGGCTCACAAACAAAGAACTCGATATACTTTCTAAATGATTAAGTGTGGAATCTGTAAAATCAAAAACTTCAATATAATTGCCTTTCTGACGATGATTCACCACAAATAAACGTTTTTGTCCATCAATAGACTTATATAAACTTATGCCATGAGGATGAAAATCAAAGCCTAATTTATCAGTAAGATTAATAGGTTTGGGATTTGCCTCTTTTAGATTTAGTAAGAAAATAGCCCCTCTTTTAGAAGCATCTCTAAAATTATTTGAAGAAATTAAAGCTAAACCTTTTGAGTCATCAATAGTAATATCTTCAGCTCCAGTAAATCCATTAACTTCAGCTATGACACCGTTGAAATGAGGTTCAATGGCTTTAAATGCACCTGCATTGTAAAGCGTCTTTCCAATAAAAACAATAAGAATAGCAAAAAGACCTAGTGAAATTTTAAGCCAAAGTTTCATAATTTGTGGTAATCAGTTGAGGACATCTCTTATCAAACAAAATTTTGACAAGAAGTTATCAGGTTTATAAGTTTAATAACAGGTAATTCTTTTTATTTCAAAAGTATCTCATGAAATCTAAAGACACGAAAATAATTGACAATGTTGCATGAGTATTTTTAAACATCACAAATACTTACACCTTGCTTTAATGAAGCCAACTTATCTGCTCTTACTGGAATAAACTCTTGAGCAACGAATCCCTTAAAACCAGTATCTACGATAGCATTCATAATAGCAGGATAATAAATTTCTTGCGTTTCATCTATTTCATGTCTTCCCGGAACACCACCTGTATGGTAATGGGCGATGTATTGATAATTCTCACGAATTCGGCGGATAATATCACCTTCCATAATTTGCATGTGATAAATATCGTATAGTAGTTTAAAATTATCAGAATCTATTTTTTTGCATAATTCCACGCCCCAATCAGTGTGGTCACACATATAATCAGGATGGTCAATTCTGCTATTTAATAACTCCATTACGAGCGTCACTTTTTTCTTTTCGGCATAATGTAAGATTTTCTTTAAACCTTTTGCACAGTTTTTTAAACCATCCTCATCATCTAGATTTCTTTCACGATTTCCCGAAAAGCAAATTAAATTCTTAAATCCAGCCTTGGCAGTTTCGTCAATCAAATATTTATACCAATCTTCAAGGCCTTCGTGATTTTCTTTTTTATTCCACCCCTTCGTAATTCCCCATTCTTTTCCGATACCCGATACCATCGCACAGGTGAGGTTATACTTTTTGACTGTAGCAAATTCTTCAACCGTAAGTAATTCTACTGACTGTAAACCAATATTTTTCGCAGCTTTACAAAGTGCATCTAATTCAAATGTATTATAACACCAACGACAAACCGAATGATTAATTCGACCTTTCAGGACAGCCCCCATAGCTTCGTCAGCAGCATTTAATCTTGAATTTATTGCTCCGCTTAGGGCAACTGTAGTAGCAGCACCAATTATTTTTCTCATAGCATTTCTACGTGAAGTTGGGTTTTCCATTAATGTAAAAAACCTATATTAAGGGAGGATTTATAAGTAAATAACCTTTTTCACAAATTGTCTGTAATTTAAGCAAAAAAAAAGATTAAAACTTATGAAAACATAATATTTTTTCAAGTTATACGTATAAGCTACTGACATAGGAATTTTCCTAAATTATCTCCCAAAACACTTTCATACAATGAAAAACTATTCAAAAATCATTGCTTTGCTGTTGACTATTTCGTTGGTTACCACCTCTTGTTTCAAGAAAATTAAAGAAGAACTACTACCATCTGGTTCAGCTACACTCATCGCCAATGGTACATCAGTTGATTTAGGTACTCCTACCGCTATTACTGCACTTGGTGTAGTTACGATTGAAGCCAATAAAAATAAAAGTGGCTATACCATTCTACTAAATAAAACCGATATTAAAGCAGGAAAAGTGTATGATTTAAAGAGTTCGACTGGCGTTTTTACCTTTTTTCATGAAGGCACTTACTATTCGCCCAGTACAGGCAATTTAGAAATCACCAAATTCACTGATAATAAGGTAGTTGAAGGTAAATTTAGTTTTGATGGAAATGCAGTTGGTAATACCAGTAAAAAAATGACTGCTAGTGGCTACTTTAGCATAAACATTATCTTTTAAATCTTTAAAAAATCATAAAGTAAGGTCCAACACCTAAATTAAAGCCTTAGCGTTAGTTGCTAAATCAAGAAATATAATGCACCAATTTACCAAATAAATTTTCTTGGGAGTTGAACGGTGCTACAAGTTTAGGTGTTATCTTTCTGACAATAATAATTATGATGCTCATGAATAAAGAATTTTTCCAGCATATCTTCGATAAACACCAACAAGCTGAGCCAGTACCTCCAACTAAAGAAATTGCAGCGTGGGCTTTGCGAATTATTCGTTTATTGTTTCCTGAGCAAACTAAAGAATATTTTCGTTCGGGTGAAGAAATTGAAATTCAGTTTAAAAACCTTGAACTTGAATTAAGAAATATCCTGCTTTCAACATATCAATGCAAAGATTGCAATGCAGAGTGGAAAGCTCATGAGTTTATCGAAAGAATTCCAGAAGTTTATCGACTCTTAAAGACTGATATTCAGGCGATTATTGAAGGTGACCCTGCCGCTAAAAGTGAATTTGAGGTAGTTAGAGCCTATCCAGGTTTTTATGCTATTTCATTTTTCAGACTCGCTCATGAACTACATAAACTTGGCATTTCGCTTTTGCCTCGTATTCTTACCGAATATGCCCACTCAAAAACGGGTATTGACATTCATCCCGGAGCCGAAATTGATGAATATTTCTTTATTGACCACGGTACGGGTATTGTAATTGGCGAAAGTTGTGTGATTGGTAAACACGTAAAACTTTATCAAGGAGTAACGCTTGGAGCATTAAGTGTTGAAAAAACCTTGGCAAATACCAAACGCCATCCCACAGTAAAAGACCACGTGGTTATTTATTCTGGAGCAACTATTTTGGGGGGAAATACCATCATTGGTGAACATTCAATTATTGGTGGTAATGTTTGGGTAACTAAGTCAGTTCCCGCCTACTCTACTGTTTATCATAAACCAGAAATAAAAGTTGTTGAGCGTGTAATGGAGTAATATTTCAGTCAACAGTTTTTAGTTGGCAATCAATTGTAGAGCATTTTAAATTATAAATTTTCATTAACCATTAGAAATGGCCACAATTATTGACCTTGTGGGTAATACCCCACTCGTTGAATTACAAAAACTAAATCCAAATCCAAAAGTAAAGATTTACGGAAAACTTGAGGGAAATAATCCAGCAGGAAGTGTAAAAGACCGCCCTGCATTGAATATGATTAGAAGTGCCGTGGAGCGTGGTGATATCAAACCTGGCATGAAACTCGTAGAAGCTACCAGCGGAAATACTGGTATTGCTTTAGCCATGATTGCTCGTTTATTTGATTTGGAAATTGAACTTGTGATGCCTGCAAACTCTACTCGTGAGCGAACATTGACGATGGAAGCTTTTGGGGCAAAAGTTGTATTGCTTGAAAATATTGAAAAATGCCGCGATTATGCCGAAGAAAAAGGAGCATCGGGTGAATACTATTTATTGAATCAATTTGCCAATCCTGATAATTATTTAGCTCATTATAAAACAACTGGCCCAGAAATTTGGAATGATACCGACCAAAAAGTGACACATTTTGTGAGTTCGATGGGTACAACTGGTACAATTATGGGCACTTCTATGTTCTTGAAGGAAGTAAATCCTGCTATCCAAATTGTGGGTTGTCAACCAACTGAAGGTTCTTCTATTCCAGGTATCCGTCGTTGGCCAACCGAATACTTACCCAAAATTTTCGATCCAAGTAGGGTTGACAGAGTAATGGATATTTCGGAAGCTGAAGCTACCGCAATGGCACAAAAATTAGCTAAAACAGAAGGCATTTTTGCTGGCATGAGTTCGGGGGGAGCCGCTGCGGCAGCAATCAAATTGGCTCAAGAATTAGAGTCGGGCGTAATTGTATTTATTTGCTGCGACCGTGGCGATAGATATTTATCAAGTAATTTGTTTGGGTAAAACCCTGTAAATAAATATAAAATCCCGAAGAGAAGATATTTTAAACGATATCATTTCTTCGGGATTTTTGGTTTCTGTATTTATGCTTACTCACATTTAACCTTTAGCAAGGTTTCTTTAAACTGAGCTTTTGCTGGGTTTTTCATAATCAATTTTCCATCTTTTCCTTCCACCAATTCTCCATCTTTAATCAATAATTTATCTCCATCTAATTTGAAAATCTTTTCCTCAGATTGACTACTACCTTCAATTTCATAATTATAATCTGCCACAATTTCTCCGTCTACAACTTTACCTTTCAATGTTCCGATTGCTCCATCTTTTTCCCAAGGGAGCCACTGCATTTCGCCCGAAACCTCATCTCCGTTGATAACTAATTTTACAGCAGTAACATCCTGTCCATCTTTCAGTTCAAAACAAAGTGCTTCGGAAGCTGGTTGAGCCGTTGCAGCGGCAACTGTATCGGCCACTACGGTCGTTGAATCGGTAGTTTCAGTTTTATTTGATTGGCAAGCAGCTAATGCCAAAAGAGCAATCAATGAAATTTTCTTCATGTTAGGTTTATTTATGGTTGTTTGACAATTAGACAAATGTAGTATTTTTTCACAATTCAAAAAAATAGTCCTTTTTTACCATTAAAGTATATTTTTAGCCGCTTATACCTAATTTTCAATATTTTCATCTCTTTTCCGTCATCGAATCAAACAGTAAATGTTTAGTACTTAATGAATACAACCGAACAAAATAAAGAACTACAACAAACCATCAACGGCGAGCGTCAGCGACTGTTGGGCTTTATCCGACAGCGGGTACCTTCGTTGGCCGATGCCGAAGATGTGATGCAAGATGTTTTTTATGAATTGGTAGAAATGTATCGACTTACTAAACCTATCGACCAGACAGTTTCTTGGCTTTTTACTGTTGCACGAAATAAAATAAATGATTTTTACCGTCAAAAAAAGACAGATGCTATTGAAGAAATGGTACAAAGTATCAACGATGACAACGAACAGATTTCATTATTTGAGTTACTTCCTGATGCTTCTACCCAAGACCCAATGATGCGAGAAACAATCTTAGAAGCTTTGGGAGATGCTCTTGAAGAGCTTCCTGCACATCAAAGATTGGTTTTTGAAATGCACGAATTGGAAGATAAATCTTTCAAAGAAATTTCAGAAATCACGGGGGTAAAAGTAAATGTTTTAATTTCGGAAAAGAGGCAAGCCATATTATTTCTAAGAGATAAGTTAAGGTATTTGTACGAAGATTTATTTGAATAACATAAAAATGACAGCAACATGGATTTTAGGCGGAATTGCTATCGGAGTTGTAGCACTAGCCATCGTAAGTTTAGTAGTAATGTATTTGTGGAATTGGTTGGCACCAAGAGTTTTTAAATTACCAACCATTCAGTTTAAACACGCCTTGGGCTTATTGATTTTGAGCAAAATTTTGTTCGGTGGCTTTGGCGGTTGGCACGGTGGACATCATGGTTTTCACCATGGCATGAAAACTGAACAATGCAAAACGTGGCAAATAAACCACGATAAAAAAGATTTATTAATTAAATAACACAATAATAAAATATTAGAAATGAAAAAGTTTTGGTTTTTTAAAGGCTTTTTAGCCATCGTAGGTTTTACAATTATTGGGGGTTTGGTAGTAATGGGCTTATGGAATTGGCTGATTCCAAGTATTTTTGGACTAACAAGCATCACTTGGATACAAGCTTTAGGCTTATTAGTTTTATCAAAGATTTTGTTTGGTGGTTTCAGAGGTGGTGGCTGTGGTGGAATGGGCGGTTTTGGCCGTCATCAGTTTTGGAAACACAAAATGGCTGAAAAAATGGCGAATATGACACCCGAAGAAAAAGAACAATTCAAAAATAAAATGATGAATCGTTGGGGAAAAGGAAAAGAGAAAAGTGAAGAGGGTATCTAAGAAAACTTATCCCACTGGAAGTATATTTCAGTGGGATTTTATTTATATTTTTCTATTTGACTGTTGAACAGTAACAATAGATTTACATAGTCCGTAAGACTAAAGGTTCGAGTAATTTGATGAGAAAACTATCAAATCTTATCCTTTATCTTGTAGCTTACTAAACACGCTATGATTCCTAAAATAAACGCAGCAAATGTAAAAGCACTCCCAAACAAAAGAAAGAAAGCACTTCCTGTTAATGATTTATGATAAACGTTCATCATACTTCTTGCAATTACATTTGCACTTATAAATACAGCTATAAATGGCGTAAAAGCACCAATAACAACGCTTGCAATAACAGTGGCTACTGTAAACCAAAAGTTATGCTTCAAATACTTATAAGCTAAACAAATCAACAATAAAGGAATACTTACAATTAAGAGAGGTAAAATTATACCACCTAAAATATTCATCTTTTAAGCAACGTTTATTACTTCATTCGATGATAAATATACAATCATCATCGCTACTTTTTCATAACCCATTTGTTGGTAGAGTTTACCGTAATTTCTCACTTGACGGGCATTGCGTTCGTGGCGTTGTGTATCATGACTACTACCTGTTTGATAATCAATTATATATACAACGCCATCTTTCATTACTACACGGTCAGGGCATTGGGCTTCTGCTCCATTCAATAAAATTTCTCGTTGGTTCTCAACCTGCAAACCATCTTCAAACAAGGGTTTTAATTCAGGCAAAGAAATTATTTTTTCAATATTTTCTTTGATACTTTCACTTTCTTTAGGACTTATAACTCCCTCAAATTCAAGCAATTGAATTGCTTTAGAAATATCTTTTCGAGTTTTGATTTTGACAAATGCTTCGTGCAATTTATTCACTCGGTCTTTAGTTTTATCAAGAGTTTCGGAGTCGAAGATTTTTTCCGAAATTCTTCGTAATCTCAGTCTATGACTTCTATCTTCGCTCACAACTTTGGGCATGTGAATGACATCTAATATTTCTGTTTTTGGCTCTTCTTTTTTAATAAATCTCCCTTCATAGACCACAAATTGATTTTGTTCGGGCACAAATAATTCGGCTGCTGAAAGAAATCCGTACATTAAATCGCCTACTCCTTGGATTTTTTGGTGATGATTTTTACCAGAAATAACAAATAATTTATCAACTGCTCGCGTAAAAGCCACATAAAGCATATTGAGATTTTCAAGGAAAGTAGCTTCAAGCTCTCTTGCGTACTGCGGCCCCAATTCCGTCATTTCGAGCATACCATTTATTTTAATTGGAGCTGAAGCCAATTGAGCAAATCCATCTTGCTTCTCTGTTTTAAACTCTTCATAATCAACCTCCTCTAAGTTTGCCCAAAGTTCAGAATAATGATTTGGACGGGTATCCCATTGTGCATAAGGAATGATAACAACTGGATATTCTAAGCCCTTAGAACGGTGAATGGTGGTAATTGTAATGGCTTGTTCTTCTGATGGCGATTTAACCGAAAGGGAAGAAGAGTTCTTTTTCTCATCCCAATATTTTAGGAAATCTTGTAGGTGATTACTTTCTTTCAGACTAAAATTAAGCACCACATCTAAAAATCTAAATATATAGGATTTTCGGTCGGTTCGTTCAAATAATTTAAAGATATGAATAATCTTTTCGGCCAATTCGTAGATACCAGCTTTGGTCAGGCTCACAATATCTAATTCAAACCCATGCTGCGTAAAAAGTGTATAGAAATCAACAATTTGGGGAGCATCAACTGCCTCAGAAATTAAATCATTTGCTTGATTATCAGGAATTTGACCCAAAATTATTTGATAAAACAAATACGCCACTTCCGACTTTGCTAAACGGTTATCGGGCTGGTTCACTACTCGCATGAAGGCAACCAAAAGCCTTACAATCGGTGAATTTTTGAGTAAAAGTGAATCACGAGAAATGATTTTATAATTCGCCTCAGTTAAAAAATTAGCAATCTCAGCAGATTCTTTATTTTTTCTACACAAAATAGCAATATCTCCCATTGAATAGCCTTCAGCTAAAACTTTTTCAATAATTTCAACAGTTCGGCTCAACATTAAATCTTCGCCCTTTACATAATTAAGAAATTCAATTTGGACATGGCCGCCCGATTTGGCATTTTCTGGAATTTCCTGACGAAAATCCGAATAAACATTAGGTAAAAATTTATAAATATGTTGATAATCGTTAAGAACAGTCTCGAAAAAACGGTTATTAAATTCGATGATTTCTCGGCTACTTCGGTAGTTAGTCGTAAGGTTTTTTGAGGTAATATAATTTGAAACCGTCAAGAATTGCTCAATTTGAAATTCTTGAATCAAAGGATTCTGAATCAATGGCTCGATATCTTTCTTAAAAAGTTGCACAATCAAATCCATTTTTCCACCACGCCACCTGTAGATTGCTTGCTTGGCATCGCCCACAATGAGATTAAAATGGTTGTTGGCCAAAGAGTTTTCGATGAGCGGCAGCAAATTATAAAACTGCATATCTGAAGTATCTTGGAACTCATCAATCAATAAGTGATTGAAGCGTTCGCCAATTCGTTCATAAATAAATGGTACAGGCTCGGAAAGGATAATTTTCAGAATTTTTCGATTAAACTCCGAAATAAAAACCTGATTTTTCGATTCTAGTACTTCATCAAACTCTTTCTTGATTTTCTTTAGTAGAGAAAGCTTTCGAAGATTAGGTTTGAGCAAGGTAAAAAGTGTAAATTTCGACAAATGATTATCACGAAATTCCTGCATTTCATTGAAAATATTAATCAAATCATCTTTGATAGAATCAATTGCTACTTTTACAGGAGTTGGTGTTTTGGCACTATACCATTTATCGTCATTGATAGCCGCCCAATGATAGGAATTGGGAGATTTGTCTTTTTTTACGAAATATTCATTCTCAAAATCATCTCGCATATTATAAAAATACCCACCGATACCCTTATTTTTCTGCGTAAAATCGTCAACACTAAGTCCTTGATTTTCAATAAATTGAATGGCATTATTCGCTAAGCCCACAATAGAATCTTCAAACCATTGTAAATAAGCATAAATATTATTTGAAATCGACCAAAAATCATGTGGGTCAAGAGAATCAAGTTTCACTAATGAAGAATAATATTGGTCGTTTATGAGGTGATTACCAAAATTAGCCAGTTCTTCAGTAACCAAATTCCAACTTTTCCCATCCGAAACTTTCTCTTCAATGAAACGTTCTAAAACCTTTGTAATATCCTGATACTCCTCGACTCCTGCCTTTTCAATGAGGCGTTCAACCGCCTCAGTCATGACAGAGTTTTTATCTAAAACAATTTCATAATTGTAGGGAAGACCAAGGTCTTCGGTAAAAGCACTAACTAATTGATTAACAAAGCTATCAATAGTTTTTACTGAAAAATCGGAATATTCTTGAATAATATTATTGAAAACTGCCCCTGCTCGAATTTGTAGAATTTCGTCCGATAAACTGATATCATCGGCAATCATTCTAAACATTTTCCAGAACTTAGATTTTTCATTAAAATTCTGAACATCAGAAATTTCTTTGAGGGCATCTAAGATACGTTGCTTCATTTCCGAAGCAGCATCATTGGTAAACGTAATGGCTAAAATACGCTTGTAATAATATGACTTATCGCTTCCGAGAGCGAGTTTTAAATATTCTTTTGCTAGTGTAAAAGTTTTTCCCGACCCCGCAGATGAACTATAAATATTAAACTTTGACATGTCTTAAAGGTTGCTGATTTGATTTTTCAACGTATTTAATTGCTCTTGCCATACCATAAATTATCATACCTCTTGAGATAACTGTAATGGTTCGTATGACTGGATAACCCCAAGGTACTTTCTCTAAGAATGTATGGTAAGCATTCATGATATTGGCAACCACCAATAATGTGATACCAATGATAATAAAAAGGCGTTTGTTTTCATTGATTGGTAAAAAAACCGATAAAATACCAGTATATGAAAAAATCAAAACGTATATAAAGACAATAATTGCGTAAATTCCTGATAAAGCGTTGTATAACACGAAAAAGTAGAAAACAAAAGGAAAAATAAAAAAAGCAGGGAAAATTTTGTTAAAAGTATCGTTGGAATCTTTAAAATTGATTTTTGCTCCCAATTTTTTAAAACAATAAATCAAAATACCAAGCATAGTCAGATTAACCGTAATGTTTATTATAATTGCATACTTTTCTAACATTAAATACATGGTTAGAGAAATAACAATTGGCAATAGAATGCTTACCAACATCCATTTTTCGGGTGTATAAAAGCTACTTTTTTGCATTTGATAATACCAAGCCGCCAAGATTAAGCTGGAGATAATTCTTAGGTTATTTGACCAAAAAGAGGCCGCTACTGGTTCAATTAAATCATGAACTAAACACTCTACCAGCAAAGCTATTAGTGTTAGGCCAAGGTAAAATAAATTTACTTTCATATTTGTGGGGCTGAGAATCAAAAGTTTGGAGCTTTTTGAATAAACAAAAAGCTCCTTATTGTCGTATTTTCGTCAAGGTATTATTTTTAGTGTGATTCTCGCTTAACAATATTGCCGGAGCTACCCACCAAGAAATCCAAATCTGCTCCTTTATCTGCTTGCATAACCGTATTGATATATAATTGAGTATAACCACGGTCATATCCTAAATCTATTGGCTGCCAATTTTTACGTCTTTCAGCCAATTCCTCGTCCGAAACGTGTAAATGAATTTTACGATTTGGCACATCTACTTCAATCATATCTCCATTTTGCACTAAACCCAAAGTTCCACCCACTGCCGATTCGGGAGAAGCATGCAAGAATACTGTACCATAAGCAGTTCCACTCATACGAGCATCAGAAATACGCACCATATCAGTGATTCCTTTTTCAAGTATTTTCTTAGGAAGCTGCATATTTCCTACTTCTGGCATACCTGGATAGCCTTTAGGACCCACATTTTTGAGTACCATTACAGAAGTTTCATCAATTTCGAGATTTGGGTCATCGATTCGAGCATGGTAATCTTCGATTGTTTCAAAAACAACAGCTTTTCCTTTATGTTGCATCAAATGAGGTGAAGCCGCTGATGGTTTAATAACAGCTCCATTTTCACAGAGATTTCCTTTAACAACTGCAATACCTCCTTCTTTTAAAATCGGATTGTCGGCTGTGGCTATCACGTCTTCATTCCAAATTTTTGCTCCTTTTGAATTTTCAACTAAACTTTTACCATTGACCGTTATAGCATCACGATGTAAATAACGCTCCATTTCTTTAATCACCGCTGGAAGGCCTCCTGCATAGTAAAAATCTTCCATAAGATATTTACCCGACGGCATGAGGTTTAATAAAAAAGGCATTTTACTTCCTACTTTATCAAAATCTTCAAGGTTTATATCTACCCCTATACGGCCAGCAATAGCCAATAAATGGAGCACCAAATTAGTAGAACCTCCAACCGCTGCATTCATCATGATGGCATTTTCGAAGGCTTCACGTGTTAATATTTTAGACATTGTCAGATTTTCTTTCACTAATTCAACTGCACGCATACCCGACATGTGAGCCAATACTTTTTTTCTAGAATCGGCGGCTGGAATGGCAGATGCCCCTGGTAATGTTAAACCTAATGATTCAACCATAACAGCCATGGTTGAAGCCGTTCCCATCGTTGAACAATGCCCCACACTTCTACTCATACAAGATTCAGCCTCTTCAAACTCTTCGGGTGTCATTTTACCAGTTTTTAAATCATCAGCAAATCTCCATACAGCAGTACCCGAACCGATGGCTTTACCTTGAAAACGACCATTGAGCATTGGCCCCCCGGGTACTACAATAGTTGGGAGGTCATTACTAGCAGCCCCCATAACCAAGGAAGGAGTTGTTTTATCACAGCCCGTAAGCAATACGATGGCATCAAACGGGTTACCTCTTATACTTTCCTCTACACTCATGGCCGCTAAGTTTCGATAAAGCATGGCGGTTGGACGAATGATGGTTTCTCCAAGCGACATCACAGGAAATTCGAGTGGAAAGCCACCTGCTTCATAAACACCATTTTTTACCGATTGTGCCAATTCCCTAAAATGTCCATTGCATGGTGTAACCTCAGACCAAGTATTACATATACCGATTACTGGCTTACCCTTAAATTGGTGAGCAGGATAACCTTGGTTTTTTATCCAACTTCGATAGAGAAATCCATCTTTTCCTTCTTTCCCAAACCAATCATGGCTACGTAATTTTTCATTTTCTTGCTTAGACATAGTTAAAATTTACTGTTTTGAAAGTCAAATTAATACTGACTTTGGTCGATAGATGTAATTAATAATTTATAAAAACCATATAAAAATTGTATTATATTTCAATTGATAATCAAACGTTTATTTTGAATGATATTTATCACAAAGTAATGGTTTTCCATAAAACTTATGATGCTTGTCAATAAAAAGGTGAGAATTTTCTAATAAAAATCCGTAATTTTGTGTTGTTTTGCACCAAATTATAAATTTTGCTGAAAACTATTGCCAATTTTTAAATAAAAATAAACTTATGAACTTATTTGATACGTTGAACGAGGCTCTGACTGAAGAAGTGGTATCAAAAATTGCCAAACTTTCTGATGAAGAGCCAGCGAAAACAAGAAAAGCATTAGATGGAATATTTTATACTTTAGTAGCGGGGTTGGTTCGTCGTACGGGTAGTATGATGAGTGTAAATATGCTTTTCAATCAAATTCAGAAGGGCAATCAAGGCGGTGAATTAATCGGGGATATTTCTTCCTATCTGAATAAAAAAGAAAAACTAGATAATATACTAAAGATAGGTGATGGACTAATTAGCCAAATTTTCCCTGCGTATAAGAGTCCATTGGTCAGTATGATTGGTATTTACGCTGGCATCAAGAAAAACTCTTCAACTATGTATTCGAGCCTTGCTGCTCCGATACTAATTGATGCTGTTAGCAGAGAAATGAGTACGAATAAACTTGATGTTGATGGCCTAATTACTTTTTTGAGCGACCACCATGAGCCACTTTTCAAATTAGTTCCTGAAGACTTATTAGAGAAAATGATTCCTCAATTAGGTCTGCAAGAATTGCTTTCACCGAAATTTTCTTCGGCTAAAAGAGCAGTTTCTGTAAAACCTGCTGCGATAAAAAGTAAAAGCAATGCTGAGGAAACCATAATCAATAAACCAAGTCCGACAACTCCTGAACCAGATAATGAAGAAGAAGAATCTTCGACTTCACCATCTTCTATCAAATGGGTAGTTGTAGGATTAGTGGCTATCGTATTACTTGGTGGAGGGTATTATTGGTATAAAAATTATTATGAGCCTTCACAAGGTATTCAGGGTGAAGAACAAATCGAAATGGATTCTAGTGCTATTCAACCCGATACGATTACTAAGGCCATCATTGATTCAGTAGCAATTAAGGATTCGTTGAATGCTGCCATGGCAACTCCTGCTTCAAGTGCCACCGAGCCAACTAATACATTAGAGGCAAGTTTAGATACCTATATTTCTGATAAAACTAAACCAGTTGGACAGATTTTCCCTATGACCAATCTTGCTTTTATTAAAGGTTCTCAAGCACTAGATTCAAAGTCTGAATCAATTATTGACGCGTTGGCTGCTCTACTTAATAAATACCCTAAATTACAGATACAAATTCAAGGACATTCTAACGATGCCGTTGGTATGGATAACAAAACCATGGCTACTAAAAGGGCATTTGCTATTAAGAAAAGACTACTATCGAAAGGAATTACAGATACCCGTATAGATGCAATTGGTAATAGTGGAAGTAGTAATAGTGCTGATATTAAAGTTGTTTCGAAATAATTCTGATACATCAAAATGAAAAGGGCGTGAAAATATTTTCACGCCCTTTTCATTTTGGAACTATTTGATGACTAAAGAATATATTGACTTAAATCTCGATTCTTTACTAAGCCAGATAGACGTAATGAAACTAACTCTTTTGTAATAGTGATTGATGAACTACTGATGATATTATCTGGCACATCAAACATAATTTCATTTAAGAGATGACTCATTACTGTTTGAAGGCGACGAGCTCCGATATTTTCTACTTCGCTATTAGCTTCAAATGCTATTTTGGCAATTTCACGTAATGCATCATCTTCAAAAATTAAGTTTACTCCTTCTGCTTCGAGCATTGCTATGTATTGTTTCGTCAGGGCATTTTTAGGAGCCTTTAATATCTGATAGAAATTGTCTTCAGTTAAACTTTCTAATTCTACCCTAATAGGAAAACGCCCTTGTAATTCAGGTATCAAATCGGAAGGTTTAGACACGTGAAATGCACCCGCCGCAACAAATAAAATATGGTCAGTTTTAATGGTACCATGCTTGGTATTCACGGCACTTCCTTCTACAATTGGGAGAAGGTCTCGTTGAACTCCTTCACGACTCACATCTGCTCCACCACCCGACTTTCCAGTACTAGCAATCTTATCTATTTCATCAATAAAAATAATTCCAAGATTTTCAGCTTTCCAAATAGCTTCTTCTTTCACCTCATCCATATCAATTAGCTTAGATGCTTCTTCATCTAACAAAATCTTTCGAGCCTCTGCGATGGTTAACTTTCTCTTTTTACCCTTTTTGGGCATCATCCCCCCTAACATTTCCTGAATATTGAGCATTGACATATCGTCAATCGGCCCACCCATTACTCCGATATTAGGCATTGAAGAAGATTGAATGTCTATTTCAATTTTTCGATGGTCAAGCTCTCCATTACGGAGTTTTGTTCGGAAAGCTTCACGTGTTTTTTCATTCAATAACGATTCAGTGTATTCTTCAATTTCTTTTTTGTCTTCTTCAATCACAAAGCCTGTTTCTTTTTTATCTTTTACAGGTGGTATCAGAATATCAAGTAGATTATCTTCGACTACATCTAAAGCTTTGGCTTTTACTTCTTCTTTTTTAGCCAACTTTACCATATTTACAGATTGTTCGACCAGGTCTCGTACCATACTTTCACAGTCACGGCCAACATAGCCTACTTCAGTAAATTTTGAAGCTTCTACTTTTACAAAAGGGGCATCTGCAATTTTTGCTAAACGACGAGCAATTTCTGTTTTTCCAACCCCCGTTGAACCAATCATTAAAATATTATTAGGGATAATCTCGGCCACCATTTCGGGAGAAGCATTCATCCTTCTCCAACGATTACGTAAGGCAATGGCTACATTTCGTTTGGCTTCTTTTTGTCCGATTATATATTTATCGAGTTCGTTTACGATTTGCTGTGGTGTAAGGTTTTCTATCTTTTTCGACATTCTAGTTCTTTTATTTTACTTACGTTTAAGTATTGTATTGCAAAGGTAATTTAAGCAATGAAAAAACAAAAAACAGAAACCACAAATGTAGTTTCTGTTTCTTCTGATTGAATATAATATAAATAAATATACGACTCAAAAAGTATCTATTTTAATAATTTAACTAATAAAAATCACAAAGCTACATGGCTAAGCTTGATAATATTTTTTTTATTTGATTGCTTGACCTCATAGGCTGTAAGTATCTGATTACCAACATTTAATGCTACCATATTAGTTGCATTAGCAGAACCATCAACCCACAAAATTTCCGATAAATTATCATTATTAACTTTACGATAAGCAATTTTCGACACACTATTTTCGGTATTTTGCTCCCATAGCAAAACTCCAGCCTTAAAGGTTTCAACCAAATAAGGATTCTTGGCAGTAACATCTTCTAAAACTAAAAGTTTTTTACCTTCTCTTGTTGTCAAACGAATACCAGATTCGTTTTCTACTCCTGAAAACCAAGCAACTAAAGCCGATTTCCCATAAGTACTCGACACGGCTCCACTATGAGGACAACCATTGATTTTCCACCCATCATTATGTATGATTTCTGGCTTTGAAAAAGTTAGACCATTATCAGTTGAAATCATCCTTGCCATGTCTCTAATATTCTCATTATTATCTCTATAAATAATATTCAGGAATCCGTCGGTATCTACGAGCATATTAATTGGACAACAATCACAAACTACAGGGTCAATTAATTTTTCTGGTTGCATTTTACCATTATTGGTTAAAACTAAGCGTAAATCACGTTCCTCAAACTTTGTGCTATTAGCAACATCTTTCAGATAAACTACTGCAACTTCGTCATTGGGTAGAACTATCGCGTCAAAAAAGCCACGAACAATACCTTGTTTTGGATCAGAATCAACTGGTAAAGGAGCTGACCAAGTTAATCCATCTTTTGAAACACAATAAACAATGTTTGATGAACGCCCACCTCGTCCACCATTACTTGATGAAGAAGTTGTACTATTGGTAAAAACTGCCATTAAAGTACCATCTTTTTTAGCCAATACTTTTGCACGCATCATACGACTATTTCCGATTCCAGTTCCGCTAAAAATTGTACTTTTCTCAGAAAAAGTCTTCCCATTATCTTTTGAAAATGCCATGCAAAAGGAAGTGATACCTTGTTTATCTTTTTCAGTCCATGAAAGAATTATATCACCTTTGGCGGTTTTATTCAATAAAGGCATTGAATAGGCCTTACTTGTATCATTTTCAAAAATATTTTCAACTTGAACCTTATCTAAAGAAGGTATATAAGCATCAATTGTAGAAATGCCACACATGGTCATTTCATTACCATGCTTTGGAAGAGTTGTCGAACTAAAATTAATCAACCAACTAATAAATAAAAGAGGTAAAGTGAAGATTAAACGTATCATAGGAATATTGTTTAGCATAAAGTTTATGTACAAACTTAGATATCTATTCCTAATTCATTCCGTAAAATATACTCTTCCCTATAAATACTCGACCGATAGAAAAAAGTTTTTTTTTCTATCGACCAATAAGATATTTTTATCGACAACTCGGTAAATTACTTTTTCCAAATAAGACTAAACGACGTATGGCCTTTGGCAGAAAGAAAAGCATGAGAAAAGCAAAAATCAATTTTTTTCAGGCGAAGATTAGCTCCAAATGAAAACCCAGAAGCACCACCCAATCCATTGACAACTAACTCTTTGCGTATTAAAAAATTATACCCAATAAGAAGATTAAAGTTTTTATGAAATAACAATTCCGCCCCAGTGATAAAATGTCGCGAAATCTTATCGGCAACAGAATAACTCTTTGGCACTTTATTTCCTTGTTCGTCAAACTTGAAATTTAGATTTGGATTATTATTGATAATATTAAAGGTATATAAATGATGCCCAGTGAAGGAAAATCTTACTGGCATATACTTAGGTTTGAATGATGTACCAATTTGCAAATCAAATGGTAAATCAGGACGAATATTACCATAACTTTTCAAGACATATCCTACGTTTTTAGCAACTAATCCTATTGTAAAATCGTGAATTGGATGCTTAAAAATGCCTCCCCAATCAGTAAGAAAAGCCAATGAACTATATGATTCAAGTATAGAACCAACCATTTTAGCAGTAGTTCCGAAAGTAATGTTATTGATTTGTCTTGCGTATGTTGTGGTAAGAGCAAAATCATTAGCCGAAAATTCATTGGTTAGATTTCCAATAGCGTCAGTTCCTTGAAAAGTACCATAACTAAGATTTTGAATACTAAATGCCCATGTGCCCGCTGTTTTGAATTTTGGAGAATAATTGGCAACTAATAAATGACTTTGAGCTAAATATGGCGAATAAGTTAGTCCAATTTGCCCTTTCAAAGAAGAATCTAAAAGTGCAGGGTTAGAATTGATAAAATTTATGTCTTGACTTGCCAACGAAACGTTTATTCCTCCTAGACCATTGACACGTGCGTGTGTAGGAATATTCAAAAATGAAAAACTATTTTGGGCATTGAGCGAAAGACAAAACAGAGATAACACACTTATTTTTAAGGTATTAGAAAAAAGCATAACCCAATCTAATTCCCAACAAAGCGTAGGAAATATTATTAGTTTAATCTTTTGAGCCAAAATTACCAATCCATTCTTCATTATAAAATTATACGACAATTCATCTTTGTATATTGTCTCATTGAAGGTCAATTATTAGTCGTCTCAAATCCAAACTAATACAAAAATCAAATACGAAGTTAGTTTTTTGTATCATCTTTATAACTCATCAGTTATAGATTACACACAATTCAAGGCAATATTAAGTAAAAATAGCGATGGTTTTTCATAAAAAAGTCACGGTAGTTTCAAAGATTCTCTACCATGACCCTAAAGAAAAAGTATAGCCCAGCATTACTTTTGATTTTTCAAATAAGCAATGACTGCCTTGCGAATATCATTTCTAACATCATTATCAGGGAAATTATCAACAACAGAAATCACATCTGGATTTTGCTTAGTAAAAAAACCTAAGTTTCTTTCCTTTCCCGAAAATAAGAAATCGCTAGTAACAATCGTATAATCTTGATTGACATCTAATAATTTGCCATCAATTTTCCATTCTTTTTTCACCTCATCATAAGCAATCTTTTCCCATTGTAAATACCCACCGCTACCTTTATTTTCAAGGCCAGTTTGAAGTACTTTCTCTAATAAACGTCCACGAAGTTTAATCTCTACTAATTTCCCTCCAAAAGGCAATATACGTAATACATCAAGCTGCGTAAGTTTGCCAGAAATATTATCATCAACGCGAATTGAACCACCATTGAAAAAAGCACAATCGGGCGACTTCGGAGCTGATGCATAGATAGCTTTAGCAATCATATTACCCATACTTCCTTGTGCATTACGTACTGCACTCTCGTGTCCATCAAGAGGTTCTTTCAAGTCGGCCACTACTTCATCTTTATTTAAACCCAATGCTTTAAAAGCACCATCTTGAATATCTTCCCATTTCTTTACTACGGCAGCGGTGGTGGGCTCTTCAGCAATCGTATCATCAATTTTCTTAAGCTCAGAAGTTAGTTTCACTTCTTTTGTTTTAGTATTATATACAAATCGGTGAATATATACAGTTTTAGCATTTGCGTCGGCTTTAGCCATGATAACGTTTCCAATTTTTTCACGCATATTATCGTGGTCATGTCCACCCATTAATAGCTTAACATCTGGAAGCATTTCGGCTAACTTGAGGTCTTCTACTTTGTTGATGTGTGTGAGAGCTACTACAAAATCACATTTAGGTTTTAGCTCCACATAGGCTTTCTTTGCTGCTTCATAAAAATCTTCGTAAAGCACAAAATCTTTTTTATTTGAAGGCAAAAGAATACCAAACATACCTACCTTTACCTCTTCACCTGAAGCATTTTTAAAATTCAAAATAGTTGTTTTTAAAAATGGAACTTTTGTACCATTGATAACTTTTCCAAATGGAACATATTCACCGTTAATTTTCTCTAAAGCGTTCGTATTCAACCAATTGAACTTTGATTCATTAATTCTTTCTTGTAAATCTTTTTGGTCTAAATCAAATTCATGATTGCCTAAACAAACCCAATCAACGCCCACAGTATTCATGGCATCAACCATTTGTTTGCCTTTGATAGATTTTCCTTCATAACGAAGAGTTCCGATAACAGATGGACTCAAGAAATCACCAGAAAGAACAGTAATTGTATTGGGATTTTCCTTTAATAAATTTTGACGAACCGTAGCCACACGAGCCATTCCACCTATTTTTCCATTATCTAAAGGCGATATTTCGTACACATCATTCATGTGTAAAAATGTAACAGCCACTTCATTTTGTGTTTGTTGGGTAGTTTTGGAGGTTCTACAAGCAACCGATACCAAAACCAATAATAGGTAAAGCGATATTTTTTTCATGGAATGATTTTTATTAAATTAACAAGTGTAATTACTTATGCAAAAATAGGACAAAAGAATTATAATACCTTAAATATCTGGTATTGGACAGATTCGTTAATAAAATAGCTTTAACCATCTATCATAGGTTAAAGCTACTTAATTTTTGATGCTTAACTATCTAATTACTTTAATTTCATCAAACTAATTGCACACCCCCCTCCATTTGCGAGGCTTACATTTAACACATCCTTGTTGGTTAGAATTTTCTTATCAATCTTATATGCTTCAGGATTTTTCTTCCAATCGGCATCTGCTGCATCTTGATAAATAGTTACTTCATAACGAGCATTATTATCTAAAAAATCAAGGTTTATGGTAGTTTTTCGGCCATTTTCGTCGGTAATTGCCCCCACGAACCAATTATCTTTCCCTTTTTGTTTACGAGCAATGGTTATATAATCACCTGGTTCGGCTTCTAAGATTTTAGTATCATCCCAATCAACAGGCACATCTTTGATAAACTGAAAAGCATCTAAATGTTTATCAAAATTCTCAGGAAAATCACCAGCCATTTGTAATGGACTATACATAGTTACATACAAAGCTAACTGTTTAGCCAAAGTTGTTTTCACGCGTGTGGTTCGGCTAGCATCATATTGATTAAGTTGAAAATGAAAAAATCCCGGGGTATAATCCATCGGACCACCCATCAATCGTGTGAAAGGAAGAATGGTTTCATGCTCAGGTACAAGGCCCAGATTTGGTGCGTTGTTAAACTCATTCCCACGAGCGGCTTCATTTGCTAACCAATTAGGATAAGTACGATGCAAACCAGTCGGGTGCACTGGCTCATGAGCTTCGACCATAATTTTATATTCTGCCGCTTTTTCGGCTACACGCTGATAATGATTTACCATCCATTGGCTATCATGGTGTTCGCCACGTGGAATGATTCGACCAACATAACCTGTTTTTACCGTGTTCATTTCATGGTCTTTCATGAATTGATAGGCTTTATCGAAATGTCTTTCATAATTCGTAGCAGAACCAGAAGTTTCGTGGTGCATGATAATTTTTACACCTTTAGCCTTAGCATAAGCCGTCAATTCATCAATATTATAATCGCTATAAGGTGTTACAAAATCAAAAACATTTTCTTTCCAATTTCCAAACCAATCCTCCCAACCTTCATTCCAACCTTCCACTAATACGCCATCAAAACCGTGTTTAGCGGCATAATCAATGTATTTTTTTACATTTTCGGTGTTTGCCCCATGCTTACCCCCTTCTTTATACCAATTTGATTTTCCAACGTGCATTTCCCACCACATTCCAATAAATTTCTGAGGCTTTATCCAAGAAACATCAGCAATTTTTGAAGGTTCATTCAAATTCAAAATTAATTTAGAGGAAAGTATTTCGGTGGCTTTATCACTCACTACAATCGTCCGCCAAGGCGTTTGGAAAGGCGTTTGTAAGTACGCTTTATTACCCACAGCATCGGGAACCAAATGCGAAGTAAATGTAAAAGTAGATTTATCAAGTGTAATATTCATTGCAGGATAATTCAGCAATGCTGCTTCATGAATATTGATATAAACTCCATCAGCAGTTTTCATCATCAAAGGTGTTTGAACGGTATTTACTCCGATGACTGCCTGTAATGCAATATCCGTTTCTTTTTTGGCTGCTTTTACGGCATCAATTTCGCTCAATTTAGTCGTATTATAAAGATACTCGTTTGTATCATAATCGCCCGGAATCCAAAAAGCCTTATGATTTCCTGCCAAATTAAATTGAGTTAATTCATCTTTTACGATAAAATGTTTGATAGCTGATTCCTTCGGAAAATCATATCTAAATCCAATACCATCATCAAATACTCTAAAAATAATATTCAATAGATAATCAGGCTTAGAACTATCTTTCAACTTAACTATCAACTGATTATAATTATTTCTAATACTTTTCACTTCGCCCAATACTGGTTTCCAAGTTTCATCAAAACTACTTGAATCTACACCAACTATCTGAAACCTATTAAGCAATACTTCTGGCTTTTTAAAAGAAAAACCAAGCGTTGAAGGCTCAATAATAGTTTTCTTTTTGTAAGAAACTTGATAGGCTAAGCTTCCATTTTCGGTCAGAACTACCTTTAATGTAATCTGCTTATTGGGCGAAGAAATAAACGAGTTTTTTTGAGCAAATAGTGCTACACTCAAGCACGAAAACAAAATTAAAAATGCAATTTTTGAGATTTTCATAGGTTTTAAAGCAGAGCAATTTTCTAAATTGCTATTGAGGTAAAGCAATTTAGAAAATTGCTCTACGTGAACATAGGTTTAAAGCATAAACAAACTAAAGGTAAAATGAGGAATTTTGCAATGAATATGTCTAAAAAAGTAAAGCCATTGCCACAATAGAAGTACAAACTATTCTATTATGATAACGGCTCTACAAATATTATTTATGATGACTCTAAACAGCCTCTCCCTTCAAATGCTTAGGTGTAAGCCATTCTGGTTTGGTGGTTTTTATTTCAGCTTTCAAATCATTCAAAATTGTATAAAGTCCAAAATAAGTTCGATTTACATACAATCCATGTTGCGAACCACGAGCGGCTTTCGATTGTTTCAATTCGGGCAATTTTGCTACATAATCAAAGAATCCATAAATTTCATCTACGTACCCTTCTTGACCAAAATCGAAAGTATGTGAATTAAACGGCCTGCCCAATAGACGAATCATTTGCTTGAATAAATCAGAGAAAAACACACGATTTTTCGGCGAATCTTCTTCTACAATGAATTCTAATTTCCAAAAAATTCTTTGAATTTCATCTTCATCCTCTAAAGTATCAGGATTAATTAAAGCAAAGTAATTATCGTAATAATCATCAGGAATCACCTTCACACAACCAAAATCAAGCACTCCCAATTTACCGTCGGAGGTCATCAAGAAATTTCCTGGGTGCGGGTCAGCATGAACTTGACGAAGCGTATGAATTTGGTAATCATAAAAATCCCATAGAGCTTGACCTATTCGATTTCTAATTTCTTGTGAGGGATTTGTCTCTAAAAATTCTTTCAAATGCATACCATCAAGCCAATCCATTGTTAAGATTCGCTTAGAAGAGTATTCTGGGTAATATTTCGGAAAAAACAAATCTGGAATATGACTACAAGCCTTCGTAATTTCTACTGAACGACGTAGTTCGAGTTCATAATCTGATTCCTCCAAGAGCTTTTCTTCTACTTCCTTAAAATAACGGTCAACTTCGGCATCATTCAAATTTAATAATTGAACTGCCAGCGGGCGAGCCATTTTTAAATCAGAACTAATGCTATCGGCTACTCCGGGGTACTGAATTTTCACCGCCATTCTCTTGCCAGCTTTTTCGGCACGGTGTACCTGACCAATAGAGGCCGCATTTTCGGCTTGCAAATTAAACTTATCGAATAATTCAGAAGGAGATTTATCAAAGTACTTTTTGAAAGTCTTGATTACCAAGGGAGCTGAAAGTGGCGGAGCGGAATACTGCGACATGGCAAACTTTTCAGTATATGCTCTTGGCAATAAGTTTTTATCCATACTCATCATTTGAGCAACTTTCAGAGCACTTCCTTTCAAATTACTCAATGTTTCATATACATCGGTAGCATTTTCTTGGTGTAATTGCTCTTTGGTAAGCGAGGGGTCAAAAAGTTTCTTACCGTAATGTTTGATATAGTTACCCCCTACTTTCACACTAGCCTTTGCAAATTGCGTAGCACGAGCAACTTTCGATGTGGGAATACTTTCTTGTGAATTCATGTTGCGATAACAAGTTAAAAACTTGTTGTTACTTTCTGTTTTGAAAAATAAACTTTCCTAAATCAAATAAAGAATCGAGTGGCGAACGGCCCAATAAGTCAAAAGCGGTATTAACCGTTTTTTCAATCATTGTATCGGTCTTCTCGAAAGACTTACTGGTATCATTCACCCAAAAATCAAGAATAAAAAGAGTTTTTGACCAAAATAAGTCTGGATAACGCTGCATTAACTGCGGAATTGGACGTTGTTCAACCTCGCGAGTCTCACGGGCTTCAAGCAATAATTCATTGATATAATCATAGAAAGATGTTTTGAAATCAACCAATTCAACATTTTTTTTCATAAAAATTGGTTTATCAAAGCCTTCATATGACTTTAAAATATAACTACGATTATTCTTCAAAACCTCAATCCAAGTATAGTAAAAGGCCAAAAGTTTTTCACGTACCGAATACCCTTGATAAACCTCTTCTCTTTCAGCTGAAGCACGAGCTTGGATAAACATATTTTTCCAAATTTCAGCTTCGATTTGTGGAAAAGCCGAATATTCCTCATAAAAATCAACTTCTTTGATTTTCAATTTCTTACAAAATGCATAAACCGACTCAGGCTGCTTACCATGCTCAAGAATGTATTCAGTATATGCTTGTCTTATTTTTTCTTGTGTCATATCTTGTAGGACAGGTTTCTAACCTGTCAATTAAAGCGATAAAGTTTTTGGACCTAAACTTAATTATGTAGAAAACTTATACTACTAATTAAAATACTTTCGACATCAAAGCCGAAGTAGTATTATATACTTTCAACAAAGTGTTTGAGATATTTGTTTCGCTAATTTTAAGCATTTTGGCATATTTTTCACCAAGCAAAAAACGAGATTGAGCTTGCAATAAATCGGCAGTTAAATTGTTAGGGGCAAACGAACGAACTACTTTCAATAATGATGCGGTTAACGCTTGGCCTTCCAATGATTCACGAAATTGATGTTCTGCAATAGCTTTATCAATCTTCACTGCTTCAACATAAGTTTTAGGCTTTAGGCTTTCCTCAACGCCTAATAAATACCCAATTACATTCCAAGTATTCAAATAAGCGTCTTCATAAACTTTATCTACTGTAAAACCTAATCTTTCCATCCCTCGTAAAACAATCAATGAAAAAGCAAGATTTGTACCCAGCATATCTTCCTGGTTAATTGGATAACCCCACGCCATTTCCCATTTATTACTATGAATCGTAAAGTATCTAATAGAGGCATGTAATAACCTGACTTTCAGACAAATAATGAATATTTTTTTATTCTGCCAATTATCATAATTCATCACTGCTTTCAAGAAATTACCAGTTTCTGTCAGGCGTTTAAGTGTATCATTTTTGATTCTCTCCGATAAATACAAAACCTTTGCTCCATCAGCCCCCAAATAACAATAAGGGAGCGAATAAAGACCTAAAATTAGTCCGATATGCTCTTGGTTTTCTTGGTAAAAATCAGTTGCACGAATGAGTTTCTTTTTATCGTAGAAATCTGGGAAGGAAGAGTTTTCTGTTAAAAATGCTTCAACAATAGCTGGATATGCATCAATATCAAGGTTTTGATAATCGGAAAAGGAAGAAATAAGTGACCGAAGTTTAGAAATACCTTCATTTTCGACCAGCTGTTTAATAATTTCATCTGCCTCTTTATCTCCGATTTTACGATAAATTTCCAACTGTTCTTTGGTAATCATATACTTTATATCTGAATAAATCTTTAACAGTTAGAGATGCTAAAGTGTTTATTTTTAGTATAAATAGTTAATTAATTTTAAGTATTGAGATAATTGGCAAGTTTATTGTTAGACACTGTAATAGCAAAACAATAAATTATTATTGCGTTTGTTAGTTTAAAATAGCCACTATAAATTCAAAAAAGCCATACTAATGTTTTCTACAAGTAATAAATATGCACTTTTATTCAGCTTACTGACAACAGTTTGTTTGCTTTCATGTGGCGATAAAGAAATTCAACTTTTAATCAGACCAAACTCATCAACAGAAACAACAACTCAGAATATATGCTACCTAAAAGCCGCCGACAATGGGCATGGAATTAATTATAACTTCAACTATAATACTGATAACCAGATTATTAAAATCGACGGCTTTCCAGATTTCAACCAAATTAGTTACGAAAATAATTTACCTAAGAAAGTAAACAGTACATTCGATGACACCTATTACGTGGAGTATAGCTATGATAACCAAGGGACGCTTACTATGATTAATTTTATTGGAAAAGATAGTAGAAATAAGCCTTTTCAACTCAAAAGTAAAGTTTATACAAACTCGCAAAAACAAGCCGAACGAATTGATTTGAATTTACCAGTTTTCGACCAAATAATTGTCACAAAAATCGAATATGATGGTAATGGTAATATCCGTAAAATCAATATCGTTGAAAACAATACAAGTAAAGTAATATTAGAAAATCTTGAGTTTGATAATCACAAATCGCCATACATTAATGCCTCACTTGCAAATACAATGCTTTATTTTACAATATTTTCAGCAATTACGGGTGGAGAAAATACTACTTACTTTCAAAATCAGAACAATCCAACTTTAAGTAAAATTTATACGGATAACGGAGAAGTTACTTATAGCTATAATTATGAATATACTTCAGAGGAGTATCCATCTAAAATTAAGGTTATAAGAAAGCAAAATAATGTAGAAGAAAAGTATGAAGAAAACTTAATTTACAACTGCATTAAAACAAACCTAAGTAAGTAAAGCATTCATAGTTAGACACTTACAAAATCATTGCAAAAAGTTATAAAAGTTTAGTTCCGAGAATCCACCAAAATTCCGTAACTTTGTATCCCGTTAATCAAAGACCAAAAACTCATGTCAGTAAACGGGCCCAAACGCAACCCAAAGTATATTTTTGTAACGGGTGGCGTAACATCTTCACTCGGCAAAGGCATTATTGCCTCCTCTCTTGCCAAACTCTTGCAAGCTAGAGGACTTTCAGTAACTATCCAAAAATTTGACCCGTATATCAACGTTGACCCGGGCACTCTTAATCCTTACGAACACGGCGAATGCTATGTAACCGACGACGGTGCAGAAACTGACCTTGACTTAGGCCACTACGAACGTTTTTTAAATGTACCAACTTCACAAGCTAATAATGTGACCACAGGACGCATTTATTATAACGTAATTACCAACGAGCGTCGAGGCAACTATTTGGGCAAAACTGTACAAGTAATTCCGCACATTACCGACGAAATTAAGCGTAATATTCTACAATTAGGCGAAACTGGCGAGTATGACATCGTAATCACTGAGTTGGGTGGTTGTGTGGGTGATATCGAATCATTGCCATTTGTGGAAGCCGTACGCCAACTTAAATGGGATTTGGGTTCTGACAATCTTCTTACCATTCACCTAACATTAGTTCCCTATTTAAGTTCAGCGGGTGAATTAAAAACTAAACCTACGCAACACTCAGTAAAAATGTTGCAAGAATCGGGCGTTCAGCCAGACATCATCGTTTGTCGTACAGAACATCCATTACCATCTGACATTCGCAGAAAAATTGCACTTTTCTGTAATGTTGAGCAAAGTTCGGTTATCGAAGCTATTGATGCTGAAACGATTTATGATGTACCCGTTTTGATGCAAAAAGAGCGTCTTGACCAACGTGTACTTTATATGCTCGATATTTACAACGACCAAGACGCCGACTTAGCTTCTTGGAAAGAATTCTTGAATAGATATAAAAATCCAGAAGAAAATGTAAAAATTGGTTTAGTAGGTAAATATGTAGAGTTAAAAGATGCCTACAAATCAATCATCGAATCATTTATTCATGCTGGAGCAGCCAATAAATGCAAGGTAACTATCGAGTGGATTCACTCAGAAAGTCTTAAAGTAGATAATATAGCAAATAAATTCAAGGGGCTTGATGGGGTTTTAGTAGCCCCAGGGTTCGGAGAACGTGGTATTGAAGGCAAAATTGCGGCTGTAAAATATGTTCGTGAAAACAATATTCCATTCTTCGGTATTTGTTTAGGCATGCAAATGGCTTGTATTGAATTTGCCCGCAACGTAATTGGTTTACCAGAAGCCCATTCAACTGAAATGTGCCCAGAAACACAATTTCCTGTAATTGATTTAATGGAAGAACAAAAAAGTGTTACCGATAAAGGTGGTACAATGCGTTTAGGAGCCTATGGATGTAAAATAAAAGATAAAACGCTTGCTCGTAAAATATATGGCAAAGCCAATATCAGCGAACGTCATCGCCATCGTTGGGAATTTAACAACAAATACTTAAAAGACTACGAAGCCTCAGGAATGGTAATTTCAGGAATAAATCCAGATAGTGGTTTAGTAGAAATCGTTGAGTTACCGAATCATCCTTATTTTATAGGTGTACAATTTCACCCAGAACTAAAAAGTACGGTGATGAATCCTCATCCACTTTTTGTAAACTTCGTGAAAGCCGCCATCGATTATTCAAAATTGAAAAAATAATCTAGACTTTTGCTCGTTAAATTTCATTATTAAAATGTAAAATTTACTTGCATTATCTAAGAAAATATACCTAATAGCCTTATGACTCAATTGTTTTTTTGATGTTATAAGGCTATTTTATGATTAACGGTCTAAGTGTCAGATACTTGATTAGGATTTATAACTAAACTTTGCGAATTTTGTGAAACAAAACGGCAATCTAATTATTGCCATCATATTTTTTTACGCATTTATAAACTTTAATGGAAAAATTAGTAGATAAAAACCAGCTGATTGGTATCGTGTTGTTGATGTGTATGTGGGCAGGCTACATGTATTTTATGCCACAAACCCCACCTGAACAGCCTGCGAAGGTCGCTCAAAAAACAGAGGCTAAAACAATTGCTACCCCAAATGTATCGAATGATACCACTGCACTCAAAGCCGCTTTCGGCGATTTTGCCAGTGCGGCAGTAGGCACAGCTCAAGATATTGTTATCGAAAACCAAGATGCAAAATTTACATTTAACACGCTTGGTGGCTCAATTAAAGAAGCAGTATTGAAGAATTATTCAACGTATGCTGATTTTCAGAAAGGAACTAAAAATCCTTTAGTATTATTTGATAGCAAAAGCTCAAATATGAGTTTGGAAGTACAAACCAATAAAGGGAAAGTAGATTTAAAGAAATTATACTTTACTTCAGACTCAAAGCCAACAATTGTAAAAGAGGGCGACTCAACAAAAGTTTCTTTCCGTTTAAATTTAGGCCAAAATCAATACATTGAGCAAGTTTACACCATCAAAGGCCAAGGCTATACAATAGATTATGACCTCAATTTTGTAGGCGTTGATGCTTTAGTACAAAATCAGCCAGTAAGATTCTTTTGGCAAGATAATTTAAAAGTATTAGAACATGATATTGCTGAAAACCGCAAGTCTGCTCAAATCAACTATTGGAATGCAAAAGAAGATGACTTTGATGATTTAGGTGCAAACTCGGCAGGAAATGCTGATGTGACCCTAGAAGACCCAATCAAATGGTTTTCATTCAAGCAAAAATATTTTGTTACAGGTTTTGTATCAAAAAACCAACCACTTTCAGGAGCGAAGCTTAGAGCATTAACTCCAGAAAATAGCCAAGACGTAGTAAAAACTGTTGAAATTGATGCAAATTTAGCTGTATCAGACCTAAAAACAGGTAAAGGAAATTTCCGCTTCTACTTCGGTCCTAATGATTATGATTTAGTAAAAGTTGTAGCCGATGGTTTCCATAGAAACGTTTACTTGGGTTATGATTTTGTCAAACCTATCAACCGTTTCATTTTCGTACCACTTTTTAAACTTGCTGAATCGTTTATTAGCAACTATGGTTTGTTGATTATCGTAGTAGTATTGGTTCTAAAAACAATCCTTACGCCTTTAATTTACAAATCGTATATTAGTTCCGCTAAAATGCGTATATTGGCTCCTGAGTTGGCCATTATCAAAGAAAAAGTTGGCGATGACCAAGTAAAAATGCAACAAGAGCAAATGAAGCTCTATCAGCAAGTTGGTGTGAATCCGCTTAGTGGTTGTGTACCAATGCTTTTACAAATGCCAATTTTGATGTCGGTGTTTTTCTTGTTCCCGAACATGGTTATGTTCCGTCAGAAAAATTTCTTATGGGCATCCGACCTTTCAACGTATGACTACCCAATTAGTTGGGCAACAAACTTGCCATTGATTGGTAACCACATTAGTTTATTTGTAGTATTAATGACTATTTCAAGTTTAGCATTTACGTATTACAATAATCAAATTACACCTGACCAACCAGGGCCAATTGATATGAAGAAAATGAGCTACGTATTCCCGCTTGTATTTTTCTTTGTATTAAATAGTTTTCCTGCGGCGTTAAGTTTTTATTATTTGGTTTCAAACGTAGTGACAATTGCCCAACAACAAATTGTACGTCGCTTCGTTGATGAAGATAAGATTCGTAAAATCTTAGATGAAAACCGAACTAAATTTAAGTCAAACCCACCTAAAAAGGGTAAGTTTGCTCAGTTTATGGAAAATCAGGTAAAAATGGCAGAGGAGAATCGTAAAGGACAAAACGAAGATAAGAAAAAGAAAAAGTAATAACCTCACCCCAAGCCCTCTCTAATAAAAAGAGAGGGCTTTTAAGGGCTTCTAAACAACAATTTAACCTATGAAAAGGTGCTATTGTCTTTTCATTTTTTTGCTCCTATCCAAGGCATTGTTGGCCCAACAAGCTACGCTTTCGGAGAGAGAATATGCCCTAAAATACAAGAAGGCCGTACAACTCTACGCAAGCCAACAATACATTGAGGCACAAAATGAGCTAACTCCACTCACACATCGAAAATATAACAATGCGATGGTGCCATACGCCCATTTCTACCACGCTTTATGTTCTTTCAAACAAAATAAATTCTTCGAATCTAGAGTCTATCTTCGTCAATTATTTGAACGCTATCCAGATTGGGATAAAATTGATGAAGCTTATTATCTATACGCCAATGCCTCCTTTTCTGATAATAATATAGATGAAGGTATGCAATATGTAAATCGGATAACTGCCCCAATTTTTAAGAAAGACCTAGATAATATGCTTTACTATCATTTTAGTAAAGTTTCTGATAGAACGCAACTTAAATTATTGAATCAAAAATTCCCCAACAATCCAATAATTGCTCAGCTTTTAGTTGATAATATTCAAAAAAGCAAAAACGTAAACAAAGAAGATTTAGAACTTTCTGACCGACTTACCAACCGCTTTAGTTTAGGCGAAAACGCTAATTCTGCTAAGAAAAATGCTGCCAAACGCGAAAATAAAGGAGTGGTTAATGTGGCTATTTTATTACCGTTTCGCTTAAATGATTTTGACCCCGCAAAGGCTAATCGTACTAATCAATATATCTATGATTTATATGCTGGTATGAAATTGGCAAAAAGCAAACTCGAATCAGAACAAATAAATGTAAATTTATTAACGTTTGATATTGACCGTGATGCGAACTCGATTTCATCAATAGTAGATGAAAGTCAATTCTCTCAAGTTGATTTACTTATAGGACCGCTTTATCCTGAAGCTAATAAAATTGCTAATAACTATGCAAAATCTAATGATGTAATTCAAGTTCATCCGCTTTCAAACAATCAACAGCTAATCACTAATGAGAAAAATACCTTTCTAGCGTCACCCTCTTTTGAAACACAAGCGGCCAAAGCATTAGAATATGTAAAAAATCAATCAATCGGACGTACGGTAGCTATTTATTTCGGGAATACTCGGAAGGATTCTACATTTGCATATGCCTATCGCGATAAAGCTATTAGTGCAGGAATAGAAGTGATTACAATAAAGAAATTTTTAAACGCTGAAGATATTGATACTCGTCGTAGGCCCAGTCACGTTTTCGTATCTGGGAGTGAAGAAACTTTTGGCGGGAAAATTATTAGTGCTCTTGATAAGAAGAAAATCAACTCACCAATTATTGCCACCTCATCAGCCTTTGATTTTGAAGGAGCATCGTTGAATATATTTAATCGAGACCTTTATTTGATAAAGTTAGATTATGTAAACCGTGATAAAGAAGAAGTAAAAAATTTTAGAAGCATTTACTTTAATGAACAAAATATTGCTCCTTCGTTTTATAGCTACTGGGGTTATGATATATTATTGTTTTATGGAAGAATGCTCCATACAGGTAAAAACTACTTAAGAACTCATCTTAATGCCATTGAATATACGCAAGGCTACACTTTAGATGGATTTGATTATACTAATGGTTCAAACGAAAATCAGATAGTACCTATTATCAAATACCAAGATGGAAAGTTTGTAGAGGTAATGAGATAAAAGAAGGCTGCAATTTAAATTGCAGCCTTTTTAATTATCATTCAAACAACTTATCATACTGATTACCAGATGATTTACTTGATGAACCACTTCCGCCAGAAAGTAATGCTTTTTTATCATCGCCGAGTAATAAGGATACCCCCTCATTCTCCCACTTTTCAAGCATTTTCAAACCATCTTCTTCAAATACACCATTTTGGAGGTCTATCGAATCCATGAAATTCGCTGATACTTCCATGAAACGCTGCATTTCTCCTACTTTTTGACTCACATCATCAGTTATTGATTCCATGGCCATATCAAACATTTGACGTTGGTCTTTATTACCATTCATGATATTCATCGCCGAACGCATCGCTGAATGACTCGCACGGATGGCTTTACGTTCTTGCTCTTTTACCACTACTTGGTCTTTAATATCTTCAAGCATGATTTCTGAGTTTTCATACATTTTACCCAATACTCTGTAAAGAATTTCCATTTTCTTATACAAATCATCGAGTTTCATATTCGACTCCTGCAAACGGCCTGCTTTACGTGCTTTCAGCACCATCATAGCTTGTTTATCAGTTTCTTTGGCTTTACTCGCCAAGCTTAAATCATTTTGAATTTGTTTCTTATTATTTTCAATAATTGTCTTCAAATTAATCATTTGACCTTTAAGCTTCGAAATCTGTTGATTCATTTTACCAAGATTTCCTTGCAACTCATCGATGTATGTTTTTAGAACGCCGATAGGGTCAATTTGTATAAAAAGTCCTGTAACCCAACGCATGATACTCTTATAAATATAAAAAATCAGATTACGCATTTTAGGATCAAGAATCATGTAAATCAAGGCCGCTAACACAATTAAAATACCTGCTAAATAAAGCGTATTAGAGGCCAAAGTAATTAAAAAGGGTAATGCTTGGTACAATAAATAACCACCACCCAGAGTTAGTCCAGCCGCAAATAACATTCCTGTAGTGCCCTCTGGACGATTCCAAAATGATTTTGGTTTTGTATCTTGTAATTCCATTGTTTTGTTTCCTCCTTGCCCAACAGGAGTTTTATTATTTGATGATTGATAACCATGAAAAGAATGGGCGATTCTCTTTTGGTTTAGGTATTTCTTTGATAATTTACTTTAAATATTTTTTAATTTTCTCTACATCTTCTCCAATCTGTCCTACCAAATCGCTGTAAGTTGCATGAAAATCACTTAAGGTAGTCTCTATTTTCACTACAGCATCAGAAATTTCTGCTTTCATTTTAGACATATCTTCCTGATGTGCTGCTATTTCTTGCGTAAGCTTGGCAATTTGTTCGCCTTTGGCTTTAATGGTAGCATCAAGGTCAGCAATGGCTTTTTCTTTACTTCCAATCTGTTTTTGTCGCTGTTGATTAACCGATTCTTGAAATTTTGCATCTTCCGCTTTTAGGATATTCAGATAAAACTGTGCAGAATCATTCAACTGCTGATTAGAAACTCCCATCGCTTGAGCCGCCGCATAAGCCGAGCTATAACGAGTAGCTTCATCCATTGGCATTTTAGCCAAAGTCTGTAATGACTTTTTGAACTCTAAATAATCAAATCCGGGTTGATTATTCGTTTCCATTGCACCAAAAAGAATCTCGTAAAACTTGTCAGAAACCTTCCCAGTTGCTGTAACTGGAGCAGTTGCAAGAGTGGCTGGAGCTGGCTGTGATGTATTGTTGGCGGTAGGCTTATTGTCAGTCGAATTGACTTGTTGTTCGGCTGGAGTAGTTACGATAAAAAGTCCTTTCAATTTTGATAAAAAATCGCTCATGGTTGATGTTTTTGATTGTTTAATGATTTCGAAATGTTTTTATTCATCCGAAATACGAAGCAAATTTTTGGGGTTTCCTACATTCCTACAAACCAATTCATGTCATCCAAGGAAAAGATGGTGTCGAATGGTTAAATTTAATGATGATATTTTGGAATTTAATTTTTCTAATGAAAAAAATATATGTTTTTCTTACGAAAACTGTAAATTTGTAAAGCTTCACCCGCTTATTAAATAAAACTATGAAATCCTCGACCATTATCATTGGTGGCCTTAGTATAGCTGTTATAGTTGGCACTATGGCTTTTAGCTTCAATCCGTTTAGTGATGATGTTGACTTTAATACTGAAATCAAGCCAATTCTAAATAAACATTGCGTGGCCTGCCACGGCGGAGTAAAAAAAGCTGCTAATCTAAGCTTTTTATTTCCACACGAGGCACTCAATACGAAAGGAAAATCGGGTAAAATTGCCATTATTCCGGGAGATGCTGAAAATTCAGAATTCTATAAAAGACTCATTTCCAGTGATATTGATGAGCGAATGCCCAAAAATGAAGAACCTCTCAAAACAGAAGAAATCCAATTACTCAAAAAATGGATTGATAATGGAGCTAAATGGGGTGAACATTGGGCATATCAGAAACCTGAAAAACCTGATGTACCTTCAGTTGGCGGATTTTTTGCAAGAATTGGTCTTTTCAAGGACGATGAAACAAGATTTGCCAAAAATGAAATCGACCATTTTGTTTTGGATAAACTAAAAAAAGAAGGACTAACCCATTCGTCAGAAGCAGAAAAAGGGACTTTACTCAGAAGAGTTTATTTAGATTTAACGGGCCTTCCTCCTACCGAAAAACAGCTACAAGAATTTTTGCAAGATGAGTCAGAGAATTCCTACGAAAAAGTAGTTGATAAATTATTATCTTCATCGGCTTATGGTGAAAGATGGGCAGCCATGTGGCTTGATTTAGCCCGCTATGCTGATACTAAAGGTTATGAGCGAGATGTTTACCGAAATATTTGGCGTTATAGAGATTATGTAATAAAAGCTTTCAACGAAGATAAGCCTTTCGACCAATTTACGATTGAACAACTGGCGGGCGATTTATTGCCAAATCCAACTGATAATCAATTAGTTGCCACTGGTTTCCATAGAAATACAATGACCAACGATGAAGGTGGAACAGTAGATGAAGAATTTAGGATTGCGGCTCAAATCGACCGAGTGAATACCACTTTTGACGTTTGGCAAGGAACAACAATGGCCTGTGTACAATGCCATACCCATCCTTATGACCCTTTCGTACATGAAGAATATTATAAATCAATGGCGTTCTTCAATAATACCCGTGATGAAGATGTGGTGAGCGAAACCCCGTATTTGAGATTTTATAAAAAAGAAGATTCGACCAAAATTCAAGAAATAAAAAGATGGCTTTTGAGTAAAACTTCAACACAAAAAGTCAATGAATTTGAAAAATTCGTAAAGGTTTTAGAACCTAAGTTTAACTCGCATGATATTGAGCAACTTTCACCAGTAACTTCTACCCTTCTCGATGCCAAATATTTAGGTTTACAGCATACTGGTTATGGAAGACTAAAGAACGTAACGCTTACGAACAAAAACCGAATGCTCATGACATTCAATACCGGAAATGAAAAGGGGACACTCCTCATCCGTGACAATGCCTTAAATGGTAAAGTACTGCTAACGATTCCTATTTTTAAAACACGTGATACGGTGATGATTTATAACCTACCAAAATTGGAGGGTAAACATGACTTGTATTTTGTTTTTACAAACCCTAAAACACCGAAAGAATGGTTACAAATTAAATGGGTTGCCTTCCAAGAAACATTTACAGAAACACCTGATTATCAATCATTTGAATCAAAATACAAAGAAATACTAAATGCTAAAGCAGATTACAGTCCGATTTTAATTGAAGGAAGTGGTGATTTAGCCAGAAAACAACATATTTTTGAAAGAGGCAATTGGCTTGTAAAGGGGAAAGAAGTAAAACCTGATGTACCAAAATACCTATCACCAATGCCTAAGGATTATCCTAAAAATCGTTTAGGATTTGCCAAATGGCTGGTAGATGGCCGAAACCCGCTTACCTCAAGAGTCATAGTAAACCGTTTTTGGGAACAACTTTTTGGGGCAGGAATTGTGGAAACAGTCGAAGATTTTGGAACACAAGGCTTTTCACCTACACACCCTGAACTACTCGATTATTTGGCTATAACATTTCAAGAAGATATGAAATGGAGTGTCAAGAAACTCTTAAAAATGATGGTAATGTCAGGTACATATCGACAGTCTTCGGAAGTAACACCAAATTTACTTGAAAAAGACCCAAGCAATAAGCTTTTGGCTAGAGGACCCAGAATCCGCCTAACTGCCGAACAAGTACGCGACCAAGCATTACTAGTAAGTGGCTTACTTTCTAAGAAAATGTACGGTAAAAGTGTTATGCCATACCAGCCCGATGGACTTTGGCAATCGCCTTGGAGTGGAGAATCTTGGAATACTTCCAATGGCGAAGATAAACATCGCCGAGCAATTTATACATTTTGGAAACGAACTTCTCCTTACCCTTCTATGATGTCGTTTGATGCACCAACACGCGAGTTTTGTCAATCAAGGAGATTAAGAACCAATACGCCTTTACAAGCACTTGTTACTCTCAACGACCCAGTTTATGTTGAAGCGGCTCAAGAATTGGCTAAAAGTATGATAAAGAAAGGGAAAAGTCCCGAACAACAAATTCAAGCGGGTTTTAATACCATCATGATGCGAGATATTGATGGTAAAGAATTAGAGATTTTGACTAAACTTTATCGCCAAACCGAGCAACTATATAAGAAAAATCCAATTGAAGCCTATAAATTCTTTGGACGCTCAGATACCTCCCCTTCATTAGCGGCAATGGCAGTAACCGCCAATGCTATGATGAATTTAGATGAGGTAGTAACGAAGGAGTAAGATTTCTACTAAAATTCATTGCCGTTTACTTTAGCTGACGGATAATAGTAAAATTAAAATCGTTCCAAATTTAGACCAAGACATTTGACTAAAATCTATTCATTGGTCTCATTTTCAACCGTAAGCTAAAGCAGACAGCAATCAATGATAAACTTAGTCTCATAATCAATTTCTATTATTGATAAATTAGCTTTTATATTTCAGTTTGAATTAGTGGTGAAACATAAATAGCTTATCAAACAAACATTTGCTACGATGGTCGATGAAAAAGAATAAATTGTCTTAGATATTCCTGATGAATATCAATTTATGAGCGAAGAATTAGTAGATTTAATCAAACTTTAGGTTTTGCCCTATTTATAAAATTCGTACATTTAAAATTCAATCTATATAATACCTACGACAAACTATGGAAAGAAGAGAATTTCTTCAAAAAGGTGCATTAGCATTGGCTGGCACTGCCGCTTTTTCAAGCGATTTATTTGCCAACAAAAAAGCAAAACATGTGGTGGGTGTCCAACTCTATTCAATTAGAGAGGACATGAAAAAAGACCCACTTGGTAGTTTAAAGAAATTGGCTGAAATGGGCTATACCCACGTAGAACATGCCAATTATATCGACCGTAAATTTTATGGTTATACTGCTAAAGAATTCCGTAAAATCTTAGATGACTTAGGCCTAAAAATGCCAAGTGGTCATACCGTAATGGGCAAGCAACACTGGGATGAAGGTAAAGGTGAATTTACTGACCTTTGGAAATATACAATAGAAGATGCTGCCATTTGCGGACAAAAATATGTCGTTAGTCCTTGGTTAGATGTAAGCTTACGCAAAAATTTCGATGATTTGAAACGCTTCATGGAGGTGTTTAATAAATCTGGTGAATTGTGTAAAAAATCAGGAATGAAATTTGGTTATCACAACCATGATTTTGAATTTAGCTTGAAGTTGAGTAGTGTAAAAGTGTATGACATTATGCTTCAAAATACCGACCCAAGTTTAGTGGCTCAACAATTGGATATTGGTAATATGTATGGTGGTGGTGGACGTGCCGCTGAATTATTGAAACAATATCCGGGCAGATTTGAATTGATGCACGTGAAAGACGAAATCAAGAGCGAAAAAGAACATGGCGGTTGGGAAAGTGCGATTCTCGGAACAGGCGTAATCGGTGTGAAAGAAATTATTGATATGGGTAAAAAATCGGGAGGTACAACTCAATTTATCATTGAACAAGAATCTTATCAAGGCAAAGCTCCATTAGATTGTATGAAAGAAGATTTAGCAATCATGAAAAAATGGGGATATTGATCAAGCATAAATTTAAACAAAGCCAATAAACTTTAGTTTAATGATAAAGTACACAAAGTAACCCTTTGTGTACTTTGTGTTTTTAATCGAATATTAAACCAAAATTTATGAAATATTTTAGTTTTAGTAATGGTGATAAAATGCCTGCATTAGGCTTGGGCACATGGAAATCGGCCAAACGAGAAGTTTATAAAGCGGTTCGAGAAGCCATAACGATTGGTTACAGACATTTTGACTGTGCTTTTATCTATGGCAATGAAGCAGAAATTGGTCAAGCTTTTGCCGATGCCATACAAAATGGAGAAGTTACGAGAGAAGAACTTTGGATAACTTCAAAACTTTGGAATAATAGACACAGAAAAGAAGATATTCAAGGAGCTATCGAAATTACGCTTCGTGATTTACAGTTGGATTATCTCGACCTGTATCTGATACACTGGCCAATTGTACTCAGAAATGATATTGATTATCCTCAAAACGGAGAGCACTTGGTAAGTCTCAACGAAGTTTCACTCACAGAAACTTGGATAGGAATGATTGATTTGCAAACCAAAGGCTTAACCAAGCACATTGGTGTTTCAAATTTTAGTATCAAGAAAATTAAACAAATTACCGACGATACTGGAGTTTGCCCAGAAGTTTTACAGCTTGAACTTCACCCATTTCTCCAACAAAAAGCTATTCTAAATTTTGCTAACGAAAATAATATCTTCCTTACTGGCTATTGTCCACTTGGTTCGGCAGATAGACCTGCCAGTAGGATTTCAGTGGGAGAACCAAAACTATTTGAGAATCAAACAATCATCTCTATTGCTTCCGAAATTGGTTGCTCACCGGCACAGGTAATGCTTGCATGGGCCGTTTGTAGAGGAACTTCAGTTATTCCTAAATCGGTTAATCCTCAACGTTTAGCTGAAAATTTAGCCGCTGCTGATATTGAACTCAACACTGCCCAGTTGGCAGCTATGGGCGATTTAGATAAACATTATCGCTATATCAAAGGAGATTTCTGGTGTTTGGCAGGAAGTGACTACACCGTGGCAAATCTTTGGGATGAGTAATAAAACAAGAGTCATCCGTAATTTTGAAATAAACATCACTGATTTAAGTTTTGTGCTTATAATTCTGGATGACTCCTGCTTCTATGAAGTCTCTTACTTGACCAACTTTCTGTAAAGTTCGGTCTTTGAAGGGTCAACTGCCGATAATAATTGAAATGCTTTTTGTTTTTCGTCTTTGGTTGCTTCAGAAAAGATGTTTACCATTTCTTGGTTTTTAGCGTTCAAAAAACTCGTTATTAATACCGAATTAGCCTTTAATTGTTGCATAGTTTTGATTGAAGAGAGCATATCCATCACCTGCTTCCGTCCACCAACGGGGTCGGTAGTAAAGTTATCTAAAGCCAAACGATGATAATTATACATACCATCTCTGAATGGAGCTAATTGTTGATTTTGCAAGTTTTCTACCAACCAATAACGATTACGTTGGTCACCCGATTGTTCCCAACCACTCTGCCCAGCACTCGCTGCTAAATTGGCGATGTTATAAGCACGTGTTAAATATGGATTTCCCCCTAATTTACCGAATGAATCATAATCAACTGTTAGAGCAATTAATGAATAAAATCCTAAAATTGAGGTGAGGTTATTTGTAAAATTCAACTCATTAAAATTCATTTGTCGGTCTTCTGGTGTAAACGAAACATTGAAGTTTCGGTCAACGTAACTTAAAAGGATTGTCTCATAAGTAGTATTAAACACTGGACGAATGACCTGAAATTGGGCATTACCTTGATAGACATTTTGTTGAGGCGACTTCGTAAATGTAATAATCAAATTACATTTAATTCGCTCTTCTTGGCTATAAATATCGTTTGTCCATCTTTTACCATTCATAAAATCGCTGATTGCAGTTTTCATATCTACAAAAACCTGTTTTTCAGCCGACTGTTGAGATTGCAACTGGTCAGACACAATAGTTACATTACAATTCAGTTCTTGGGCAATACTTCCCGTAAAACTTGCCATTAAGGCCCAAAATATTAGTTTTTTCATTGAATTTTTAAACAGATTATCGCTAAATTACTCGAATTTCACTATAATTTTTGTAATATGGTTGCGATAATATCTTGTGCTACTTCCTTTTTAGATTTTAGTTCAAAATCATATATATTACCTTCACGGTCAATGATTTTTATTTTGTTTGTATCATAACGAAATCCAGCTCCACTATCTTGTAAAGAATTTAAAACAACGAAATCAAAATTCTTACGTTCGAGTTTTCCTTTGGCATTTTCAAACTCATTATCTGTTTCAAGAGCAAAGCCTACAATTATCTGACCAGCTTTTTTTTGCATACCTAATGTTGCAGCTATGTCGGTAGTTTTTGTAAGTTCGATATTGAAAACATCTTCCTTTTTCTTGATTTTTTTGTCGGCTACGTGAAGCGGTGTATAATCAGCCACGGCCGCCGAAAGTATTATAATTTCACTTTCTGCAAAATATTTAGTGGTTTCTTCAAACATCTGCTGAGCCGATTGTACTTTTTCAAGTTTTACTCCTTTGGGTGCTGGAATAGCAACTGGCCCACTCACAAGGGTTACATCAGCACCTGCCATTTCAAAAGCTTCGGCAATCGCAAACCCCATTTTACCAGAAGAATGATTACTAATAAATCGAACAGGGTCAATTGGTTCTTGAGTAGGACCTGCTGTAATAAGTACTTTTTTGCCTTTCAAAATAGCAATTCCTGCAAAATAGCGACTAAGTTCATGTACAATTTGCTCTGGTTCCGCCAATCGGCCTTCTCCAACCAAACCACTTGCTAATTCTCCGAACTCTGCATTAATAATTTGATTACCATAAGATTCAAGCTTCTTTAAATTCTCGAGCGTACTTTGGTGTTTGTACATATCTAAATCCATTGCTGGAGCAAAAAACACTTTGCACTTAGCAGATAAATACGTGGCTATCAATAAATTATCAGCGATTCCGTGGGCACATTTTGCTAAAGTATTCGCCGAAGCGGGAGCAATAATCATTACATCGGCCCACAAACCTAACTCTACATGGTTATTCCATTCACCAGTATTACCTTTTGTAAAACTGGATATAACTGTTTTTTTTGAGAGTGTAGATAAAGTTAGCGGTGTGATAAAATCTTTGGCAGCTTCGGTCATGATTACTTTCACTTCTGCACCTTCTTTTACCAAAAGTCTCACCAATAAAGCAGATTTATACGCAGCGATGCTTCCCGATACTCCTAATATGACTTTTTTATTTTTTAAGCTCAATTTCTTTAAAAGTTTAATGTTTTTTTACTGGCATAGTTTTTTTGACTTTATAAAAGCTACACAAAAGTGTAATATTTTCGAAATAAAATCAAAAAGTTCATGCGAAGAGCGGTTATTCTTCGTTAAAAATACGTATTTTGAGTTAAATTTGTGTTGATGAAACGATTGCTCCACATAATAGGATGGATATTAGTTGGGATTTTTCTTCTCGTCGGTGGAATATTTTTATATTTGCAATCACCTACTGGGCAAGATTTTCTGACGAAAGAAATCGTTTCGTACTTACGAAACAAACTTCAGACAAAAGTTGAAATTGGAAAAGTTCGTTTTGATATCCCCGACTGGATTTCTCTCGAAAATGTCTATATCGAAGACCTAAGTAAAGACACATTAGTTTCAGGAAAACGGCTTTATCTTGACATCGACATGATGGCGTTGCTCAGCAATGAAGCAAATATTAATCAATTTGAACTTGAAGGCATTAGATTAAAAGTTAACCGAACGCTGCCCGATACCACTTTCAATTTTAGCTTTATATTAAAAGCCTTCGATTCTGGGAATACAGGTACTAAAGCAACTCCGTTTAATATGGGTATGCGGAAAGTCAAACTCACAAACGTACACCTTACCTACAAAGATGCAGTTATAGGCACCGATGCCGATGCTAATATTGGCAAGTTCGAAAGTAGTTTCGATAAATTTAGCCTTCTTAAATCTCAATATCATTTAGGTAATGCAATTGCAGAAAATACCTCATTCATTGTCAATCTTTACGAACCTGCTCGGAAATCGTCTCCAGCAAATACCCAAACAAAATTAGTTGCTGATACTTTAGACATTAATTTTCGAAAACTTAATTTAAAAAATATCAATTGGTTATTCTCAAGTAAAACTGATGGAATCAAGAGTGGAGGAAATATTGATTTAATAAAAGTAGAGGGTAAAAAGATATATTTATCGAGTCAGCAAATTTCATTGTCTAAAATTTCTATCAATAATGCCGTTGTTTTTGTTGAATTTGAAAAGAAAGTCCAAGTTGATAATCCAAGCAAAACTCCATCAGATTCGGCAATATCTAAACCATGGATTTTAAATCTTGGTGAATTCGCTGTAAAAAATACTAATATTCGTTACGATGATAATAATGCAGCAAGGCAAACGAAAGGCCTTGACCCCTCCCATATAAATCTTTCAGGGATAGACCTTCAACTGAACAAATTTATCTTCAGTGACCAACAAATTTCAGGTGAATTAAAAAATTCTACCTTTAAAGAACAAAGCGGTCTTTGGCTTCAAAATATCTCTTCAAATTTTAGCTATACCAACAAAGCCATAACACTAAAAAAATTACTTATAAAAACCCCTCATACGCTTCTTCAAAACGAGCTACAAATGCAATATGGCTCTATTGAAGATTTCAGTAGAAACTTGGGAAACATCGGTATCAAGCTCAATTTAAAACAAAGCCAAATTGCAATCAGTGATTTATTGACTTTAGTTCCTGATTTAGCTAATAATCAAGCTTTTAAGAAAAAAGACAACGAAATAATCAAAGCCGATGGGATAATTAGTGGTAAAGTAAATGACCTTGACATTTCAAAAATGGTGGTTGAAGGATTTGGGGAAGCTCGTTTACAGGCAAAAGGTAAAATTAAAGGTTTGCCAAATACTGATAAACTAGCCGTCGATATTGAATTAGGAGAATTAAGCCTAACAAAAAATGAGATTCTGAGTGTAGCGGGCGATAGTACGATTCCTAAAAGTATTGAACTCCCACAATTTGTGCGTTTAGAAGGAAAAATTAAAGGTGGAATACAAAACCTTCAACTCGATGCTTCATTAGATTCGGATTTAGGAGGAGGTGCATTTAAAGGCATATTGAAAAACATTACTGCCGATAAAAATCAAAGCTATGATGGTCGAATCATCCTTCAAGAGTTTGACTTTGGAAAACTTACTAAACAACCCGAAAACGTAGGTAAACTTACGCTCGATGCAACTGTTAAAGGCAATGGTTTCGACCCTAAAACAATGAATGCAATCATTGATGGTACAGCACAAAAAGCCGTTATCAAAGGTTATGAGTATAATAATTTAAGCATTAAGGGTTCGGTAAAAGATAAAATAGCCAATTTTAATGCTTCGCTCAAAGATGAAAATGCTAAAATTGTTCTAAATACACGAGTCAACTTATCAGAAGAGTACCCTGCTATTCAAGGAATTGTCAATATTGCAGAACTTGATTTAAAAAAACTCAATCTTTACACAGAACCACTACGAATCAAAGGCGATATTCAAATGAATATGTCGTCAACAAACCCAGAAAATCCTTTGGGTCAAATATCAATTCATAACGCAATCATAGAAAAAAATGGCAAGAGTATTCCTTTAGATGCTATCGACTTTGACATTCGCAATACGAATGGCCAAAGGGATATCACGCTTATATCCCCATTTTTAAATGCTCAAATTGATGGACAGTTCATTTATACGCAATTAAGTGATATTCTTTTAACAGAAGTCAATAAATACTTCACATTGCCCGATATTTCTTATAAGCCAATTACAACACCCTACAATTTCAGTATCAATGCCAAGCTTAACAATCACCCAATTATTAAGAGTTTTGTAGATGGTATAAGCCAATTAGATACTATTAGTTTTCAGGCTCAGATAAATAATTTAAAAGATACTACCCTTCAAGCCAATCTTTTTATTCCCAAAGTAGCTTACGATACTTCAAGTGTAGAAAATGCTCGATTTAAGATTATTGGAGCCAATAATAAAGGTGAATACGAAGGAAATGTCGCTCAATTAATTTATGGTGATTATCGTTTTCGAAGAATTTTTATTGGAGGAAAAGTAGCAGATAATATACTGGGAATCAATCTCCTGACGAAAGATTCGCTCAACAATAATCGTTATGGTTTGGGAGCAAATCTTCGTTCTATTGATAAAAAGCTAAGATTATATTTAGCCGAAAAAGGCACATTGATCGACTATAAACCATGGGAAACAGATTCAAGTGGGTATTTGGAATATAGCTCCAAAGGTATTTACACGAATAACCTAAGGCTTATGCAAGGCAAGCAAAGCATTGCAATTAACAGCCAAAGTATAGAACCAAATTCTCCATTGAATATAAAAATTGATAGCCTTGAAATTAAGCCATTTGTAACCATTGCCACCCAAGATTCAAGCCTAGCAGGCGGAAAACTCAACGGAATTTTTATATTAACAGACTATACGAATTCGCCAGAATTTACGGGTGATTTAGGAATTAAGAACTTTGTCTTTACTCAAATCCCGATTGGTGACTTAAAGGTAAATGCCGCCAACGAAACTTCTGAAAAAATCAATGTTTTAGCTTCTATTTTAAATAATAATAATGATATAAAAGTCAATGGAAGCTATTTCTTAAAGCAAAAGAAACCGCTTGATTTTAAAATAAATATTCAAAGAATCGGGGCAAAAACCGTTGAAGCCTTTAGTTTTGGTCAACTTAAAAATGCCCGTGGAAATTTGAAAGGTTTACTTTCACTTAGGGGCGAACCAAGTAAACCTACACTCGATGGGCAAATTAAATTCGATACCGTTTCGTTTAGTCTCACTCAACTAGGGGCTATTTATCGAATCCAAAATCAGGCAATGGCTTTTAATAATTCTGTCATTAATTTCAATAAATTCATAATTGCCGATTCGCTTGGGCAAAAAATGAATGTTAATGGTACGCTTTCGCTGCAAAACATTCCAGATTTTAATTACAAACTAAATATCGACACCAAGAACTTCATGGTGTTAAATGGTAGTAGAAAAGATAATGATTTCTTTTATGGAAAAGCATTCGTAGATGCAAACCTCAACATCAAAGGTGCAGGTACAAAACCAGCAGTTGAAGGGAGCGTTAAAGTGAAGCAAGGAAGCGATATTACAGTACTTCTCCCCGACCGAGAAATAGATAAAGCCGAAACTGACGGTATTGTTGAATTTGTCAACCTCAAAAATTCAAAAGTTGAGGAAAAAGAAAAAACTGATTCAGTTGCAACAACAACTACCTACGATTTTGTAGAAGAAATTTCACTCAATGTTGAAGTAGATGACAAGTCTCAATTAACAATAATCGTTGACGAACTCAATGGCGATAATATTAAAGTTAAAGGGAATGCACAGCTCAACACGGGTATTACACCTAATGGACAACCTTATGTACTTGGCCTTTATGAACTAAATTCTGGAAGCTACGACTTATCGTTTCAGTTTTTGAAAAAAGAATTTAACATCAAAAAAGGTAGCACACTCCTATGGACAGGCGACCCAATGCAGGCCCAAGTTGATATTACAGCAGTATATAAAATTGAAGCGGAGGTTCCTCGAACTCCAACCAGTACCAAAGTGGTTGGCAAAATACCTTTAGAGGTACAATTATCAATGAGTGGAAATTTATCAAATCCTACGATTGATTTCAAAATTGTAGTAGCAGAAAATGCCCCTTCAGAAGCTATCACTGAAATTGAAAAAGATGGTTATCTCAAAAACCTCTCTCAAAATCCAGTTGATATGAACAAGCAAGTATTTGCTTTGCTTGTTTTAAATAAGTTTTTGGGTGAACAATCAAGCGATTTTTTCTCAGGCATTAATCCAGAAGCCATAGCCCGACAAAGTGTTAGCAAATTATTAACCGACCAACTTAATCTTTTAGCTGGTGATTTAATTAAGGGCATTAAACTTGATTTTAACCTCAACTCAACTTCATTCAACACAGATGCGGGTAATAAGGCTCGTACAGATTTGAATGTGGGTTTAAGCAAGGCATTCTTAAACGACCGCCTAAAAATTGCTATCGGTAGAAATTTCCAGCTTGAAAATACAACTGGTTCAACGGCCGCTTCAACTGAAATTGTCGATAATATCGCCCTAAATTATAGTTTAAGTAAAGATGGCCGCTATCTATTTAGTGCTTATCGTAAAAACCAATATCAAGCGATTCTTGATGGCTTTGTAGTAGAAACGGGCGTAGCATTCACACTAACGCTCGACTATGAGTATTTTAAAGAACTATTTGAAAAGAAGAAATGAGAACAAAGCAGATAGAAAATAACTTTGTAAAAAAGCCCAAAAACATATTCTTTTATACTAAAAATATATGTTTTTGGGGACTTATTTTCTTGCTTTCTTCTTGTTCGGTGAATAAATATATTCCCGAAGGCGAAAGTCTTTATACAGGTGCTAAAGTAAAAACGATTGCCGATTCGAGCCTCAATAGCAAACAAGTTAAATTTCTGAATGAGCAATTAATAACCATCATTCGGCCAGTGCCGAATAGCACCATCATGGGTTTTCCTTACAAATTATGGCTTTATTCAGTTATTGGAAAACCCAAATCAGAGAAAGGTTTTCGTCAGTGGTTTAGAAAACGTTTTGGTGAAGCCCCTGTATTGGCCAGTAAAAGAGCCGTGACAATTAACACCGATATTATTAGTAATTATCTCAACAATGAAGGTTATTTTCGTTCAACGGCTACTGGAGAGTTAGTAATCAAAGGAAAGAAATCTGAAGCTGTCTATATAGCCCATGTAAAACCACGCTACACCATTGATAAAGTTGAATTTGTAAAGAAAGATAGTTCCATCTTTTCTCTAAATCTGCTAAAAACTAAGGAAAATAGTCTATTAAAAGTTGGTGAGCCTTATCGCTTTGAGCTAGTTAAGTTGGAAAGAGATCGCATTGATAAAGTGCTAAAGACCAATGGCTATTACTATTTTCGTCCAGACTTCTTAATTGTAAAAGCAGATACCAATCAAAACAAGTGTAAAGTTGATTTATACGTCGAACTAAAGCCTAATATTCTTCAAACTTCGCTCAAACAATATTCGATTAAAGATATACAAGTGTACATTGATACGCCCGATAGTTCTGGGAAATTGATACAAATTCGTAAAGGATTAAAAGTTTTCCAACCAAAATATTCTTATAATCCAAAAGTATTTAACGATGCCATTGGCTTCAGAAGTGGCCGATTATATAGTAGTCAAACACACGATGCTTCTCTTTCGAGATTGATAAATTTGCGAAATTTCAAATTCGTAAAAAATCGCTTTGAAATGGTCAATCGTTCAGATTCAGCACAAATAAATGTAATCTATGACCTAACCTCGCTTAAAAAGAAATCTTTGCAGGCGGAAACAAACTTCCTAACTCGCTCAAATAATTTGGCGGGTACGCAGTTAGGTATCAACTGGCTAAATAGAAACCTTTTTAAAAGAGCCGAAATTCTTAAATTAGGTATCAATACTGGTTATGACTTTCAGTTGGCTAGTAAACAGCTAAATACTCAACTAAACAATTACTTCAGAATTGCTGGTGATGCTGACCTGACATTTCCGAGATTTCTTTTACCGTTCTATCAAGTTCGTGCTGGAAGGAATCAAGCTTTGCCTAAAACCAATATCAATATCGGATACGAAAGATTAGTACAAAAAGGGGTAGGTATCAATATTGACAGCTCGAAATATAGATATAATCAATATACCATCACTTCCCTCCGAGGTTCAATAAGTTATAGCCTTCGCAAGAGTGCTGCCATTGAACATAATTTTTCACCTTTATCTATAAATCTTATCAGACCCAAAAATATCAGTGAAGAATTTGTCAATAAAATTTTTAATAGTACAAATATTCAAGATTTACTTCGTTATGACCAAATCTTAAATACTCGGTTAATTTTAGGTGGGCAATATAACATTGTTTATACACCCGTACAACCCATTGGAAGCAGGCATTATTTTTATCTGAATGCTGGGGTAGATATGGCGGGAAATATGTCGGGCTTGGTCCGAAAAAAATTGGAAGATGGTTCTAAGCGAATACTCAATACAGTTTTTGAACAATATGTTCGTTTCGACCTTGAAACACGTTATTACCTTGACCTCTCCCATAGCATTCGTTGGGCTAATAGAGCCATTTTAGGTTATGGCTTATCTTATGGAAATTCAAAAAGTTTACCCAATCAAGTTAAGCAATATTCGATTGGCGGAAGCAATAGTATTAGAGCGTTTAGAGCTAGGTCTATTGGACCCGGAGATTTTAATATAACGGGTGATAGTACGGCCATTTTTACTAATGCCTATGGCGATGTAAAGCTTGAGTTAAATAGCGAACTTCGTATAAAATTCAGTCAAATCATCAATTTAGCCGCCTTTGTTGATGCAGGAAATATATGGATGGCCAAATATAATGAAGCCTTGGGTTATCCAACCAGTAGTACTTTTGGAAAAGATTTTTATAAACAATTAGCCGTAGGGGGAGGATTGGGACTTCGACTTGACTTTACTTATGTAAAACTCCGACTCGACCTTGCTACGCCTTTTCGTAAGCCTTGGTTAGCGGAAAAAGAACGTTGGGTCATTCAAGAAATCAAACCATTTGAAAGAGCTTGGCGTAAGCAAAACTTAATTTTAAATATTGCGGTAGATTATCCGTTTTAAGAATTACCTTAAACCAAAAAAGCAGCCAGAGTTTTCTGACTGCTTGAGTATTTTAATCGAAAGCTTTAGACCTACTTTCTTAGATTATTCAGCATCTTTAAAGCGATACTCAACCTTATCTTCAAAGAACTCTTCTAAAGAAACTGAAGTTGGTTTTGGTTGACGCTCATAGAATTTAGAAATTTCGATTTGCTCACGGTTTTCAAAAATTTCTTCCAAATTGTCGATATTTGAAGCAAATTCACCCAATTTCTGAGTCAATTCTTCTTTAGTTTTAACTGCAATTTGGCGAGCTCTTTGAGAAGCAACATATACAGACTCATAAATATTGCCTGTCTTTGCTGCAAGTTTATCTACATCTCTTGCAATGATTGAAGGATTTACTGCCATATTCTTTGTGTTTTCTCTTCTATCTTCCAGAAGAGTTTATTTTTTGATGTAATACTAATCTATTTTCAAATAACCAAAATCGGGAGATTATGGTTTGCTATCGCCTGGTTTTTCTTCTTTTTTAGAGGCTTCTTCTTTTTCTTTGGCTACTCTCGCCGCTTCTTTGGCTTTCAATTCTTTCACTTCCTGCTCATACTTAACTGCTTTTTCTAATCCTTTTGTTGAGCCTTCGTAAATCTTTTCAGCCTGTTTTAAATATTTACTCTTCGGGAATTTATCAACAAATTCCTCTTGAAATTTCAAAGCATCAGTAAAACGTTCTTTTTGTTTATTCTCAAAACTAACGCTTGCTAAATCATACTGCGATTGAACTTTCAAGAATGATAATTCTTCGATATATTCAGAATCAGGAAAATCCTTTTGAAAATTATCAATGGCAACAACTGCTGCTTTGAAATTAGCAATTGTTACTCCACTAGTTTTGTAATAAAGCTTAGCTTTTTCGTAAGCTTTCTGCTCTAAACGATGACGTAAATCCTTTAAATCTGCTACACAGTTTTCGGCATATTTACTATCTGGGAATGAATTAATAAATGTCTGTAAAGCGTCGATGGCCGTTATTGTACTCGACTGGTCGAGGTTAAAATTAGGGGCATCTTTATACATCGAATTTGCATACATATAAAATGCTTCTTCAGCTTTGGGGCTATTGGCATAAGTAGCATAAAAGCTCTTAAACAAATAAGCACTCATGCTGTATTGTCTTTGCTGGTATTGTGAATAAGCATTATAAAACTGTGCTATTTCGGCAAGTGAGTCACCTTTGAGCAAAGGAACAATTTCTTCAAAAAGAGTGCCTGCTTTATAGTAGTCACCTTTCTTGTAGTATTCGTTCGCAGCTTTGTATTTTTCGTCGGTAGTACCTTTCTTTTGAAGTTTCATGAACTTGCTCGAACAAGCAGAAAGTAACAAAATACTTACAAACAATAGGGCGATATGTGGTCTTTTCAAAAACATGGGTGCAAAGATAATAAAAATGCTACGTTTTTGTAACGAATTTTACAGCTTAATTATTTCTAAAATGCAAAAGATAAGCAATTTTTAGTTTGTTGAGGCCAATTCTACCGATACTTGCATCTCATTCAAATATACAAATCCAAAATGTGTAGCAAAAGCTACATCACTTGCATCACGGCCATGAGCCAAAACTAATCGATTTCCTTTGGGTTCAGGCTGGGTGGCATCAAAAGTGTACCATTGATTTTCGAGGTACACCTCATACCATGCATGTAAATCCATTGGCTCAAGTTGGTACAAATAGCCTACTACCATTCGAGCTGGAATATTAATAGCACGGCAAAGTGAAATGCCTAAATGAGAAAAATCACGGCAAACCCCCACCCCACTATGATTTACACTACACGCCGTAGATGAGGAATTACTAAACCCATATTGATAGCTAATATTATTGTAAACCCATTCACGTATGGCTTCAGCTTTTTGGTATCCCGTTTGGTACTCTTGGGTAATTTCTACCGCCATACTCAAAAAAAGGTCAGATTCACAATAGCGGCTCGGTAAAAGATAAATTAAAGTTTCTTCGGGTAAGTTTTCAACTGGAATTATCTCAGCATCGAAGTTTACATCAACAGACTCATTTGTTTCAGCTATTACAATCGATTCAACTTGAAAATCGCCAATTGGACTCAAAAATCGTTGGCAAGCATTTCCAAATGAATCAACATATTCGGTTAAATTAATCGCAGGAGAGAGTTGAAAAGTTTCTTCGATAATTTGTTGCCCAATACCGCTTTTCGGGCGAAGCATCATAATGAACGGAACATTATTTGGTGCATTGTATTTGAGTTGACAAATAGTTTTCACTCTCATGTTGAAAGGCTTTTTTCTTAAAAGTAGCTTATTTTTATGATAAGTAAAACCAAAACTAATATTCGGCCTAAATTCATTAGAATTATACAGTTTTATGTTAAATTATTATTAATTTCTTGAATTTCACGCCATTTTTAACTTATTTCGCAGAATACATTTTGTTGTCGAGCGATGGAAGATAGTACCAAAAATACTCCAAATGATAAAGGCTCTAAAAGTAGCCTTTTTTCTTTTCTGAACGGTTTAGTACCTAATAATAAAACTACCGAAAATAAAGGAATCTCTGAAGATTCTAAGATAAATCGGTATGCAGATAGTATCGAACAATCTAACTATCTCAGCCGAGATTTAAGTTGGCTTAAATTCAATGAGCGTGTACTCGACCAAGCACGTGAAAAAGACTTAAATTTATTTGAACGACTGAAGTTTCTAGCCATTACGGCTTCAAATCTAGATGAGTTCTTCACGATTCGTTTGGGTAGTTTGTATAATTATTTAGATTTCAATAAAGAAAGAATTGATTATTCAGGTCTGCGTGAAATACCTTTTAGAAAAGCATTGATGCTCTCGGTTAAGCAATTTTGCCAAGAACAAGACCGTGTTTTTAAAGAAGAACTTGTACCAAAATTTGCAGAATACAAGTTTAGAATCATTAAAATCAATGATTTAACTCCACATGAACTAGAAGAGGCAATAGCATATTTCGATAATACTATTTATCCGATGCTTACGCCTATGCTCTTCGACCATACACACGCTTTTCCAGTACTCATTGCCAAAACGCTCATTTTTGGGGTGGTGACAGATGCCACACGCTCAACACTTTTCCCAGAAGATAGCGAAAACAAAAAACTTTCTTTTGTACAAATTCCGAGCAATTTACCACGCTTTTATACCATTGAGCGAGGTGAAGAAGTATTGTTTTTACCGATTGAAGAAATTGTCAGACACGAGATAAAAAAACTGTACCGTAATGTAGAAATACAATCGGTTAATCTATTTCGAATAGTGCGAAATGGTGATTTCACCCTTGAAGAGTCTGATGATATTGACTCTGATTTCATTGACGAAATTAAGCAAAAAATTAAAAGTCGCCGTTTAGGAAGAGTTGTTCACATGGAAATTGAACCAAACTCAAATGAATGGATGCTCACAATTTTGCAAAAACGATTTGAAATTGATAAATACAATATATTTTTCGATGAATACCTAATTGATTATACTTGTTTATGGCAAATTATTCGCCATCCTGAGTTTCAAGAAGATATTAGCCCTGTTCATCCACCGATTACGCCTGCGAGACTTAAAGACAAAAACTCGGATATTTTTGAGGTAATTCGAGAAAAAGACATATTACTGCATCATCCGTATAATAATTTTGAACCAGTACTCCAGCTCATCGAACAGGCTGCCGAAGACCCTGATGTATTGGCTATTAAACTAACCATTTATCGTTTAGCCAAACGCTCTCGTGTGACGCAGGCTTTGTTGAAAGCGGCAGAAAATGGCAAACACGTTTCGGTGCTTTTCGAGATAAAAGCACGCTTTGATGAAGAAAATAATATCAGAGAGGCTGACCGCCTGCAAAGAGCGGGTTGCTTTGTAATTTATGGAATTGGGTGGTATAAAACCCATACCAAATTGATGCTCATAGTAAGAAAAGAGGGAAATAAAGTCACCCAATATGCTCACTTGGCCAGTGGCAACTATAATGAAGATACCGCTCGTCTTTATACAGATATTGGGATTCTCACAAGTAATCCAAACTATACAAGGGATATCTCAGAATTCTTCAATGTAATTACAGGACATTCTCAGCCTGCTGAGTATAATAATCTCATTACTTCTCCACGTGATATGCGTGATAAACTTATTGAGATGATTAGAAATGAAGCAGAAAATGCTAAAAAAGGATTACCAAGCGGAATTTGCATCAAACTCAATTCAATGGAAGACCAAAGAATTATTGATGAGATGTATAAAGCATCTCAAGCTGGTGTAAAAATCAAATTAATTATCCGTGGAATTTGCTGCTTACGTCCGGGAAGAAAAGGATTAAGTGAAAATATTACAGTTCGTTCAATTGTTGGACTTTTCCTCGAGCACGCACGTATTTTTTACTTCCACAACAATAATAATCCTAAGATTTATGGTGGAAGTGCTGATATTATGGTGCGTAGTTTTGATAAACGCATAGAATCATTGTTTGAAATTGTAGATTCAGATATCAAATATCAAATGATGCATATTCTTGATTATAACCTCCGTGATAATGTCAATGCCTATGAGCTGCAAGAAGATGGAACTTATAAAAGAGTAGTATGTTCATTGGGTTCAGACGAACAGCCATTTGATATACATCAAAAGTTTTTTGAAGTTCGAGAAAGCGATAATGAGCCAATTGTACTTTTTGAACCTGAAGAAAATCAACAGATAAATACGCTAGAAGCAATATAAAACAACAATAGGATTCAAAATTTTGAATCCTATTGTTGTTAATGGATAATCAACTTTGTACCAACCACGATTTCTTCATAAGGCGGCATTTCGTTCTTAGGATTTTCGATAATATCTATTAAAAGGTCAGTTGCTTTCACACCCATATTATAAGCAAATTGCTCAACCGATGCCAAAGGTGGATTATCCATATAGAAAGTCATTGGTAAATTAGCAAAGCTAACGAATAAAACATCTTTGTTGGGTATTAGTCCTTTTTGTTTACAAACCTGCATGGCGTATAAAGCCACGTAGTCGTTGAAGGTTAGAATAGCCTCAGGTGGTTCTTCTAAGCTGAGAAGTTCTTGCATTTTACCAATTGTATCATCTTTCGATAAATCACAAGCTTTGATATATTTTGGAGAAGTAGGTACATTAAATTTTTGAACAGCTGTCAAATACCCGTTCAATCGTTCATCACATACTTCAAGATTGGATGGACCATTAAGCAGTGCAATACGATTAACCCCTTTATTAACTAAATACTCAATAGCTTCAAAAGCACCATCTGTGATACTACAACGTACTTTATTTGCCTCTAAATTACGTGGCACTCTATCAAAAAAAACCAGTGGCGTACCAAAGTTTTCTACTTCTTTAAAATGGCTATAATTATTTGTTTCGGCTGCTACTGAGGCAATTACGCCATCTACTCTACTACTTAAAAAAGATTTTAGAGCTTTTTCTTCTCTATCGAATTTATCACGAGATTGGCTCACAACCACGTTGTAGCCTCTTTCTAAGGCCACATCTTCGATGCCCGAGATTGCCATTGAAAAAAACTCTTCTTGTAGGTATGGTAATAAAACGCCAATGGTGAAAGTTCGGTTTTTCTTCAAAAAAATGGCTGCGGGATTAGGAACATAGTGCATTGATTTAGCTAATTCCCATACTCTCTCACGCGTACGCAGACCTATTCGAGTATTATTTTGTAAAGCTCGTGAAACGGTGGAAATAGAGACACCCAACTTCTGTGCAATTTCTTTAATGGTAGCCTGATGTCGTTGCATAAAAGCAAGTTTTCAAATATTAAGGTTGTAGAATTTTAATTTTTATCTTTTCTTCCGCCAAAAGTACAGAGCAATTCCAACAAGTGCAAAGGCAATCAGAAACCATTTTAAAAGTGTTAATTTACTAGTATGAGTTTCTTCTGTAACAGTAACAAGCTGATTTACTTTCTGATTTTTTAGTGTTTGTTTATATCCGCCCGTCCAATGAACAATGATTTCATCAATTTGTGTAGCGTTTCCTACTCCAAAATGGGCATAAGTAGCATTTTGCGAAAGATGACTTGAGCCACCACCATCAATCTCACGGTATTGGTGCTTATCTCCTACTACAATTTCTACTTTCGAGGCCAAACCATGAGTTTCTGATTCAACCCCCTTCAAAGCAATTTTTATCCAATTACCCTTAGCAGAATCATTCCGAAAAAGTTTTGTAGTAGATTCAACAGGATAACCCGCTAAAATTGGATTTTGATTTACCACTAAAATATCTAAATCTCCATCATTTTCTAAATCAAATACTACTGAGCCACGACCAATTCCATAGTCACCTACCCCTTTCAAACGACCAACTTCATTAAACTTCCCACCCACATTATCAAAATAATAATTGGCAATAGGGGTACAATTTGGATTCAAATCGCCATTCACTACATAAAGGTCTAGGTCGCCATCTTGGTCAAAATCAGCAAAATTTGCTCCCCAGCTAATGGTCATATAACCCAAACCCAATTCACGCGATTTTTCTACAAATGGCTTACCAGCTCCCATATTCACCATAAATTTATTAAAGCGAATATTTGTCACGAAATAATCCATCAAGCCATCATTATTATAATCTCCAACTGCCGAAGCCATCGAATTAATTTTCAAATCCATGCCCGACTCCTTACTCACATCTTTGAACGAACCCCATGGATACTCATTTTTTAGCAAAATGTCAGGCGTTCTTTTATAGCCAAAATCATGGTTAATAAAAAGGTCTTGGTCGCCATCGTTATCATAATCGGTAAAAACACCACCAAAACCAAAGCCCTTATGAGTTAGACCATAATCCTTGTAAACATTTTTAAAGGATTTCCCTTTTTCATTGAGCAATAAATAGCCTTCCGTAATTTGGTTGGCACTAACAATCATATTATCGTTTACAGTACTTAAATCGCCCGGATATTCAGTGAAATAATTACCAACATAGAGGTCTGGGTATCCATCCGCATTAAAATCTCCAAAACTGGCCCCCGTACTAAATGAATTAAGCTTTCCTAAACCAAACTCGGTGGTAGCATCACGAAATGTATTATTGCCATTATTGATATAAAGTAAATTAATGGCTCTCGGAATTACCTTTTTTTGGCCTTTTGAAGTAATCGTTGTAATGTATAAATCAACAAAACCATCTCGATTAACATCCGCAGCAACCGCTCCTTGAGTAATGAACTTTTTAGTACCTGTAAGTCCTGATTTTTCGTAGATATTCAAAAAACCACCTTTTTTATTGTTCAAATAGAGAACATCATCAGCCATGCCTCCAGTAATAAAAATATCATCAAAGCCATCGTTATTTATGTCAAAAACACACGCTCCACCACCTAAAAAACCTTCAAAAACCTTAAATTGATGCTTGATACCAGCCTGTTCGGTAATATCGGTAAAAGGGGTTTGAGCCCAAATAATTTGGGTGAAAAATAATAGATAGGTATAGATTGAAATTTGTAGAAATCTATACCCAAAGTATAAGTATAATGGCTTTTTTCTCATTTCTTCCATTGCAAACGAATAATATTTTGAGCTACTTCTTTACCTTTTTCTAAACCTGCTGCATTGTCTTGCGGCACGTGGATTCCTCCATAAAAACGTGAATTGGCTGTTTCTTCTGCTACCTGCCAAAATGACTCAAAATGACGTGCCTTAAAATCAACATTTCGTAGTTCATCTCGCTTTCTACCCACATGGGCATCATCAGTAAATGAAAATTTTTCTCCGTATAAACTACTCAATATTGTAGCTGTTGTAGCTGCCTGGATGGCATGCCCCGAAGGAAACGCAGGAAAAGGTGGGTCGGGCCAGAAAGACTCCCAAAATTTATCAATATACTTCGGAATGAAGGTATTAGGTCTTTCTGTAAAAAATTTATACTTCCACTTCCAACAATTTGTGAAAGCATCAGCCACACCTATACCTACTTTTGCATAAGTTTCTACGCATTTCATTAGGCTTGGTTTAGCTTTTTTGATTACTAAAGTGGCAAGATAATAAGAGTGTCCCGGAGGCGTAAAAGTCTCGTCGGGGTCATCTCCCCACCAAATGGCAGCTTCTTTTTGTTCTTGTGTGAGTGTTTTTTCTTTTTGATAAACTGCTAAAAATTGCTTGTAATAAGCCGAATTGGGTAGTGTATCGTAAGGAATGATGGCAGGATCGGAAATTTGGTGATTAGCTGCCAAAAAAGTACGATTTTCGCCCCAATGCGGTTGAAGCGGATAATGGCTAAATGATTGACCATAAAGGGGTGGTTGCCAAGAACCTAAGCGACTCGGGTACTTCATTTTTTTATCGAAGTTTCGCAAATAGCCACGATGCCCTCCATCTGTTTTCGACCATTCAAAGATAGTTTGGGCAATAGATTTTCCGTAAGATACAGACCTATCTATCAATGCTTTATCAGAATTTTGTTCGGTATAATATTCAAGAAAAGTTTTTTCTAGCGAATCAATTTTTGCTTTATTGAGGTCTGAGGTTTGATTATAAATATTTTTTAAGATGGTAGCTTGTGCAGCATTGAGCGAAAGTCGCCAATCATATTTTTTATCTTTTTCAGGCAAAGGCAAAATAGCTAAACTATCTAATTGACCAGCCAAAGAAGTATAGGTCGGGTCGGAATGAACAAATGATTCATACATTGTCAAACCGATATATCCTAAACAACGAGAAGCATAATTAGGTGAATTAGAAGGCGTATTTTTAGTAATGTAGAGTGTCATATCGGCCCATTTCAAGGCCAAATCTTGCTCAGTTAGTGTTTCTTTAGGTTTACAACTGATACTGATTCCCCCCACTACAATTGTCAATAACAATAATGTAAGTATTTGTTTTTTCATCGGAGGTTTTAAAGGTAGTCAAATAGGTTAGGAAAAGGTTCGAACAATTTTCAATATTATAAATTTTTTACCCAATAAGTTTAATAGTATATCAAATTTTTCTTGAAAATTCATACTTTCTAAATTTACACATTGTATAAAATTTAAAAATCTACCCCAAAATAGAGGTAGATTTTTAAATGACTATTCAATAGTTGAAAAATATTATTGCGTATGTCCAGGGTTTTGAACCAACTTCGGATTTCGCTTAACTTCATCTCTACTCAAAGCACGGTAATACATTTTATCCGTCCACTTACGAGTTTCGTTTGAAGTATTATCTTCAACTGTATAAGTATAATCGTACAATGTTCTATCATATTTGTAAATAGCTGGTGCTTTTGCTCCCGCCTTTAACTTAGCATCTACATTGATTGATTTAATACCACGACCTACTGTTTCTGCAGGAATCATCCAACGACGAGCATCATGATAACGGTGCTCTTCGTACACCAACTCAACGCGGCGTTCGTTACGAAGTCTGTCTCTCAGTGCAGTACCTTTATCAGCAACAGCAGGCATACCCGCTCTAAATCTGATACGGTTAATCCATTTAAGAGCTTCTGCTTCATCTCCAGTTTCAATACAAGCTTCGGCATAGCTTAATGCCATTTCAGTATAACGAATAAACGGCCAAGGAATAACCTGTGCAGATGATTGGTTATCGGCTAAAGCTGGATTCGGGTCAATAAACTTGCGAGTATAATAGTGAGTACGGCTACCATTCCAGTTTTCTACTGTTGATTCACGGGTATCAATTCCATTAATTTTACCGCCTTTTCCATCATCATAATAACCAGTCTGAATTTGGTTTGCTGGGTCTAAGCCAGCTACATCTGAAGGTCTTGGTTTCCAAGAAGCACCATCGTAAAGAACAGTTGCATAGAAACGAGGGTCACGGTCATCATAAGGAGCTGCTTTATGCTTAGGATTACTCCAGCTAAACTTAGTTCCATCCATCATTTCATAATCATCAACTAAGTTTTGGATTGGTGTATTTCCTGCCCAGTTATGGTAACCATTTGGTCCGTTATTAATACCATAGTGAATACCGCCTAAAGGCCAGTTATCTTCTTCAGTGTAAAGAGCCGTGTGCGTACGTTGGAAAATCAATTCTGAAGCAGCAGCGGCATCACCAACTGCACTTTGTCCGCCCATTGCAATTGAGATGTAGTTATTTTTACCTTCTTCAGCTGAAACTGGAGCAGTTAAATTCATTTTATAACCAACACCTGCATCTAAAACCGCTTTTGCAGCAGCTTTAGCAGCATTCCATCTTGCAGCACGGTCGCCTGAAGGATAAGCAATTAAATCAAGGTTTGCATAGCTAGCTAAGATACTTGATTTTGCTTTTACAGTTGGGCCATCGTGAAGGTCGCTGGCAGCGTATAATAATACACGAGCTTTCAGAGCCATTGCAGCCAATTTCGATGTTCTACCTGGTGTAAGAGTCTTGCCATCAAGCTTCTTAATTGCATTATCTAAGTCACTTACAATAAATTTCACACACTCATCATAAGTATTACGAGGGGCTGTATAGTCTTCATCTAAACCGTAAGCTTTGCTAATAAGTGGTACACCACCGTAGAAACGAAGTAATTGTTGGTAATAATAGGCACGTAAAAAATAGGCTTCACCCAACAATTTTTCCTTTAAAGTTGCATCACTAAATGTTGCTTTTGGAAGATTTTCAATTGCTACGTTAGCTTGTCTGATTGCCAAATACATGGTACTCCACTTATAGGTATCACTTTCCCAAGCTAGGTTATTTGGGCTTTCAGTTCCTTCTGTGAAAGTATTGATATTACGACCTGCGTGCGTAAACATCGCCTCGTCAGTATAAGCAGCTAAAGCTTGTTCTTCAAAACCACCATAGCCAAGAAACGAATAAACATTAAATATAAATGCTTCTGCTAAGGCACCATCGCCCCAAGTAGCAGCACTCGAAATTTTATCGAGGGGTTTGGTATTCAAAAATTCCTTATCACACGATAAAGCAAAAGCCATTAAGATTGCAAACAGGCTTGCTTTTATTTTTATATTCTTCATATTTTAATTTTAGATTTAGAATGATAAACTTAAACCTGTATTGATTACGCGAGATTGTGGGTAGTAAACTCCACTTTGAGCTGTTGCTTCAGGGTCAAAAATTTTGTTTTTGCTGAATGTCAACAAGTTCAATCCATTTACATAAACTCTTACGTTTCCAAGTTTTACTTTGTCGGTAAATTTCGAAGGAATAGCATATCCTAATTCTAAGTTTTTCAAACGAATGTAATCTTTGCTAAATAAGTAGTATGTATTATTTCCGTAGTTACCACCTGTATAATAGGTATCACCTCTACTTGCCAAACGTGGGTCTGTGCTGCTAGGGTTATCGATTGTCCATCTGTGGTCATAAGAGTATTTCAAGAAATTACCGATATCCCCTGATTCAGTTTGAATACGGATAGCTGCACCTGCTGCACCTTGGAATAAGATGTTTAGGTCAAATCCTTTATAACGTACATCGATTGTTGCACCGAAGTTGAATGTTGGTGTTTCGTTTTTGTCCAATCTTACTTGGTCATCACCAGTGATTTTTCCGTCACCGTTATAATCAACAAACTTCATATCCCCTGGTATTAACTTAGAGGTAACAGCCGAGTAGTCAATCTTATTAGCATCAATCGCAGCGGCATCTTTAAATACTCCATCCGATTTATACACTAAGAAACCATTAATTGGCTTACCTTCTTGTAATTGGTAGCTTGGTGCACCCGGAATTTCATCCATGAAAATAACACGGTTTTTAGCATAACCACCATTGATGGCTGCTCTGAAAGTAAGGTCTTGTGTTGCTTTTCCGTTGTATCCGACATTAAATTCAAAACCACGGTTATCAACAATACCTGCATTTACAGGAGGCAATAATGAGTTAATACCAGATGAAGATGGCGTTGAACCAGTTTTTTGAATCAAGATTTGGTCACGACGATTGTAGAAATATTCTAATGTCGCATCGATTTTTCCATTCAAGAATGTACCATCTAAACCAACGTTGTAGTTATTTGCTCTTTCCCAAGTAAAGTTAGGGTTCGCTAATACTGTTTCTTTCAAAGTTGTAACAACTTGGTTGTTGATTGGGTAGCGTCCGAAACCATAAGTAGATAAGAATGCATATTCTTGTAAACGGCTGTTATAGAATACTTGGTCATTACCCATTTGGCCGTAAGAAGCACGGATTTTCAAATAATCGATACCTTGTACTTTGAAGAAATCTTCGTTAGTCAAGTTCCATCCAATCAAGAGACCAGGGAAGAAACCAAATCTCTTAGCTTCTGGGAAGATGTACGAACCATCATAACGATAGATACCCTCGATGAGGTATTTTTCTTTGTAGTTATATTGTAAACGGCCATAATAACCCAAACGTGCACGATTATACGCACTACCATCAGTATTTTGTTGAAGCGAACCACCCGCAAACAATTGGTCAATTGCTGGAGAGATATAATTTCTTCTATATGCCAAGAAATTATCACCCTTAAATACTTCTTTAGTTACCCCTACTAATGCCGATAGATTATTGTTTTCATTAATCTTCTTATCATAAGTAAGCATGGCAGTAAGGTTGGTATTCAATACAGAGCGGTAGCTTTGTGTCAAACGTGGGTCTTTAAAGTTAGAGCGAATAGCTCCTTCTAATTTTGGTGTTACACCATCAGCTTCGAAAGATTTTTTATCCCAATAGTATAATGACCAAGGTGTTTGCCAAACTTTGGTAGTTTCACTCGTTCTATCAATAGCACCAGATAATGTCAATTTCAAACCATCAATCCAAGGGTTTGTAATATTTACACCACCATTTGCTTGGATATAATCAGTTGGTGTTTGACGGTAACCGGTGGCATTTGTAGTAATTACATAAGGGTTTTGACCATTTTCGATATCAGGACCCGGCATTCCGTTTGGCCATACTTCTGGCTCAGTCGGACGGCCACGCATCAACATTCTAAAAATTGCTCCAGCATCCTCAGTTGGATATCTACGGTCTTCTCTTCTAACCATAATACCTAAGTTAGTATTGATATACTTATTTACTTTAGCATCAAGGTTTGTACGGAAATTATATTGCTTATAATTAGTTGCCGAGTTTTTATAGTAAGCATCTTGGCTAACATAGCCCAAAGAAGCCATATACTTAACAGCATCAGTACCACCCGATAACTGTAAATTATGACGTGCTTGTGGCGAGAATGTCTTGAAAGCATCACCAAACCAATCTGTGTTGGGGTATCTCCAAGGGTCATTACCTGCTGCATAACCTTTCACAGCTTCTGGGCTGTAGTTTGCACTCAATGAAGAAACACCCGGTGTTGGAGATTTATAAACGCCTGTTGTTTTGATTGCTTGCCATGCAGAAGACCATTCACTTGCAGGAATTGACTTATAAATTGGTAGTTCATTCATAATTGCCGCATACTCAGAAGCACTCGACATCTTCGGAATCATTGCCGGTTGTGAAAAACCTTGGTTAAAATCATAGCTGATTGTTGGTTTACCTGATTTACCACGTTTGGTTGTTACCAAGATAGCACCATTGGCAGCTCTAGCACCATAGATTGCAGCAGAAGCATCTTTCAAAACCGAAATAGATTCAATATCACGTGGGCTCAAACGACCTAAACCACCATCGCGGTCAGGAATACCATCAATAACCACTAATGGGCTACTATTTCCTAGTGTATTTGTACCGCGAATTGATATTTTTGCTCCGTCATTTCCTGGTTCACCACTTGTCTGGATAACAACTAGACCAGGAAGGCGACCTGCCAATGAGTTTGAAATATCAGTTGCTGGAGATTTGATGATTTTTTCTCCCTGTACTGCAACAACAGCACCTGTAACAGTTACTTTCTTTTGTGTACCATAACCTACAACAACAACTTCGCTCAAAGCTTTGGTGTCAGTTTCGAGAGCTACATCAATCACAGACCGACCATTTACAGGTACTTCCTTCGTCACGAAGCCAATGTAAGAAATAACCAAAGTAGTATTTTTACCTGCAGCAATAGAGTAATCTCCATTAACATCAGAAATACTACCTGTATTTGTACCTTTAACCAACACACTCACGCCTGGGAGTCCCTGCCCTTTGTCGTCAGAGATCTTTCCCTTTACATTTTGTGCTATTGCATTAGTAAAGATAGTGAAAAAAAGCATCGCCAATAAGACATTAAACTTCTTATTGAGATGTCTACACCGAGTAGAAATAATCATAAGTTTTTGTAGGTTTAAAAATTTGATTTAAAAAAAGGTGAATACAACGACTATCGAATAGAATTCGATATTGAACAGGCTTCATAGGTTAGTTTAATTAACATAACTTTTAGTGCGATAAAAATCGCCATGAACAAGGCAAAAAACGTTAAGAGAGAGCATTTAAGCCCTGCAAGTTGCAATAATGATATAAACAATACAATATTGATTTGTACTATTCAAATTAAAACTTATTTAAAATACCTGTGCAATCGTTTGAAATGTATCATTTATTGAAGCATACCTTTGTGCAAAGGTTTGCACATATTTGATATTTTTTATTGTAAAAGCCCTATTTTAAGCTGTAAGAAAGATTGTTTTGAGGCTGTCTACCTACCTTACTTTGCTAGTACACAGACTTGTTTTTAGAATTCGCTGATATCGAAGAACTTATTATAAATATTAATTACCCAATATCTTTATATTTGTGTGCCTATTTTTATTTTTGAGGTATTTCCTGACAAAAAAAGTTTTTAGCCCTATCAAAAAAAACATGAAAATATTCAAGTTTGTATCCTTATCGATATTCATGTGTTTATTCATTATTAGCTGTAAAGAAACAGCTCAAAAAACCGATAATGGTACTGAATCTGATAAACAACCCCCAATTTTTAAATTACTTTTTTCTGACAAAACTCATATCGATTTTCAGAATATCATCAATGAAGGCCTTAATACCAATGTATTGATGTATGAATACTTCTATAATGGTGGTGGAGTGGCCGTTGGTGATGTCAATGGCGATGGATTCGAAGACCTCTACTTTACAAGTAATATGCAACAAAATAAGTTGTATCTGAATAAAAAAAACATGGAATTTCAAGACATAACAAATCAAGCTGGAGTAGCTGGAAGAGAAGGCCCATGGAAAACAGGTACAACAATGGTAGACATAAATGCTGATGGAAAACTAGATATCTACGTGTGTCATTCGGGCAACCTTATGCCTGAAAAAAAGGCAAACGAACTTTTCATTAATCAAGGTAATGGCCCTGACGGTATCCCGATATTTGTAGAAAAAGCTAAAGAATATGGTCTTGACAGCCCCGCTTCAAGTACCAATGCCTACTTTTTTGATGCCGATAAAGATGGTGATTTGGATGTTTTTTTGCTCAATCATAATATAAAATCTTTACCAGTACTTGATGAAGCTCGTACGGCAGCCCTTATGAAAGAAGACGATGCTGTCAGTGGTTCGAGGTTTTATCGAAACGACAAAGGTTTCTTCCGTGACGTAACCCGCCAAGTAGGTATCCAAAGTTCGGCACTATCTTATGGCTTAGGTGCTGGAATTGCTGATTTCAACCAAGATAACTGGCCTGATATATATGTAAGTAACGATTATGCTGTGCCCGACCGCCTTTATATCAATAACAAAAATGGCACATTTAAAGAAGTAAGTCGAGAACAATTGGGGCATACTTCTAATTTCTCAATGGGCAATGATGTTGCGGATATCAATAACGACCAATTACCTGATATTTTTACCCTTGATATGCTTCCAGAGGATAATCGCCGTCAGAAGCTTTTAATGTCACCCGATAATTATGATAAGTTTGATTTAGGCGTGAAATCTGGTTTTCATTATCAGTATATGCGAAATATGCTTCAACTCAATAACGGCAATGGCACTTTTAGTGAAATTGGACAGGTTTCTGGCATTTCGAATACCGATTGGAGTTGGGCAGCACTTTTTGCCGATTATGATAATGATGGATGGAAAGATTTATACATAACTAATGGTTATTTGCATGATTATACCAATCTTGATTTCTTGAAATATATGGATGACCTCATGGCCAGTAAACAAGGCGGTTTCCAACGTCAAGATGTACTTGATTTAGTACAAAAAATGCCTTCTTCAAATGTAAAAAATTATATTTTCAGAAATAATGGTTCATTGCTATTCAAAGACCAAACCACCAATTGGGGTATGGGTGAACAATCGAATAGTAGTGGAGCGGCGTATGCCGATTTAGACAATGATGGAGACTTAGATTTGGTTGTCAATAATATTAATTCTCCTGCATTTATTTATCAAAATGAGTCTAACGAAAAAGTTCAAAATCAATACTTAAAAGTTAAACTTAATGGCGAAAATAATAATAGAATGGGCATTGGGGCAAAGATTTACCTCTATAACGGCACTTCTTCACAATACCAAGAGCAAATGCCTACTCGTGGCTACCAATCGAATGTGAGTTTTACGATGAATTTTGGTTTAGGTAAAAGTAAACAAATTGACTCCTTAAAAGTTGTTTGGAATTCAGGCAAAGTACAGGTATTTAAAGGAGTAAAAGCCAACCAAACATTAACATTAGAGGAAAAAAATGCAAGTGTTCAAAAAAGCTCATCTTCTCCTATCAGCCCTATTTTTAGTTCTATTAATTCACCAATTGCTTCAACTCAAAACACCGTTACAATTAATGATTTCAAAAGACAAATTTTATTAATTAATTCTGAGTCTTTTGTAAGCCCGATTTTGTCGAAAGGAGATGTAAACAACGATGGCTTAGAAGATATCTTCGTGGGCGGAAGCTATGGCAAACCATCTGAAATTTTCATACAAATGGCTGGCGAGAAATTTACAAAAAAAACATTCCCAGCCAATCCAAACGCAGATGTATCTGATGCCATATTCTTTGATGCCAATGGAGATGGATTCCAAGATATCTATGTAGCCAATGGTGGGTATAATAATTTTACTGAAAATGATGTAAACTTGCAAGACCAGTTATTTTTAAATAATGGAAAAGGCGATTTTCAGTTAAGCACCTCTGCCCTTCCGCAAATGCTTACAAGTACGGGATGCGTGCGAGTAGCTGACATAAATAATGATAAAAAACCAGACCTTTTTGTAGGTGGAAGAGTTGTTCCTGGAAAATTTCCAATTTCGCCGAGAAGCTATGTACTCATCAATGATGGCAAAGGAAACTTCAAAGATACGACACCCGAAGAAATGAAGTTTATGGGTATGGTTACAGATGCCGCTTTTGTAGATTTGAATAAGGACAAAAAGCAGGAGTTAATAGTAGTAGGTGAATGGATGCCTATTACCGTTTTTGAAGCGAATGGCACTTCCTTCACCAACAAAACGGAAGAATACTTTGAAAAAAAGCTATCGGGTTGGTGGAATAAACTTGTTGTTGCAGACCTCAACAATGATGGAAGCCCAGAATTACTCATCGGAAATTTAGGTTTAAATTCTCAATGTAAAGTAGATGACAAGCAACCTGCCGAACTCTATTACAAAGATTTTGATGATAACGGTAGCATAGACCCTATACTTTGTTTCTACATACAAGGACAGAGCTATCCGTATCTTACTCGCGATGAACTTTTAGAGCAAGTGCCAAGTAAACGCCCTAAGTTTACCAACTATGATAGTTACTCTAACGCAAAGTTGACAGATATTTTTGGCGAAGACGAATTAACAGATGCAAAGAAATTAGAAGTAAACTATTTAAAAACAGCTTATTTTAGCCAAAATAGTAATGGAAAGTTTGAAGAAAAGACATTACCGATAGAAGTACAGTTTGCACCAATTCACACAATTTCAGTAACAGATTATAATCAAGATGGTAAAAAAGACCTGATTCTTTGCGGAAATATCAATAAAACTCGACTCAAATTTGGTAAATATGATGCTAATTATGGCCTTTTACTTAAAGGAGATGGCAAAGGTAATTTTAGTGCTATTCCACAGCAAAAATCTGGATTTAATATTCAAGGAGATGTTCGCTCGGCATTAGAATTCAAAGATTATATCCTTTTAGGCATTAATCAACAAGGTATCAAAGCATTCAAAAAAAGCAGGCAATAAAGCAGATTCATTATATGGTTTCTTGAAATGATGCAAATTTCAATTCTGTGCAAAGGTTTGCAATTCAATATTAAAGCTTGAATTCTACTATTCAAACGATTGCACTGAATGTTATCTTGAGTGCTCAGCAAAACTTAGAAAATTATCATTAAAAAATTAGTAATTTTGGTTTATAATTAAGTAGAAAGAATCAAAAGTGATTAAGTTAACAAAACATTGAGTAGAAGCCCCTAAGTTTCTTGGGGCTTTCTTTTTATCATTTAATATACAGATTAAGTATATGATTCAAACTGCTTATTGTATTAACGAATACTACCGAACTCTCTTATGCTAGATAATATTTTAACCAAAAAGTTTAAAGACTACTTTGGTGAAAATCCTCATTTATTAGTTCGTGCCCCAGGACGTATTAACTTAATAGGAGAACACACCGATTATAACAAAGGCTTTGTGCTTCCTGCCGCCATTGATAAAGCAATTTACTATGCTATTGCCCCTCGTAATGATAATACATGTGTGGCTTACGCTTTCGACTTAGATGATTCTTTCACATTTTCGATTGATAATTTAGTAAAATCTGAAAAAGGTTGGGCTAATTTCCTGATTGGTGTTGTTGCCGAAATCATCAATACTGGTGTAGAAATAAAACAGGGCTTTAATGTTATTTTTGGCGGAGATGTTCCTCTCGGTGCAGGCTTATCTTCATCAGCCGCAGTTGAAAGCGGAATGGGTTTTGCCCTAAATAGTATTTTTGATTTAGGTCTATCTAAACTAGATTTAGCCCTCATTGCCCAAAAAGCTGAGCATAATTATGCTGGAGTGAAATGCGGAATCATGGATATGTTTGCTTCAATTCATGGTAAAGAAAATTCAGTAATTAAACTCGACTGCCAAGACCTAAGCTTCGAATATTTTCCCTTTGCATTCCCTGACTATTCGATTGTTCTTTGTAATACAGGAGTAAAGCATAATTTAGGTGATAGTGAATACAACCAACGTCGTGATGAATGTGAGGAAGGGGTAAGAATCTTACAAAGAGCCTTTCCACAAATAGAAAGCCTGCGTGATGTCAGTTTCCAAATGCTACGTAGTCAAGCAGATAAATTACCTCCGGTAGTTTATAAACGCTGTAAATATGTTGTCGAAGAAATTGAAAGAGTTACGAATGCCTGTCAAGCACTTGAAAAAGCAGACCTAGCTACCTTCGGACAAAAAATGTATGAAACCCACGAAGGATTAAGTAATGAGTACGAGGTGAGTTGTGAAGAACTCGACTTTTTAGTGGAGCAAACACATCATTTAGATACAGTTATTGGTGCACGCATGATGGGCGGTGGCTTTGGTGGATGTACAATTAATCTAGTAAAGGCTAATAAAACTACTGAATTTATCGAACAAATGAGTAGTGCATATAATAAGCAATTTTCTACCCCTTTGCAGTGTTACTTAGTTCAAATTTCAAATGGAGTTGAGTTATTAACAGAAGAATATTCTATGAGCTAATTCATTTTCAAGAATAATGGCTAAATTGCATACATTACTTTAGCAGTCAATTTTTATTATTTAAGCCTACATGAACAGAATTAAAAATCTCGAAAGACTACAAAACGAAGAGTTTGATATTTGCATTATTGGTGCAGGTGCGAGCGGTGCCGGCTGTGCTTTAGATGCAACTTTGAGAGGTTTTAAAGTTGCCTTGATTGAAAAAGAAGATTTCGCTGCCGAAACTTCTTCAAAATCAACAAAACTAATTCATGGAGGTGTTAGATATTTAGAACAAGCATTCAAAAACCTTGATTTTGCTCAACTCCGACAAGTAAAACATGGCCTTGAAGAACGCCATACAGTGATTCGTAATGCTCCTCATTTGGCACATCCATTGGCATTAATAACACCTGTGTTTAGTTGGTTCGAAGGTTTTTACTTCAAAATTGGTCTTACTATCTACGGTTTTTTTGCAAAAAATGATCCCATGCCACGTGCAGAGTGGCTAAATAAAAAAGAAACCTTTGAGCATATTCCTACACTAACGCCTAATTTACATAGTTCGGTAATGTACTATGATGGCCAGCTCGATGATGCTCGCTATTGCCTAGCTTTAGCTCATTCGGCCGATGAAGCAGGGGCAGTAGTAGTAAACCATGCTTCGATTGTTGGCTTTAGCAAAGATGCTAAAGGGAAATTAAATGAAGCAACGGTGTTGGATAACCTCAGTGGTAACCATATACAAGTAAAGGCTAAGCTCTTCATTAATTGTACGGGGCCTCATGCTGATTCTATTCGTTTGATGGCCAATGATAAGCAAGAAAAACGTTTACGACCAAGCAAAGGCGTGCACATCATGCTACCTCCTGACGTACTCAAAAGTCAAGATGCGATGCTTATTCCAAAAACTAAAGATGGAAGAGTAGTATTCGTTATACCGTTTGAGGGTGAAGTTATGGTTGGTACTACCGATGACGAATATAAAGCCCTTGATAAAGAACCAATTTTGATTGCTCAAGAAGTAGATTTCTTGCTTGATACCCTACGCCCTTACTTAGCTAAAGTGCCAGATAAATCTCAAATAAAATCTGGTTTTGGTGGTTTACGTCCACTAATTGGGTCTTCAGGCTCAAAAGCTACCAAAAAACTCGTACGTGACCATGAGGTAGAATTTGACGAGGAATCAAATTTGCTTAGTTTACTCGGTGGTAAATGGACAACCTATCGATTGATGGCCAAAGATACAATTGATGAAGCATGCAAAATTCTGAACAAACAGACCGAATGTAGTACTGAACTTCATTATTTAGTAGGTGGCGAAAATTATGATTTTGAATCTTGGCGAAAAATCCAAAAAGACTTTAGTTTAGATGAGGCTACTTCCCAACATTTGGTAAAAAAATATGGTACAAAAGCACGGGCAGTTTTAGAAATTGGTAAACTTACTGAAAAAATTCACCCTTCATATCCATTCATTAAAGCAGAGGTTATATATACAGTCAAAGAAGAAATGGCTTGTAGTTTAAGAGATTTCTTTGCTCGTCGCACCCGTATGGAGCTGATTGAGTGGAAAGCAACCCTCGATTCAGTTGAAGTTGTAGCAGAACTAATGGCGAGTGAACTCAACTGGAATGAAGAACAAAAAAGGTCACAAATTTTAAGATATAAGCAATTACTTAAAACCTTTATCGACCATGCCAATACTCATAAATAAATCTATTTTACCCATAGAAAACCAATTATAGAGAAACACCTAAACTTATTCCCCCTCTGATTTCATACTTTCCCTCTACGTATGAAGGAGTCAGATTAGCTCTTAAGAAAACAACTCTTGGATGAGGTGGAATATCAAATACAACCTGCTGGCGAAGACCTAAGATTCCAAAGGAATAAAATCTACTTTCGGCACTACGATAAGCTACTGGTGTAGCTCCCGCTCCTATCTCTGCAAACCACTCAGAGGCAATTTTTGATGGTGCTGATTTACACTTCAAACTTACACGTCTATTAATACCTTTCCTTAGGTTATTAATCAGATAATTATAGGTAACACTTGTTGGTAAAGAGGCACCTCCACCATTGGTCACCATACTTATAGCAGTTGGGTTACCTCCTGGAATAAATCCAAGCCCAAAACGTGTAGCTAAGAAGCTATTTTTCCACCTTACCGGCAAATACTCGATATTTATAGAACCAAGAGGGCTTATAGCGAAAGATTCTACCATAACAGCTGCACGATAACGTGTACGGTACATTATCTGAGCTTGACTTGACTCAAATACAATCAATTGAACTATGAGGATTAGAAAATATTTCACTCGAAAAAGGAATTACTTCAAAACTTGAGATAAAAACGTGCCAAAATTTATGTGATTCAAGTTTTAATTAAAATATTTTTGACATTTTATCTAAGAACTTGTTTAGGATTAACTTTTATATTTAATTTTTCGTAAAAAACGAACTGAGAATGCCAATAAATTTAAAGCCACCCAGTTAATTGCTTTCGTTTCAAACCTGACAAGTAATGCTTTGAAACTATCCATCCAAGCATTAGCGTGCTCAATGAGTACTCGTCGTTTGTATAACTCTTCATCAAAATGCTGATATTCAGTAGATTGATTTTCTATTTTGTTATTTCGAGAATTAACATCAATATTGGCTTCAATTTCTTTATTTTTACAAATTTGACGAAATTCTTTGCTATCGAATCCAGCATCAGCATTTAGAAAAAGGCCTCTGAGATTAATTCCTGCTTTTATGAGCATTTGACACAGTTCTTCAAAGAGTTCCTGAATATTATAAAGGTCGTTGTGTTTTCCTTCTTGTGGGCTGGCACATGCCAACATTTGTCCCTGATTATCAGCTAAAAAGAGCAAATTAGTTGTTTTTGATGCTTTTCGACCTTGATACCCAACAGCTTCACCTCCACGTTTGGCAAGTGTATGACTACCATCAAGTTGGATACAAGATAAGTCTAAATATGAATAGTTTGATGCTAAAATATTTATCCAAACTTTTGTCCAAGAGCCGTCCTTGACCCATTCATTAAAGTGATAATAGACTCCTTGCCATGTTAAAACCTTATTATTAAAAAATTGCTTTACTGGCAGTTGACGCCATTGACAACCTGTTTTCAAACGATATAAAATTGCTGAAACAATAGCTGTCAACTGTTCTATTTCACACTCTTTTCCACGTAAACCAATACTTAAATTTGGTAATATATATTGTTCAATCGTATTTTTACTCAAGATTTCCACTGTAGGTCTTTTTGATGATTCGCACCACAAAATTCAACCTATTTTGGGAATCTTTTTATAATACTAAACAACCTCTAATTTTAAACGAAACCATTTAAAAAAAATTACAAATAAAAAGTTAAATAAAAAAGGCGGAATGAACCGCCTTTCAAAATTTTAGTTTTAAACTCAAAGATTCATAACCAACTCCTTCTGTTTTGAGCTTAATCTAAATCTTTCGCCATAAGTATCTGCTAATCTTTCTACTTCTTTCAAGAAAGTTTCTTTACCAACAAACTCAGGAAAATTAAGTGTTCCACCCGCATAAGGAGGGAAACCCCAAGCTAAAATCGACCCAATATTTCCATCTAACTTTGTAATCAATACTCCTTCATCCATGCATCGTATTGACTCTACCACCTGACGATATAACAATCGTTTTTTTACTTCTTCTACTTCAGGTTGTATTTTTGAAATTGGGAAATGCTCAGCTAAACCTTCCCACAAGTATTTTTTACCACTTTCAGGATATTCATAAAAGCCTTTTTTATTTTTCTTACCAAATCTACCTAAATCTTCAACCATCATTCTGGTAACCTGATAAGCCGCATCTGTTTCACTTAAAGCCCCATCTGCAATTGATTGCTTCGAAATTTTTAAAGCTAAATCTAAAGCTACTTCATCAGAAACCGCCAATGGCCCCACTGGCATCCCAGCATTTTTACCTGCATTTTCAATCATAACTGGGTCAACACCATCTTTTAATAAAGCAATTCCCTCTGTTGTATAAGTTGAAAAGCAACGAGAAGTATAAAATCCGCGAGAATCATTAACAACAATCGGCGTTTTGCGTATTTTCTTTACAAAATCTACTGCCAAAGCAACAGCGTAATCGGAAGTTTGTTTCCCACGAATCAACTCAACTAACATCATTTTATCAACCGGCGAGAAGAAATGGATTCCGATAAAATTCTCAGGTTTTGCCGAAGCATTAGCCAAGCCTGTAATCGGAATAGTTGAAGTATTTGAGCCAAAAACTCCACCTTCAGCTAGCATTGGTTCAGCTTCTTTAGTAACAGTCGCTTTCAATTCGCGGTTTTCAAATACCGCCTCAATAATTAAATCGCATCCTTTTAAATCTGTAACATCGGCCGTTGGCTTGATTAGACTCAACAATTTTTCACCTTTTTCTGCCGTTGTTTTTCCACGCTCTACTCCTTTTTGTACTAAACCCCTTGAATAATCCTTGCCTTTTTCAGCATTTTCAAGACTAATATCTTTCAAAACTACCTCAATTCCAGCCATTGCTGAAACATAGGCAATCCCTGCTCCCATAAAACCTGCTCCTAAAATACCTATTTTCTTAACATCGGTTGCGGGTATATTTTTAGGTCTGCTTGCACCCTTATCAGCTTCATTTTTGCCCAAAAACATTACACCAATTAGGTTTTTTGCTTCTGGTGAGGTAGCCACTTTCACAAAATAACGAGCCTCAATTGGAATTGCACGGTCGATATTTACTTGTAAACCTTCATATACACAAGAAAGAATAGCAATTGGTGCTGGATAATTACCTTTGGTTCTATCCATAATCATGGCCGTACCACCAGCAAATGTACGCATTCCAGTAGGCGATTGCACATTTCCTCCCGGAACTTTATAATTTTCACGAGCTTTAATGGCACCCGTTTTTTTATCAAACTCATCCCACGGTTGAATAGCTTTAGGGTTTGCCAGAATCCATTTCATGGCTTTTTCCATCATTTCTTCACGAGTGGCCGCAAGGTCGTTTATCATTCCGTAGCCCATGGCTTCTTTAGGCGTAATTCGTTTTCCTTCAACCATCAACATCAGAGCTGCTTCCATGCCAATCAAACGAGGTAAACGCTGGGTTCCACCACCGCCGGGTAACAAGCCTAATTGTACTTCTGGTAAACCTATCACGGCTTTAGGGTTATCAAGTGCCACTCGATAATGACAAGCCAGACATACCTCGTAACCACCACCTAAAGCTGTACCATTCATTGCAGCAACAACTGGTTTTCCACAAGTTTCTAGTTTTCGAAAAATACCATTAAAATCTAAGGAAAACTTGTGCATTTCGCTCTGGTCTTTATCATTATTCCGCAAAATCATCTTCACATCTGCCCCAGCAATAAACTCATTTTTTTCGGAAGTAATGATGATTCCTTTTACTTCAGGGTCAGCGTAAGCAGTCTCAAGATGCCCTGCAAATTCTGGAATCGAAATATCATTCATCACGTTCATTGGCGAAGTTGTCATATTCCAACTGATAATCGCCACGTTATTTTCTACTTTATAGTTTATTTCCATTAGATGGTTGAATATTTAGTTTGTTCTATAATTAGATTTGCTTTTTTTAAGTCTTTATCTCGACCAAATAGCTTAAAGATTCTATATTGCTCTAATAAAGTGGGAATTTTTAACTTCAAACCTTCAATTTCTATTTCTTCCCAATTTTCTATTTTTAAGGGTACCCATTCACCATTCTGATATACCTTCAACTCGCCCATCACTTCTACCATCAATTCGCCCCACTTATATCTCCCAAAATTTGATAGAAATTTATCTGCGTTGGCTGGTAAATAATCATTTAGTTTTTTTGTTACCCATTGCTGTTTTAGCCAGTCAGCATCTCGATTAGATGTTAGTAAATCAACATCATCAATGGCTTCGAGTTGTATGCCTGCCAAAACTAATGCCGAGCTTCCGATTAACCAATATGGGTCTTGAAGCTGAGCTAATTTATCGGAAATCAATGAAATTGTCTGTTTGATTTTTTCATTCATACGCCTATACAGTATGCAAGCATACTATTTGCAAATATATAAAATTTAGATTTAATTTTTGGGAGAAATCTCTCTAAAAAATATCAAATAAAAAAAGAGGAATACTTTAGGGTATTCCTCTTTAAAATCTAACTAATACTCAAATTTTCGATTCAAAAATTAGACTAACCTCTTCTTCATCAACAACAAAATCAGCTACTCTCCCACAAGGTATCGCCCAATTGATGGCTTCGTGCCCAGTTGGGAAATCGTAGCATATCGGATAATTATATGCTGAGGTATGCTCGGCAATAATTTCTTGTACATTTTTACCAAATGGTTCATCGTTTTCTTTCAAATCAGAAAAATCCCCAACGATTAAGCCAGCTAAATTCTTCAACTTTCCTGCTCGTTTAAGTTGAATCATCATTCGGTCAATATTATAAAGGTACTCAGAAATATCTTCTATGAATAAAATCTTTCCGTCAGTATCAAGGTCTGATGGTGAACCAATTAAATGAGCCAACATGCATAAATTTCCACCTACAAGCTGCCCTTTTCCACTACCCAAACGATTATGAGATTTCGATGGAATTTTATATGCAATTTCATTCCCAAACAATACATCTTTGAGTGTTTCAACCGAATCATAGTTTCGCATGAAGGTCTTTGGCATTGGGCCATGAATACTCTGAAAACCCATAGCCTGTATTTGTGCATGTACGGTTGTAATATCAGAAAAACCTATTATCCACTTGGGGTTCTGTTTAAATTTTGAAAAATCAACTGCATCAATAATTCTTGAACTTCCATACCCACCCCTCGCTGAAAAAATTGCTTTTACTTCAGGATTATCAAGATAAAACTGGAAATCTCGAAGTCTTATTTCATCTGTACCCGCAAAATTAAAATAAGCCGCACTAACCGACTCTCCGACCAATACTTCAACACCCCAATTTACTTGCATTAAATTAATAGCGGCCTTAATATCAATAGGGTCGAGCTTACTGGCCATGGCAACAATAGCTACTTTATCTCCTTTTTGGAGCGAAGAAGGTTCAAAAAGTGATTTCATTTATTCAAATGCTTTCTGAAATTGCAGAGAAAGCTTTAAGAGACATTTTAATAATTTAAGGATTCAAAGATACTAAGTCGAAATCATGAATTTTGCGTAAATCTAAAATATAACTTTCTTCTCCATCATTTTCAAGCATGGGTTTATACTTTGCTCCCCAAACAAGCTCATTATTAAAATACGAATGTCGTTTATAAACTGCATCTGCAAAAGTATCATCAATCCCCTCAGTTGCAATCATAAATTCGGCGTCAGAGGCAGCTAAAGATTCTGGAGTTTCTCCGTACAATGGGCTATCTTCAGTTATTGCGTGAACGATTGTCCAATTAGTTGGGAAAAAATTCACTTTCGAACGTTCGAGTGTAAGTCCATAGTACTGACGATTCCTAACGCCATTTTTTTCTTCAACTTTTGAGAAAACCACACTAACGCTCATATTAATTATCTGATTACTTTTTTCGTTTACCATTCTAAACATAAAAGCATTGGTATCGAGGTAAGGTGCAATGATAGCATTACGACTAAATAAGATTCTAGGATTAGGTCTAGAAAAGCGACCATAAAGTAAGCCCGTTATAATTGCAAACATCATCAAACCAGTAAGGGCTTCTAAGCCTGCAACAAAACTTGCGGCAAAACCAACGGGGGCAATTCGACCATAGCCAACCGTAGTAAGCGATTGAGCAGAGAAGAAAAAAGCATCCCAGAATTGAGAATGCGTATTGGTCATATCAACACCTGCCAGATGTTCTACACCAATAAAATAATACAGACCAGCAAAAAAGAGATTTAAAATGAGGTAAACTAAAAGAGCTATAAAAAAGAAGGTGATCCAACGAATCGTAATGAGGCGATTGTAGAGATTAAGCCAAGCCTCAAAAGACTGTCCAACTCTTTTTACATTAAATTGTCCTGCACCAGTGATTAAGCGAGTTTGGCGGTCGGTCATTTTTGTTCCAAACCCTAAGTCTTCACGTTTGCGTTCTTTTTCTACAAGGGTATATTTTCTATTCATATATTTTGGGGATTCCTAAACAAGGTATCGAAATTTTAAATTATTTCTCAAACAACATGAATTTACCCCAAAAAAGTTTTCAAAGAAAAACAACATCATCCACAACAGACTCTCCAACATCTTTATTAATCAATGCAATCAGTTTAGTTTTTGCCATAAATAATTCTTGTCGAAGTGGCGAAGAATCAATTCGAAGATAAAGTACCCTATTTCTAACGTAAATTTCTTTCGTGCGAGAAGCAATCGTTTGCCCCATCATTCTTTCCCAAAAGGCTATCAGATAAGTTTCATTGAAGCGAGTTTTTAGGTCGAATGTTTTCAGGAATGCATCAATAGCATCTTTTAAAGGGGTAGCTTGTGAGCGGCGTGTAGTCTCTGATGGCATCGTATTAACAGATTTGCCTATGTTGAAAATCAATACTTACGCTAAATGTAAGTCTATTTATTAAACCAAATTCTTACTTTAATAATTCAGCTACTTCAAAACTCACCATTACTTTATCAATATTTGACTTGAGAAGTGGATTTTTTGAAATGCCTAAATTTACCTGTTCATCAAAGTTTGTACCCAGTTTTTTGGTTGGTATTTTGATAAGTATTGTTTCATCAAAAGTGTCAATCATTGACTCTGGTCCTTCAATTTCAATACTAACAGGAGAAATATTTATTACACTTGAAACCACGAAGTTTTTTCGTAAGTCAATACCTAAGCTATCGACTTTTAGTTTAACGATTTTTGATTTTTTCTTCTCAAAACTAATAGTAGTAGTATCAGCTAAAAGGTAATTCAAACGAGTATTTTTCAACTCACTTGTCAGCCTTTCCATCAACACAATATTATCTAACTGATTAGTAGTAAGTGGATTACCAATTTCATAAACTAATGGTTTTACATTTGAAACCAAAGAATATCTTAATAATTCCCAGCCAGTACTTGATAAACTCACACCAATGGTTTGAGGTAGAGGTTTTATTGGCACAAACGCTGATTCATTATATTTAATCGTTATGGGGTAGCTAATTTTTGTAGTATATCCTGACTTATTGAGGGCATTAAGCAACCAGAAAATAAAAGCTGCTAGAAAGCATGGAGCTAAAATTCGTAGATTCATTATAAAAGTCGTTGGACGGTAGTTTAATGGCATTAAACTACCGTCAGTTGACTATTGGGTTTTATTTTTTTCTTGCAACAGCAGTTTTTTCAAAAGTAAGTCTAGCACCGCCACCAGCAGAAACCGTAACAGTTGTTTCATCTTTTGCTACAATTTTTCCATGCAAACCACCGAAAGTTACAATTTCATCACCTTCTTTTAATTCCTCAACCATTTTCTTTTGGTCTTCGGTCTTTTTTTGTTGTGGGCGAATCATGAAGAAATAGAATACGGCAATCATACCGACCATCATGATAATTGAAAACATTCCGTTTCCACCCTGTGCTTGTAAAAGAATCATTATTTTAATTTTTTTGGTTAGAATAATTGCTTGTAATTTTATTTTTTGCTGGCATCCGCACTTGGCACATTACTATCTTTGGCATTAACGATTGCAGTAAATGCTAAAACAGTTTGCGGAGGATTCGCATTCGAATAGATAGTAACAAACTTTTTGTTAGTACCTGCCTTACCTTGGCTATTGAAACGTACAACAATTTGGTCTTCTTGTCCTACACCTACTGGATGGTCAGGCTTAGAAGCAACCGTACAACCACACTGTACTTGTACATCAGTAATGGTAAGCGGACTTTTTCCTACGTTTTTAAACTTAAAAACATGCGAAACAGTATCGCCTTCAGTGAGTGTACCGAAATCAACTACCTCTTTATCAAATTGAATGATTGGTGCGTTGGCAATAGCAGCTAAAGAATCTTCTTTGCTCATTGATTCCTGATTTTTGGCACCAACTAAGTTGCAAGAAAAATTGATACTTGCTAAAATAACTGTTGAAGTAAGGGCTAAAAATATTCTTTTCATAGTGATTTATTGGAAACTATTGTAGGCAGAATTTACTAAGCTGCCTACTTTAAAATTTAATTTTTTGCCTTAATTTGACTCATAAGAGATTCTACGTCTTCTAGTAGCTTCTCAGCCTTTTGACGAGCCTCGCTTACTACTTTCTGGCCTTCAGATTTGGCAGAGCTATCTCCTCCTACCACTTCCATAGCCACTTCATCTCCACGCTCGATGAGGTCATTGATGAATTTTTGTAATTGCTCGCGGTATTTCGATAAACGAAACGACAGCTTATCACGTGTTACTTCTCCTTTATCAGGAGCATATAAAATACCGATAGCTGCTCCAGTAGCTACTCCTGCTAAAAATGCGATAAAACTTCTTGATGAATTGCTCATAAAATTCTAATGAGTGAATGTTGCGAATTTTGAATAAGTAAGTGCTGAAACCAACACTAAAACCTTGTGACTTATAGAGAACTCTTTTTTTGATTATTTATTATCTAACATACCTCGGCCACTCTTACGAAGTTTACCAGAATCTTTCAATTCTTTAGCTACTCCATCTAAAATACCATTAACAAATTGACCGCTTTTCGGTGTGCTATATTCTTTGGCAATTTCAATAATTTCGTTTATGGTTACTTTCACTGGAATGCTCGGATAATTGAGCATTTCAACTACTGCCATTTTCAATAAAATTTGGTCGGTTCCAGAAATACGCTCAATTTCCCAATTTTTAAGCTTCGGAATCAGAATTTCTTCTAAATCTTTGGTTTCAAGAATTGATTTCTGATACAAAGTTTGTAAAAATTCTTTTCTTTCCTCCCATTCTTCATCTAAAAGAGCAATTTTTAATTTTCCTTCTTCAACAAAGGATTGGAAAGTATGCGTAACTGCCGCCCTGAGGGTCTCGATATCATCAATCCAATATAAATCTTGCTTCTCAAAAAACTCCCAAGCAATTTCGTGTTTCAATATTACGTTTTTGAGTAAATATTTCAAAATTGCAAAGTCTTCTTCAAGCGTATGATTAATTTTCGAAACATATTCTTTAAAGCGTTCGTTTGAGCGAATTGCCTCACGATAAAGTTTAGCCACAAACACTTGTTCGTTTGATAAACTCACACTTCTACGAATTGCCTGAGTTTCGAGCACTTTCTCAGCACGTAAAGCTTTGACTATTTGATTATCGCTAAATTTTGATTTGGCATCACTTCCGTTTCCGTCTTGAATAGAGCGGTCGGCTATATCGATAAAGAGCAACAAGATTTGGAGATAAAGTTCGTAAACTCGCTCTGCCTCGATTAGCATACGGCTGGCATAATGCTGAACGTCCTTTTTATTTTTGAGAAGATAAAATTCTTTGGCTTGCTCGACGGTTCTCAGCACTTCGGCGGGTGCATCAAATTTTTCGGCTTCTCGACGAGAAAAGGCTTCTTGTAAAAGATTTTGACCTAATTTTTTTAGTCCTTCCAGCTTTTCTTTGTCTTGATACTCCATTGAGTTCAAATCTGGTGAAAAATGGTCAGCAATTAAGTCTAAAGCTAATTGGAAATTTGCACCCTCAGCTTGTTTATAAGCAAAAAGGGCTTGCATCGCACGAATACGTATGAGACGTCTGTTAAGCATAGTAGGCGTTCAAAGAACTGATTTTTTATTATGCTGCAAAAATAGTAAAAAATAAAGAAACCCCCTAAAGCATTGTTATGATTTTTCTAAAACACAGCATAATTTATTTTGTTACTCTATTTAGAAAAATGCTTATTTAAACGTAGATTTGAATAGATGAAAAAAGCTAAGATGAAGTTATTCCTACGATATACATTAGGTATTCTGCTCGTTATCAGTCAAATGCATAGCGTTGCACAGACCTATTCCGCCTCTGAAATAAAGGAAGACCTGACAAAACTTAAAAACGAACTTGAGCAATATCACCCAGACCCATATAAATACATTTCAAAGGAGCGATTTGCATTTTTATACGATTCGCTTACGCAAAAAATATCGGGTAAATATTCACTTCGTGAGGCGTATTTTTTATTTCTACCACTCGTACAAGCAATTGGCTGTGGCCACACGCACATGGCTCCAGACCGAAGATTATTATCAAAAGCCAATGCTTATAGCCAACAACCAAAGTTCTTCCCGTTTAGTGTAAGACTTATCAATAATAAGCTATTGGTTTCGAGAAATTACTCAGCCGACAAAAAGATTACTCGCGGCACTGAAATTATTGAAATTGATGGGCAACCCATCAGCACAGTTCTATCACAATTAGAAAAAATTTCTTATTACAATGGCGATGGCATCAACCCCGAAGCTAGAAAATATTACACCATAAGGGAGTTTCGAAAATTGTATTATTTATGGAAAGGTGAAAAAGAAAACTTCCTCATCAGTTATTTAAAGCAAGGGCAAAACAAACCTAAAACCGCGAAGATTGAAGGGCAAAGTATTGATTACATGGAAAAAATGCTCGAAACACGCTATCCCGATGTAGATGAAGATACAACTGGTATTGTATCCTACCGTTTAATTGATTCAACCCAAAAAGTAGCTATGGTTGATATTAGGTCGTTTATGTATGGTGCGAAAGATTATGGTCGGAATATGAATTTTGAAGGAGAAACACGAAAAATCTTCAGAAAATTAGAAGAAAATAAAATCGAAAACTTAATTCTTGATTTGCGTGGAAACTCTGGAGGTATCATCGAATACTCAGTTTTCTTCTTGAGATATTTTGCTAATCAACCATTCGATGCCTATAAAGTTGGTTTTAAAGAAGAAGGCTTGCAGCGTCTCAAGCAAGATTACAAGAAATACGATGCCTATTTGGCGAAAGAAGCAGCAGCACGCATCAATCGTGAGTTTACATTGAAAAATTCAGAGGGTTATTTGGAAAGTAAATATCAACAAAAACAACGACCTCATGACGAATTTAGGTATAACAAAAATTTATACGTATTAATAAATAGTGGCACTTTTTCAGCAGCAGCTTTGTTGGTTTCGAAATTACATAACATGGGCATGGGCACCTTTGTTGGTATGGCTTGTGGTGGAGCTTATGATGGCTGTTCGGCAGCACAATTTTCATCAATAAAATTACCAAATACTGAGCTTGAAGTTTCATTGCCTTTAGGGCGAGTTTTATACAATATTGATTTGAATAAATATAGTAAACCCATTCTCAAGCCCGATTTTGAAGTAAATTCTAATGTAGAGGATTTTCTTAACAATGAAGATACGGTCTTGAAATATACCCTAAATTTAATAAAAAGTAAGGTAAAGGTCAGGTAAACTTCCTAGTTTAAACTAAATTGACTTTAATGACTTCCGGAAAATTCATTCAAAATTTCTCATGCAAAAATTTATTGTCTTATTATTATTTCCCATTTTAGTTCAAGCTCAAAAATTTAAAGAGATATATACCCCTGAAGAGGTGAAGGAAGACATGGCATTCTTGAAAAAACGTTTCGAGAAAATACATCCCGGCATGTACTTCTATACAGGTCGTGAAGCGTATAAAGAAATGTTTGATTCGCTTTATAATTCAATTGATAAACCACTCAATTATTTAGAAACATTTAGAATACTATCTGTTTTAGTGACAAAAGTGAAAGATGGACATACGAACCTTCGGTACGATAAAAACCGATTTAAGAAAAAAAATGCCAAGTTCGTACCATTTTATCTAAGAAAAATAGGTGAGAAATTTTACCTTGCTTTAAACTACTCTCGTGATTCGACCATTATTAGGGGTAGTGAAGTTCTAACATTCAATGATATATCTACCGAACAGCTCATTGAAAAATTCAAAACCTTAGTTTCGAGTGATAACGATAATCAACAGGTTAAAGAATATTATACTACGGGTGCCTTTCCTACTTATTTTAAAAGGTATTATGGAGAAGTAGATTCCATAAAAATTTGCTATCGTTTGCCGAATATTGATTCTGTTTTTTGCAAAAAGGTAGCCTGCATGACCAATGCTGAAATATTAAAAATTGACAAAAAACGTTATAAAAACCTTAATAGAGCGAACCTTTCTCTTAAACTCTTGGATAGTGCAAACCACATTGCAAAACTTGACATTACTGAGTTTATGATGAAAGCTACCGCATTGGATTTTAGACAACAGAAGTTTAAAAGAGTACTCAACGAACGTTTCAAGACCATTAAACAACTAAAAGTAGAGCACCTTATCATTGATTTTAGAGCTAATGGCGGTGGCTATATCCCTAACATCTCAAGGCTTTTGAAATACCTATCTCCTACGCCTTTCACGCTGGTTGATACTCTCGCATTCAAGAAAAAAGCCTATTTTTCGATATTTAGGCCTTATTATCTGGGTCCACCAATAATAGCTTGGCTTGGATTTCCTAAAAGAGATGGCGAATTTATGTATCGAGTAAATAAGAAGAATGATAAGCAAAAACCTAATAAATCCTTGAGTTTTAAAGGAAAAACCTATTTCATAACCGACCCCGGTTGTTATTCAGCAACTACTTTCACACTTAACTTAGCCAAGGATTTGGGAATTCCTGAAAAAATCATCGGACAACAAGTTGGGGGAGCTACTTGGGGGAGTTTTGCTGTTGACTGGAGTGACTTTAAACTACCCAACACTAAATTTATTGTTCATACACCACTTATTAAAATCAATCATAAACTACCGAATAAAGCCAATAAAAACTTCTTTTTACAACCCGATTATGAAGTAAATAGAAATAGAGATGAATTACTCAAAAACAATACTAGCGTAGTAGATTTTACGGTTGAAATGATTAGAAAAAGTGAAATTCAAAAACGTCAATAAAACATTTTTAGCCTCGAAAAGTTTTACAGAAAATATTACCCAATCGTAAAACTATGCCGAAGCGAACCTCAATTAATGATATCAAAGTAATTGATGATTTGAACTATTTAGAACGGATTGTTCAAGATAAACGCAATGATAAACGAGCAGATGCAAAGAAAAATCGGCGAAATCGCCATTACACCAAAGTATTGATAAAATACCAGTTAAAAGAGGATTTGTTTAATTATGAACAATATTAAAAATGGGTATCTCTAATAAATAGATTTAGAGATACCCATTTTTAATACTTATAAAATCTTACCAAAAAATCGTGTAAATCAACGTAAAGATAGTAACTACTACTACCGCTCCAATGGCGAAAGATTTATCGACCTTAAACCATGCTTTATTTACTTCAAAAGCATTTTCTTGGTCTTTACCTTTTCCTTCAATTAAACTTATGGATATATGAACTAATGAGCATATCCAAAATACTACACCCATGCGGTTCATGAAAGGAAATGTTGGATATAAACTTTCAATGATAGCTGATAATACAATACTTAATACAGCTGCGGTAAGTGCTCCGTTAGCAGTAGCCTTTTTCCAGAAAAATCCTAATAAGAAAATACTCAAAATACCCGGTGAAATATAACCTGTATATACCTGAATATACTCAAACGCTTGTCCGAAATTTGCCAATAGTGGACTCACAATTAAAGCGATGATAAATGCAATAACAATTGCCACTCGACCCGTCCAAACTGTTTGTTTTTCGGTAAGATTTTGATTAAAAAACTTCTTGTGAATATCCAATACATAAATGGTAGAAATACTATTTGCTTTACCAGCCAACGATGCCACAATAGCCGCGGTTAAGGCTGCAAATGCCAATCCTTTCAAGCCTACTGGCAATAAATTCAATAAAACTGGATATGCATTATCGGGTTTTACAATGCCATTTTGCGTGATTCCATTTACAATTGAAGCATCGGCATTTTCTTGGAAAATCACAAAAGCAGCTAAACCTGGAAGTACAACAATAATTGGCATTAACATCTTCATAAAAGCCGCAAACAATACCCCATTACGAGCCGTTGAAATATCTGCTCCCAAAGCACGCTGAGTCATGTACTGATTACAGCCAAAATAGTTAAGGTTATTTACCCATTGTCCACCAATAATAAACATCATAATACCCGGCAACTGGCGATACGCATCAATAAAACCACCTTTCCCATCATGAACCTGATATTGGTTTTCCTTGAAAATCATGTGTAAATGACTATCAGCTTTTTGAGCAATTAGGTTTACACCTTCAAACACACCTGCTCCTGTTCCTACTTTATTAGAAAGCAAATCGAGAGCTAGATAAGTAGTAGCCAATCCTCCAAAAATCAAACAAACAACTTGAATCACATCGGTATAACCAATTACTTTCATGCCTCCAAGTGTAATGATTACAGCAAAAACTGTTAGGAAAATGGCACAAGTCATGAAGCTAAAACCTGTCATTTTCTCTAAACTCAAACCTCCGAGGTAAATAATTGAAGTAAGATTAACGAATATATAGAGAAATAACCAGAAAACAGCCATGATTGTAGCTAAGCGACTATCATAGCGTTTGGCCAAAAATTGAGGCATTGTAAAAATCTTATTGTTGAGATACATAGGTAGAAAATATACCGCCACAATCAAAAGAGAAACACCACCTAATAATTCATAAACTGAAATGGCAATACCTAATTGAAAAGCTTGTCCACTCATGCCAATGAATTGTTCAGCCGAAATATTTGATGCGATAATTGAAGCTCCAATGGCCCACCAAGTGAGGGAGCCCTCGGCTAAAAAGAAGTCCTTACTATCGGCCGATTGTTTGCCTTTGTTTTTATAAATCCAGTAACCGTAAGAGGAAACGATTATGAAATAGACCAAAAAGATGATGTAATCGAGCGTTTCGAGTCCGAGTGTCATTTAAAAAAATTTATTAGGGTTAATTAAGAGTCGTGAATATATCAATAAAATCTTTAAATAATCATATTTTAATTATCAATTTACCATTTTTCGACAAAATAGTACCAAATTCAAATGCATAGAAATTTCAAATACTGCTTTATATGCGTCTTTTAAGATAATTTCTATAATCAGGTACCACCGTTTCATATTCTGTGTGCATGAGCGAAGAGGTCAAAAGATAATCGGCAGTAGCACGGTCGCAAGCCATAGGGATATTCCAAACAACACCCAAACGTAAAAGAGCTTTAATATCTGGGTCATGTGGTTGTGCCTCCATGGGGTCCCAGAAGAAAAACAAAATATCTATCTTTCCTTCAGCAATTAATGCCCCTATTTGTTGGTCACCACCGAGCGGGCCACTCAAAAGCCTGACAACTGAAACATCAAGTGCTTCTTCAAGCAATCTTCCAGTTGTACCTGTGGCAAAAAGTTGATGTTTAGAAAGGACAGCTTTATTGTAAACTGCCCAATCAATCAAGTCATCTTTTTTGTTATCGTGAGCCACTAAGGCGATGCGTTTTCTTGCAGAAACAATTTTCTTTTTAATCGAATCTTCCATTATTTTTATCAAGTAACTTCAATGATAAATTATCTAACTATCATTTTTTAATTCTATAAACCTTGAATGAATAAGGCTCTAAAGTAAGCATTGTTTTACCTTTTTCGATAGAAATTACGGATTCAGTTGGAACAATTTTACTCGGCTCGGTAATAGTATTATAATTTTTAAGGTCTTTTTCTACCATAGAAATAACTTTACCATTTGTTTTCACACCTAAACCACTTATATTCAAATCAATACGTTGAGCATCGGCAGAAGTATTGACTAATTTAATAATAACTTCATTACTTTTTTCATCAACCGATGCTGCTCCATAAAGTCCATCTTTGCCCGTAAGATTTTGTCCATTCGATTTTATGCCAATTGTTTTCGTACCCGCATTATTCGCGTATAACTTTTGTACAAAATAATTGGCCGTACCAAAAGAGGTGAGATTATCGAACCAAATTAGATCGGGAGTCCATTGCCACCTATTTACATGAGCAAAAAGTGGTGCATAAGACGTCATGTAAACTACATCCGCATTTCGCTCCAAGCCTGTCAAATACGCTGCTTCAGATAAAGCACATTCCCAATTATTTTTATTTTCAGGTGAGGCCACCGCACTACTTTGAGCAGCATATTCGCCCGCAAAAATTTTATAGCGATTACGGTCATAATTATCATAACGCGTAGCATTATCTCTAAACCATTGTGGTTCTTTGTAATAGTGCTCATCTACAATCTGAGCATTTAATTTTGGTAATTCTTTTTCTGCTTGCTCGAATAATTCACCATCTGAAGCGGGACCTGTACCAGAAATAATCTTAATATTTGGGTATTTCGCATGAATTGCCTTCGAAATGATAGCATATCGCTCAAAATATTCCTCACCCCACTGCTCATTGCCAACCCCAAGCATTTGTAAATTAAACGGTGCAGGATGGCCCATTTCAGCACGTAAAGCCCCCCATTTAGTATCTGTACCTCCATTGGCAAATTCAATTAAGTCGAGAGCATCTTGCACAAAAGGGTCGAGTTCTTCCAAAGGTTGCATTTCTGAAGAATTGAACTGACATGCCAAACCACATGAAAGAATAGGTAATGGCGTTGCACCAATATCTTCACACATCAAAAAATACTCAAAGAAGCCTAAACCAAAAGTTTGATAATAATCAGGTGCTGGTCGGTGCTTAAATTCCATATTCCAACGATTGACAATTTGTTGGCGATTTTCAATTTTCCCAACCGTTTTTTTCCATTGATAACGCTCAGCAAGCGTACGTCCTTCAACAATACACCCCCCCGGAAAACGAACAAACCCAGGCTTTAAATCGGCCAATAATTGCACTAAATCTTTGCGGAGCCCACCTTTACGGCCTTTCCAAGTATCTTGTGGAAAGAGTGAAATCATATCAATATCTAACTGCCCTGCTCCTTTAAAAAACACATTTATTTTGCACTTAGGGTCGGTATCAGTAGCAGTAATTACTCCTTCAATTTTTTGCCAATTAGAGCCTAGTAAATTCAAAACTGTACTGCCAATAACTTGGTCTTTGCTATTCAAAATTTCTACTAAAAGACTAATACTTCCTCTATTAAGGCGGGCTAAGGCAGAAAAATCATACTTTTCGCCTTTTTTGATACCAATTCCATCGAATCCTTCATTTTGTAGTCCGAGAGATTTTTTTTCATCACGTTTATCTACTCGTACAACTCTTGGGTTGTTAGGATTTCCCTTTGAATTATTATAAATAGTCAATTCATTTTGTGTATTGAAACGGGTTTCGGCCTCTGGAAGGTGCTTCCAAGCCATCCAAGGATATTCAAATTCAAACGAACGATTTTTAATGAGTTCTGCATACAAACCTCCATCAGCGGCAAAGTTGATATCCTCAAAGAAAATCCCATACATGGTTGGCTGAATCGTTACTAATGGTTTAGTGGCGTCAACTTCAACTTTAGTCGTTTTTTGGGCGATGGTCTGAAAACAAACCAAGAAAAATGCAAGGTATGATGATAATCTTTTCATGAGTTTTTAATCTTTATTTTTACAATAAAGTGTCATTTAAACACTTTAATTTACAAATTAAACTAATTTTCAAACAAGTTTGTGGAATAACTAAGTATTTACCGAAAACCAAAACTATTATTCTTGTTAATAAATCTATCATTCAATAAATCTCGAAAATTCTATTATTAGTCTATTTTATAAGTATTTTCTTCGTAAAATAGTCATAATTCATTAAAAATGAATTATTTTTAATGAATTTTACATTACCTAAACTAAATGAAAATAAAACTTTACTACTTACTTCTTACCACTGTTGTTTTATGTTTTGAATTATCTGCTCAGACAATCAATGAGCAGAAGTATAAAATTCATATCAAACGAACCACTGAAAAAATAAAAATTGATGGTATTTTAGACGAACAAACATGGAAAAATGCCGAGAAGACTCCTCCGTTTCGTCAGCAGTTTCCTTATGATACCTCAACAGCTATTCAACAAACTTCTGCTCGTGTAGCTTTCGATGATGAATTTCTTTATTATAGTTTTGTAGTTGAGCAGCCTCGAAAATATGCGGTTTTATCTTTGAAAAGAGATTTTCCATCAGGCGGGGGAACAGATTTAGTTATCTTCAATATTGATACTTTCAAGGATAAACAAAATGGTTTTCATTTTGCCGTAAATCCTTATGGTGTACAACGTGAAGCCCTCATTTCAAACGGAAATGTGGTATCCAATGATTGGGATAATAAGTGGTACACAGCCGTTAAAAACTACGATGACCATTGGGTAGTAGAATGTGCTATTCCATTTAAAACACTTCGTTACAAATTAGCTGAAAATGGTCAAAATACTTGGAATGTAAACTTCTTCCGAAATAATCTTTTTTTGAATGAACGCTCATCTTGGGCTCAACTTCCTCGTAGTGGTAAAGGTACAGATTTGGCATTTTCGGGCACTCTGATTTGGGATGATGCTCCCCCAAAACCAGGCCCAAACATTTCGATAATTCCTTATAGTATTGCCTCAGTTGGCCAGGAATTTATCAATGAACGTCCATTAGAAAAAAAAGCCAATATTGGTTTTGATACTAAAATTGCGGTTACACCTTCTTTAAATTTAGACATTACTGTCAACCCAGACTTTTCACAGGTTGAAGTTGATAGACAAGTAACTAACTTGAGCCGTTTTGAAATTCTTTTCCCAGAAAGACGACAATTTTTCTTGGAAAACAATGACCTTTTTGGCTCTTTCGGCACAGACAATATTACTCCCTTTTTCTCTCGCAGAATCGGAATCACTAAAAATCCTTTAACTGGTAATAGCCAACAAGTGAAAATTTTGGGCGGAGCAAGACTCAGTGGTAAACTCACTGATAATTGGCGAATCGGCTTAATGTCGATGCAAACCAAAGGAACTAAATTCGATGATAAAATTGGGCTAGCAGGTGCAAACTATACAGTTGGAGCGATTCAACGAAAAATGTTTACGAGGTCGAATATATCATTGATGGTTGTTAATAAGGAAAATGCGATTGGTAAATTAGAAACCCCTCAGGCTGTTGATTCACTGAAATTTCATCGAATTGTGGGCATAGATTACAATATGGCCTCAAAAAATGGTTATTGGAGAAATAAGTTTTTCTATCATCAATCATTTACTCCCACTAGTTTGAAAGGGCAAAATTCAGCGGGAATTATTATTTTGAAAGACTCCCCTACTTGGTTTATTAGCTCAGGAAGTACTTATGTAGGCGAAAACTACTTCGCTCCAGTTGGATATGTTCCTCGTCAAAATTTTCTACGTAATGAATCAAATTTTGGCTATACATTTTATCCAAGAAGCCCTAAAATAAATCGTGTATTAAACAACTTCGGATTAGGTGTAGATTGGGACTACTTCACCCGAAAATCTGATTTTAAAACTATTGACTATGATTTTACGCCAGTATTTTTTGTACTTCAGTTTACCAATAATGCCAACCTTACCTTCTTCCCGTACCGATTTATGTACACGTATTTGTTCACCGATTTTGACCCTACCAATACTGGAGGGAAAACTCTCGCTCAAAATCAAGGATTTTACTACAAACAAACTCGTTTTAGCTTTCAATCAAATACGAATAAACCATTTTTCTTCAACATAAATGGTAGGGCGGGCGAATATTACAATGGACACTTTCTATCGCTCGGTAGTACAGTAAATTATCGTTTTATACCATACGCCTTGCTTTCAGTTGATATTACGCATAATCGAATCAAATTACCTAAACCATACAGTTCTGCGGTTTTATGGTTGGTGAGTCCACGGGCTGAAATTACATTCAATAAAAATGTTTTTTGGACAACTTTCGTGCAATATAATAATCAGGCGAACAATGTAAACATCAATTCTCGTTTTCAGTGGCGATTCAAACCCGCCAGTGATTTCTTCATTGTTTATACTGATAATTATTTCGCAACTGACCCAGAAATGCTTGAAAAACCCTATAATTTGGGGGCATTGAACAGCAAAAGTCGAGCATTAGTAATGAAACTAACTTATTGGTTTAATATATAGATTTAAGTGGGGCACATCTGGCAGATGTGCCTCACTTGTTTTAAAAATAATATTGGCCAAGAGGTATCCCTACTAAATTAAATTTTCTTTATCTTAAGGATTAGTACCCTCCTACAAATTTCTCAAATCATAAAAATATTGTAACTTACGGCAGTTTTTAGATACTCCCCAAAAACATAAAATGGCAACTAAAAGACTTTCAAAAAGCAAATCTGCCAGTAAAAAAAAGGTAGAATCGCCTAAGAAAATTCCCTATTACCGAAAACCCGATAACCTAACACTCGACCAATGGCAAATTGCTTTAAGAAAACAATTTGGACAGGAAAACGAATTTGAAGTTACGAATATCGGTCAGGAGAAGTTTTTTTCTGATTTTCAGGTAGTTAATAAAGCTACAAACAATGCTTATAAAGTTGCCATCAGAAGCACCGATGACTCCAAGAATTTCTGTGAATGTCTTGATTTTAAAACCAATCGCTTAGGGGTTTGTAAACATATTAGTGCTACTTTACATCATTTAAGTGGAATTCACGGTGCAAAAAAAGCATTCAAAGAAGGAAGTTTTGAGCCTACATATAGCTCTGTTTATTTAGATTATCGAAACGGCCGACAAATAAAGATTCGAATTGGAGAAGAAAATAAAAGTGATTATACAAAGCTTGCCCAGCAATATTTCGACGAAAATAATAACCTAAAACCCGCCTCCTTTCCTATTTTTGAAATCTTCCTTGAAGAAGCCAAGAAAATAAACAAGCGTTTTAGATGCTACGCCGATGCCCTCGATTTTGTAATTGCCGAAAGAGATAAAATTCGCCGAAAAGAATTTTTCACAAAACTAATTCCCGAAGGGTATGAAGACTTAAGTTTTGAAAGTTTAGTTAAAATCGAACTCTTTCCCTACCAAAAGAAAGGCGTATTTTTTGCAGCTACTGCGGGCCGAAGTCTTATTGCCGATGAAATGGGTCTAGGCAAAACCTTGCAAGCAATTACCACAGCAGAGTTATACAAGAAAGAATTAGGCATTAATCGAGTGTTGATTGTCTGCCCGACTTCATTAAAATATCAATGGAAATCTGAAATTGAGCGATTTACGGAAAGCACCGTACATGTCATCGAAGGGACACTCATCAAACGTGCCGCACAGTACCAATATGTTGATGCCTTTTACGTAATTGTGAGTTATCATACAACTACTCAAGACCTTGATTTGCTAAATAAAATGGAGGCCGACATGGTGATTCTCGACGAAGCCCAACGTATCAAAAACTGGAAAACAAAGGTTTCGCAACAAATCAAAAAACTCAATACCCCTTATGCTTTAATTCTGACAGGAACACCTCTCGAAAATAAGCTCGAAGAGCTTTATTCAATCACTCAACTCATTGATGTTTATCGCTTAGGGCCTGTTTATAGATTTTTAGACCAACACCAAATTTCAGATGAATCGGGTAAGGTTGTTGGCTACAAAAACCTTCACGAAATCTCGAAATTATTATCAGATATTCTGATTCGTCGCACCAAAAAAGAGGTACTCTCGCAATTACCGAAACGAATGGATAAAAATTTGTTTGTGCCAATGACACAAGAACAAATGAATATTCATAACGAATTGGGCGATAATGTAGCAAAATTAGTGAATAAATGGCGAAGATATGGATTTTTAAATGAAACCGATCGCCGTCGATTGATTCTCTCATTAAGTCAGATGAGAATGGTTTGTGATAGTACTTTTATACTTGACCAAAAAACTCGTCACGATACAAAAATTGAGGAAGTAATGAATATTTTGGAAGAGTTTCTCGAAAACTCCGAAGAAAAAGTAGTTATTTTTAGTCAATGGGAAAGAATGACCCGATTGGTTGCACAGGAGCTTACTGATAGGGAAATCAAATTTGAAAACCTTCACGGAGGAATTGAAAGTACGAAACGTAAAGATTTACTCGACAATTTCCAAAACGACCCCGCAAGCAGAGTTTTTCTATCGACTGATGCTGGTGGAGTTGGCCTAAACCTGCAAGCGGCATCTTTACTTATCAATCTTGATATTCCGTGGAATCCTGCCATTTTAGAACAACGAATTGCTCGTATTTACAGGCTTGGTCAAGAACGAAATGTTTCAATCATTAATCTCATTTCAACTGGGACGATTGAACACAAAATGCTTGATGTCTTGAAATTCAAAGGGGCGATGGCCGAAGGAGTTCTAGACGGCGGCGAAGACACCATCTTCTTAGGCGAAGATAAGTTCAAGCAATTCATGAACTCGGTTGAAAGTTTAACCGATGCTCCGCAAAACGAGAATACTATCATTGATTCTTCCGAAGAACACGAAGCTGAAGAACAAGATTCGGTCAATCATGCTGAAAGCTCACTGGTTAGCTTACCCGAAAGTGCTACCACATTTTTTGGTGACGATGATGTAAGCGAAGAAACAATGGTTGATTTATCGGTGAGTGAAAGTGCCAACCCGAATGAAGAACTTATCAAGAATGGGGTTCAGTTTTTTACGCAACTAGCTCAAACACTCAAAAATCCAAACGATAGTCGAGAATTAATCGAACACCTCATTCAAAAGGACGAAACAGGAAAATTATTCCTAAAAATTCCAATAGAGAGCGAATCCATCGTGACAGATACATTACAAAGTTTAGGTGCTATATTTGGAGCTTTACTGAAAAAATAAAAAGGAACCCTTTACCTAAAAAGCAAAATACTTATATCTCTCATAATGAAAATTCGTACTTTGATTTTATTCTTTTTCATGATAATGGTAAAGTTGGCTTTCTCCCAAGAACAAGCCCGCCTCAATATCAAAGGCTTCGTAAGAGACCAAAAGAGTAATATACCGTTAACAGCACAATTGAAAGTAATTTATAATGATATTAGTCTAAAAAGTGTAGAGGCTACAAGTAAGGAAGATGGCAGTTTTGAGCTAAAAACTTTGACCAAAAACTTTATTCTACAAGCTAAGGCCGATGGCTACATCGTTTCGAATGTGGTGATGAATATCGAATATTCGATTTCACAAACCATTATTGTTGAAATTCCAATGGTGGCCAACAGTAAACTAAAAAATAATCAATTAAACGTTGAATTTGCCACTCGCATACAAGAGAATAAGATTAAAGAATTGCATAGCAAACAAATATTTCAAGCTGTCGATGCCATTAATGGGAGTGTTTTAGGTGCACGATTTAGATTATTAAGCACTAATCAGAATGAGGTAATTAGTACTCGTACAAGTATAGAAGAACCTATTTTTGAGCATGACTTCACAAAAAAAGAAAAAATCTTACTTGAAGTAACTACTGACGGTTATCAAAAATTTTCAGAATACATTGACATTAACTCACTCGATGCAACGGTTCATACAAATACAGCTAGACTTATCAAGAAAATTTCATTTTTCAATTTAATCATTAAAAATGAGCCTGAATTACATAGTGTACAAGTAACAGAAATGGGTAATTTAAACCCCAAAAGCATTAAACTTGTCAATAATGAAGGTATTTATTTTGGACTCCTCGAAACCGACCATAAATATGTGATTAAAGCAAATACCAAAGGAAATGAAGCGATAGTTAAAGAACTCATAGCTGCGGAAGGGTTCAATCAAAATATTATAATTCTTGAGCATAAAATCAATGCCTCAAATGTAAGTGAAAAGGTTGTACATGCTGAAAAACAAGCCTATCAGCCAGAAAACAGAGCCGTACAATTAGAGAATCAAACCCTATTTTTTGAACAAGGAAGCTACGCACTAAAACCCGAATCAAAAGTATTATTAGAGAATATTGGTAAACAAATGCTTGAATTTCCAGAAGTGAATATTGAAATTACTGGATACACAGATAATATTGGAGACATTCGTCAAAATCAATATCTCTCAGAATTTAGAGCAAAAGTGATTTCAAATTTTCTCTTCAACAAGGGCATAAAAAGTAATCGTATTACACTCAAAGCAAATGGTTCTAACTCACCTTTTGCCGACAATGATTCTGAAACCAATCGCCAACGTAATCGCCGAGCCGAACTACGATTTTTTGCAGCGAAGCAGTAAAATTTATGACAAAAATCCTCGAAACTCAACGCTTAATTCTCCGTCAGTTTACACTTGATGATGCTCCATTTATTCTTGAATTGCTTAATACTCCCACTTGGTTACAGTTTATTGGCGATAGAGGTGTTCATAATATTGTAGATGCCGAGAATTATTTGCGAAATGGTAGCATGAAAAGTTATGTCGAGTTTGGCTTTGGGTTCTACGCTGTCATTGAAAAAGCTACTGGAAATACTATCGGCATGTGTGGGCTCATCAAAAGAGATAATTTACCAGATATTGACATCGGTTTTGCATTTTTACCCCACCTAATAAGTAAAGGATTAGGTTATGAAATTGCCTCTGCCACACTTGACTATGCTCTTAATACTTTAAAATTAGGTAAAATCATTGCCATTGTCAACCCAGATAATGAAAAGTCAATAGGACTAATTAAAAAGCTGGGAATGGTATATGAATCAATTATCCCATTTGGAGAAAAAGAAGTAATGGTTTTTGGGATAGTTTCAAAGGAAGGCTTCGCTTGAAGCGAAGTCTTCCTTATTAAGAATTAAAAAAGATATTCATCTTTAAAGTTACCTATATGAATTTTGCTTTGTTTGATTTTTTTTCTTTGAATAAAGTAATTTATTATGCCATAAATGAATATTATTCCTGAAAAGCTAAAAAAAATATACTTATAGGCAATATTACTCTTTAATAAATTATCAATTGATAATCCTGCAATTAGAAAATACATGGAAGTACGCAAAAATGCTAAAATAGTTGATTGATTCGCAAGTATCGTACGTTGAATAGCCAAGTTTTCTCGCAAAATCAAATCTTTATTGACTCTTTCTTCATTTTTCATATTCGTTTTTTAAGTAATCAGTATCAACTTAATTAGATGTTTCAAAGGTAAAATATATTACAATTTACTCTCGTGACTTTTATTACAGAACAAAAATATAATTCAAAGGAAGACTTCGCTTGAAGCGAAGTCTTCCTTATTTATTAATTGTTAACCCTTAATCATATACTTTTCTTTAATATCTCTACACACTTCTCTAACTCTTCAATCTTAGAAGAAGCAAAACCCAATCGAGTAGCATTGAGATTACGGTCTGACAAACTATGTTGTACGCCATTCGAGAAATAAAGCCCATTTTTTAAGGCGTTTTCGGCTGTTTTTACCAAATCAATACTTTTATCAAATTTCGTCCAAACCGACATCCCACCTTCAGGAATCTGAAAACTGACTTCATTTCTGAGCTTTTGCTGCAATAATTCACAGAAAAAGTCTCGTCTTTCTCGGTATTCTCTCAGTGATTTTCTAAGATACTTCTGAATAACTCCTTCGTGTAGCAATTCAGCAATGGCATTTTCAAGCATGGTATCTCCCTGTCGGTCAATAATTCTCCGATGATACGATAAATGTTCAATCACTTCTTCGGGAGCAACCAAATAACCAACCCGAAATGCGGGCGAAATACTTTTTGTAAAAGAGCCAGAGTATAGCACCACTCCTACCTCATCGGCACTAGCCAGTGGCAAAAGTGGCTTACTTTGATAGTGAAAATCGTAATCATAATCATCTTCAAAAATGATAAAACGATACTTTTCGGCCAATTTCAAGAGCTTTATTCGTCGGTCAGCTTTCAGCGTAACGGTTGTTGGGTAATCGTGATGTGATGTGACATATATCAATCTTATTGGGTATTTTTCACATAACTCTTCTAAAGCATCAACCACAATTCCATTTTCATCGGTCGGAATGTTTAGGATTTTTGCTCCTGCATGTTGAAAATTAATCTTGGCACTGGCCCAAGTCATTTCACCTAAAACTACAAAATCGCCTATCTTCACAAAAGCCGTCGTGAGTAAATACATGCCCATCATCGTCCCTCGCACAATCAACACGTTTTCGGCGGTAATTTTCAATCCCCTACTTTCATTCAAATAAGTAGCCAATTCTTGTCTGAGCCAATACGAACCTTTGGTATCGCCATACCCTAACTTTACATAGGAATTCCCATGAATTAAATTCCCTCGATACGCTCTTGCTAAATCAAGTAACGGAGCTAAGCGTGGGTCAGGAAAACCATCATCTAAATGTAGTTTATCGAAAGCTTTTACTACTTCTCTACGTAAAACTGGCTTTTGTTCAAAATTAAACCCAGCTTTTTTAGGTAGGCTGATGGGCATTTCGATAAGTTTTTCGCTCACTATTTCGGGTAAATTATTCGCCACAAATGTGCCACTACTCTGTTTAGTTTCTAACCAACCTTGCAAAATCAGCTCTTCATAAGCAATCGTGATGGTTTTTCGGTGCAAACCCAAAAGTTCACTTAGCTTGCGTGAACTCATGATTTTTTGTCCCTTTTTCAGCGTACCTACTTGAATCAAGCTAATAAATCGCTCAATAATCTGCTGATAAATAGGCACTTTTGAATCTTTGTTTACATGGATTAGCGTATTCAATGGCAACATAACTGGACTACTAAATATTTCATTTTTGGACTAAAACAATAGTCCAAATTTACACTATTTTTGTATCAGATAATCAAAGAACTACAATATGTTTTCATTCAAATTCAAAATAATCTGTGCATTTACTGCCATTTATTTGGTTTGGGGCTCAACGTATCTGTTTGTCAAGATTTCACTCCATTCGTTTCCACCATTTATGCTCTCTACCCTACGATTTTTTATTGGTGGTGGGGCATTATTGATTTATACATTAGCCATAAAAGATACCTTACCGAAGTCGAAAGAGTTAATCAGGCAAGCCATTTTGGGTTGTGTTACTTTCATTGGCGGCATCATGTCGGTTGTTTGGGCTCAACAACATTTATCATCAAGCTTAGCTTCTACCATTATCACCACACCTTTTTGGTTTGTGGTATTAGACAGTAAACAATGGCGATATTACTTCTCCAATTTCCACATCCTTATTGGCTTACTGTTGGGCTTAGTGGGTGTGAGCCTCTTGATGATACTAAAAACCAATACTCACATTAGCGGCCCAATTTCTATGCAGTTGATTAGTATTTTGGTCATCATTGCCGGAAGTTTTCTTTGGGTTTTAGGCTCGCTTTATCTTAGAAATAATCCGAGTTCGACTTCGGTTTACGCCAATACTACGGTACAATTATTCGCAGCAGGAATTTGTTGTTTGTTTATTAGCCTCTTCAATGGGGAAATGAATCATTTCAATCTATCACAAACTCGACTTGATGGCTGGTTATCAGTTACTTACTTAGCTATTTTTAGTAATACCCTTACATTTTTGGCTTTTGTTTGGCTAATCAAAATTAAACCTCCAGCCATTGTTAGCACATACTCCTACGTCAATCCAATGGTAGCTACGCTTTTGGGTTGGAGTTTAGGAAACGAACACATTACGTTGGTGCAAATTTTAGCCCTTAGCCTGATACTTTCGGGTGTATTATTTGTGAATTTAGGAAGAAATAAAGTTTAAAGATATGGAAATCCAAACCGCTCAAACCAAAGAAGATTTTTTGAAATGTTTTGAGGTGATGCAAGCCCTGCGTCCACACCTTACACCCGAATTGCTTTTGGAATTATTACCCCAAATGCAAAAAGAAAACTACACCTTAATTTTTATCAAAGAAAATGGCAAGGCTATTTCTGCTTGTGGTTTTAGGTATTTAACTAGCTTATTTGATGGCCGATATATCTACATCGACGACCTGTCTACCTTACCAGAAGCTCGTGGAAAAGGCCACGCAGGAGCGTTGTTTGATTATGTAGTAGAAAAGGCAAAAGCCGAAAACCTTTCAGCTGTTCATCTCGATTCTGGGCATCACCGTTACGATGCTCACCGTTTATATTTAAACAAAAAAATGAAGATTGTCTATCATCATTTTAGACTTGAATTATAAAAACACCTACACAAAATTATGATAAAGCAAACTCCTCGCACGGTCACGAGCCGCATGCCCAAACGTACGCAGTATGATGAAACATTGATTTATTCAATTTTAGATGAAGCCTTGTTTTGCACCATTAGTTATTCGATTGATAATCAACCATTTTCAATTCCTACCGCCTTTGTTCGTAAAGGTGATAAACTCTACATTCATGGGTCAGTAGGAAGTCATTTTTTGAGAGGAATTGAATCGGGCATACCTGTTTGTATTTCGGTGATGCTTACCGATGCCTTGGTTGTGGCCAAATCGGCGTTTCATCATTCGGTCAATTATAGGTCAGTGATTATTTTCTCAAATGCAGAAAGAATTGATGATTACGAAATAAAATATCAATTCTTCAAGGAATTAACCGAAAAAATTGTTCCGAATAGTTGGGAATATTTACGGCCAATGAAACCTTCCGAAGTAAACAAAACTATGCTTCTGGTTTTTGATATTTCGGAAGCATCAGCACGACAACGCACAGGGATGCCCAATGATGACGAAGAAGACAAAAGCCTGCCAATATGGTCAGGACTTATTCCGATTCCACCCAATAGACTCACACCAATTGCTGATGAAAATAGTGTTGGAATTCCGTTACCCAAGCATTTGAGCTGATTTTCACGTCATAAACATAACCATTCATCATTAATTTTAATACTGTCATCAAAAAAATGACAGTATTTTTAATTTTTAAATACCTCGTATTACAAAGTATATAAAATTTTATAATACCTTTGCATCATGAAAAACGAATTCTTAAAAAACTGGGATACGCAACTCAAAAAAGGACTCCTACCCTTTTATGTTTTGCAAGCACTTAATCAGAAGGAATGCTATGGCTATGAGCTTATTCAAACGCTCAAAGACACTTTGGGCATTGAAGTAACCGAAAGCACAATTTACCCATTATTGATTCGACTAATGAAAGATAATTTATTGATACACAAGTGGATAGAACAACAATCGGGAATTCCTAGAAAGTATTATTTCATTACTGAAGAGGGTAAAAACAATGTAGCAGAAATGCAAAAAAGTCTTGTAGAAATTATTGAAAAAATACAAAAACAATGAAATTAATCGAATTTAAAAATACAAATGCACAGAGAATTTACACCGATTACATCAACAGAAGTAAACGAGTTACTAAAATTCTTTCTAACGAAGACCAAGAAGATTGCTTAATGGAGCTGAATAGTTATATCTATGAGTATATCCAAAACCACCAAAACGAAGATGAAACCACAGCCTTACTCAACATTATAGAGCGATTAGGTTCGCCCGAAATTACTCTAAAAGAAGTAGTTGCTGCAAAAAAAATCGACCAAGCTGTTAGGACTTTCAATCTAAAACACCTGATTCAAGCACTTTTCCTAAACCTTCGTAATGGATTAGTATATATCGTCTTATTCATTTTAACAATTATGCTAGCTTCGTTTCCAATTCTAATTGTATTGGAACTTTTACATCCAATTGAAACTGGATTATTTATAGGAAAAAGAAAATTCTTTTTCGGAATTGCTAATCCAAATGCTGGATTTTATGAAGTGCTTGGCAATACCTTTATTCCGGTTGTTATCCTACTAGGAGTTGCCTTCTACTTCCTTATTATATTCTTATTAAAACTTGTTAAAAATAAAAAATCATGAAAAAGCTACTATTAATATTGTTTGCAATCTCTTTCATCGGGAAAAAAGGTTTAGCACAAGATATCACTGGCTCTTGGAATGGTACGTTGAAAGTAGGTACAGTTCAGCTAAGGCTAGTTGTGAATATTTCAAAAACGGGAAATGCTTATAATTCTACTTTAGATAGCCCTGATCAAGGGGCAAAGGGAATTGCGGTTACGAAAACTACTTTCGAAAATGCAAAACTAAAATTTGAAATACCAGTGGCTCAAATTGAATACGTTGGCGATTTCAAAAACGATAAATTTTTCGGTACTTTTAAACAAAGTGGGAAAGAATTTCCTTTGGAATTGAGTAAAGGCGGCATTTCAGTGGCGGCGGTAAAACGGCCACAAGAACCCCAAAAACCATTCCCATATTACTCAGAAGAAATTACTTTTGAAAACCCAAAAGCTCAAATTACATTGGCTGGTACACTTACACTACCCCAAAAAGAGGGTGTTTTTCCCGCCGTTATTCTAATTTCAGGAAGTGGCCCACAAAATCGTGATGAAGAGTTACTTGGTCATAAGCCGTTTTTAGTAATTTCTGATTATTTAACTCGCCATGGCATTGCAGTTTTACGCTTCGATGATCGTGGAGTTGGGCAATCGAAAGGAGTTTTCAAAACTGCCACTTCAGCAGACCACGCTAGCGATGTAGCCAGTGCAGTGGCTTATTTGAAAACTCGTAAGGAAATCAACCAAATTGGACTCATGGGCCATAGCGAGGGAGGTTTGATTGCACCGATGGTTGCAGCCAATAATAATCAAGTATCATTTATTGTGCTTTTGGCGGGAACAGGCATTAGTGGAGATAAACTCTTATTGATGCAACAAGAACTAATTTCAAGAGCCAATGGTGTGAGTGAACCAGAAATTGCTTTATCGAAGAAAATCAACGAAGGGGCTTTTAAAATAATTGTACAATCGAATGATGATGAACAATTGAAAAAGGATCTAGCAACCTACATAGGCAAGATGGTTAACGAAAATCCTGAAATTAATCCTAAAGGAGTAAAAGAAGAGGATTTTATTGCACAACAAGTAAAAAGTGCCATGAGTCCGTGGCCATGGATGCAGTATTTCTTAAAATATGACCCTGTCGAAAACTTAAAGTTAGTAAAATGTCCAATTTTGGCAGTTAATGGCGAAAAAGACTTGCAAGTGCCTGCTAAAGAAAACCTTTCAGCAATTGAAAATATTGTCAAAAAAGCTGGGAACAAAGATGTAACAACAAAAGCTTACCCCAATTTAAATCATTTATTTCAAGAATGTAAAACGGGTAGTCCAGCCGAATATTCCACTATTGAGCAAACATTTTCGCCGCTCGTAATGGAGGATTTTACAAAATGGATAAAAATAAAGACTAAGTGAGTTAATTTGTTTCTGCCAACCCCTAAGTCTGGGGTTAGCAGAAACAATTTTCTTGGTGATTACAGCCTTGAATTTTAATCTAATTTAAAATGCTTTTACGCATTTTTATCAAATTCTTAGGGGATTTGTTCCTAAAGGAAGTCTGTCACTTTATGGCAAATAACTATTTTTTAGTATAAGTTTCATTGATTGTAAGTTCTGAATAAGTCCCTCTAATGAATGTTTTTACTAACTCTAAGGCATCTATGTCTGATTTACTGGTTAATGATTTTTTAACAGAATCAAGAAAAGTAATCATTGAAGTAAGATTGGTGGTAAGTTTTAAAGACGTTCCTGTTAAGGCTAAATCATAACTAATGTCAACCTTAGAATCTGCATAATCATCGAATGTGAGTTCTAATTTATTATTTGATAGCGTATAAGTTCCGTTATACGTGTCGCCGTAATTATCTAATAATGAAAACTTACCTCCATCATTAAAGGTATAACTTTTTGCTTCAAAAAAATTAAAATTTGATAACTCATCTTTTGTTAAAGGTTTAGTTGTTGTTTCCCCCATTTTTTTACCCGTACCATCTGTGCTTGTAATTGTCCAAGTACCTACAATATCCACAGGTTTAACATCTTCATTTTTGGAACAAGAAGCAGTAAATAGACCAATAAAAATAATAAGAGCATAAGTTTTAAATGTAGATTTCATTTGTTTGATTGTGTTTATATAAAAAAAAATTAAATTCTAATATTTACTTTTTCATGAAAGAGGTATTCTTTCTGTTTAAAAATTCAAAATCTTTGAAGTGGGAGAAACTTGTGGCTAAACCATAAAAGCCTCATAAAATGCCCATTGAAGCAACACTTGCAGAGATTAAAAGTCCGTGTATATCGCTTGTGTATGCGAGAGAGATTGAAATGTAGAGGCATTATCTCAGAACACCACCAGAATCTCCTGTACCCAAAGTATATGGAGGTTCTAATGGAACATAATCTATTTTATTCAATATCACTTCGTTTAATCCAACCTTCAATTGTCTTTTTACCGTAGTATCTTATTCTAAGCCAGTCGTCTTGTTCTTCTAAAATTTCTACTTCATCACCTTTCAGTAGATACATTTTGTTTGGAATATTTGGAGAAGAGTTAATTATAGATTTTGAACTTTTTATTCTCTTTGTTTTCCCAGAAAACTGAAATATATTAAACTTAGAGAAGTTTTCGATTTTTATGCTATCAATCTTTTTAATGATAGATTGACTATTAATTTCCTTATTTTCTAACAAATAACCACCTGGTAAATTATACTCTGCTTGAATTTCTTCGAAATCTTCTGGTAATTCTAATAAGCTACTATTCAAACAAATGCATTTGTAGTAAACAGAGTCATTATTTAATTTCGAAAAATAACTATTCTCTGAAATTTGTATTGATACAAGCTTTTGATTTGAATTAATATTATAAAACACTCCAAAGTATGTTGGGTTTGTTTTTGTATTAATATAATTGATAATCAACTCTCTGCATTCTTCTTTTTTGAATTTTATTTTAGAATTTATTTCTTGAAATTCCTCTAAATTCTTGTCAAACACTTGCCTCGCCACAACGGGATTCGTCAAGACATAATTCATAATGCTTTTCTCATTCAGTATATATAATGATGTTTTTTTAAAATATGACAATTCAATAGGTGTATAAAACACATTACTTTTCATTTGTCCATAACAAGAAAAAGTTATTGTTGATATTATAATGATTAGTTTTTTCATCGAACTTATAATTTTTTTTTCCTTGCTTAGGAAGGATTTTTATTTGAAAAAATAAAACATAATTTTATAATTATTTCAAAATAATAGTCCACTTTATTCTACATCACTACGTTTAATCCAGCCTTCGATTGTCTTTTTACCGTAGTATCTTATTCTAAGCCAGTCATCTTGTTCTTCTAAAATTTCTACTTCATCACCTTTCAGTAGATACATTTTGGTAGGTTGATTTAGTTTAATATTAAGATATACTTTTTTATTAATTTTTTTAAAGTCTACAAATAATCTATACTTCTCCCAATCTTTTTTATTATTACGCAAGGATTCAATCACAAATAATGGGATTTCTCTTATACGTTCATAAACATCTGGATCTCTTCCTGTGAAATTCAAAAAGAGTCTATTAGGTGTATAATCTGAAGGCATTTCTGCTTCATCATCTCCCTCAATACTATATGTTAAATAGCAACTTCTTGTATATTTTATCAAATTCCCCAAACTATCATGACTTTTGCATAAATCATCAAAAAATAATACTCTATTACCAGACGATTTCAATTCTGTAACTTTTTTGGGGTATTCCTCATTTGAATCATCCCAAAAACCATAGTACGAATAGGGTGAACCAGTAATAAAAGTGTTATTTGTTTCTTTGACATAGTAAATTTTAACTGATTTTCGATTTGAAAAAATTGTGTAAATACTATCATAACCATCCTCAGGTGGTATAAACTTCCAAATTCCTTGTATTTTATCACAATTGGGAATTGCTTGTGAATAGCTTTGAGTTGATAAAAATACCAATAGAACAAAAATTCTTAATATTTCTTTCATTTTTTTAGAGTTTTATATGCCTTTTTAGTGTACAACTTTCTATATTTAATGCCATTATCCTTACCATTTATTTCTTCCGTTATTTTTGCAATACTACCATCATCAACCTCATCTGCCAAATCATTTGCTTTTGCATCAGCCCAAAAGGTTAATGCAGTTTGCATAGCCATATCAAGGTCATCAGCTATCATATCTAAGTTTTTATCACATTCTGCACTTCGACACATAAAATCTTTATTCCCTTTGCCATGAACTCTATCCCATTTATCTTGTAACATTTTCTGATAATTATAATGACCTGTTAATTGCATAAATCCTCTCCCTCTAAACCGTGAACCGTCTTTAGAATCAATTGTGCCATTGTCCATTCTACAAGCATATACATAATCGAATAATGCTGTGCTTTTCACATATTTATCTTTAACTTTTAAGCCTGTTGTACCTTCGTAAAGGGGAGGTTCACAATACGGAAATGGACAAGAATTGGTACTTATAGCCTCATAACCCTCAAATAAATCACAGTATTTTAAAACTTTCTTGCCCTTATATTTTCTTGTAGTAGTTGCAAATCCACTATTTTCGATATTATTTTCACTGTATGTTAACTCTTTTAATTGGTTTAAATTTGTCTCTGCCCCAATTTGTCCGATAAAATGGCTCATCCTTTCTGCATTAGTCAATCCATACTTATTCGAATACTTATTAATAATTCTTGCTACTGTTTCACATTGCTTTATTGGAGTAGTTTTAAAGATCTGATTTAATTGCTTGCCTGTAATTGGGAATATAGCATTTGTTTCGACTACCTCCTCCTCAGTCACACCAGAGAACAACCAGCCTTCTACCAACTTAGCTTGATCGTTGTTGTCAGTTTTAATGGTTAGGTATCGCTGTGGGTTTTTAGTGCGATCATTATATAACTCTAAACGGTTATTATTTATTTCTCGGTTCGGTTCGTTATATTCATCTCTTGGTATTGAAGTTACATCCATGCCTGCATTGTTTGAAATTGCAATACTGAATTTATCAATACAGTTTTCTCCAATCATCACTTGGCCTTCCAATTTTTTAAATAATTCAATAGTCGAATATAAATTATCCTTAAAATCCTCACGCAATTTGTTCATTTTTGCTGCAATCTCTTCACAATCACCATTTGCAGCTAAACTTTGCCAGATTGTATTAAAACTATTCCAACCACACCCACACTCCATTTTTTTATCTTTGATGGCCTTTAATTTTTCCTCAAACTCTTTGGCTAATTTGGCCATTTCTTGTTGTCTTTTCTTATCCTCTTCTAAGCATTTTTTACAATCCTCATCATAAATCAACCATTCTTCTATTTTACTATTAGGACCCTTCTTTGGCTCAAAAGTCTCGGTATAAGCTTCACAAATACAGCTCTGACTCGCCAGATTTACCATCTTTATGATTTCTTCTGAGCCTTCACTACCAAACTTTTTAGTAAAATAGGCTATCTGCTTATCAATTCCTTCCTTGGCTTTTTGTTTCATGGCTGCCAATGCTTTTAGCTCAGATTTACTTACTTTTTTCCCTTCATTAACTTTAACTAAAATGGCCTGTGTTTTTTCAGCAATTTTTTCATACAAATCAGTCAGAGAATTATACGTTTCGGCAATAGCTCCTGCATTTTCATAGGCAACATCTAAAATTTGATTGTAGGCAGCGTAAGCTTTTTCTAAGGCCACTCGTTGTTTATCGGTTAATAATGAGGCACTTACACCGCTTAACTCGGCTCGCCCTGCTACTACGCAGCCTCCTTCGGCTACTTGGATGCCACTTAGCGTTACACCCAGCTTTATGTTATTCATCATTGGTACTTTAATTAGACCTTCACCGTTCCCTGCTCCGTCAATGCTTACAACGCTTAATACCATTGAGTTCATGGCAATTTCATCGCCAGCATTTACTGGCACAAGGGTTCCGTTATATTGTGGTACATTGTCATGGTTACCACAACTATAGCTGGCCGTGATACCCGCACAAGTAGGCTTTTTTGTCTTTAGAACCTCTTGCATTTGCTCAATCGTAGCATTAGCGGGTAAAACAGAAAGCTGTTTTGGCAAGTTATCGGGTAATTCTTTACCTTCGGCTGGTATGTATATCTTTGTTTGTGTGTTTAGTAAGTTTGTTAGCTCTTCTTCGGTGGTTTTAGAATCATTTACATCTTCTTGAGGGTTCTCTGAGGTTTTTATCACTTCTGGATCTGGCTCCATTGGGCTTTCGGGTTCATAGGTCAGCTCGGGGTCACTTTCCCAAGTTTCTTCTTCTGTTGGCGTTTTTATAATTTCAAAATCACTCACCGTAGCTTGGCTTTCGGCTTGTTTGCACACTGTTTTTACCTCCCATTTATATTGATAACCAACGGATTGCTGAATTAATAAATGCTCGGTCGATAAGACACTTTTTTCTGTTTTTAGTCCATTGGGTAAAGTATAATAGGCTAATTTGTAACTAAGAGCATCGCTCGGAGCATCCCAACTAAGCTGTACTGAACCATCATCAGCATCTACTATGGCTTGTAAATTCGTAGGTGGTAAACATGGCAAATGCCCATATACAAAGCTCTTAATATCGCTATACCCATTATTAAAAAATCCTATTTCACCATTCAGACTTTCTACTCGTACTTGCCAAGCGTAGCGTTTTCCTTCTATTAATGGTAATCCAGTTGTGCCGTAAAGAAAGTTAGGCTTATCGGATAATAATTCTTGCATATATGGTGTTGCCGAATTGATAACCACAGCAGGGTCTTCTCCGTAGGGTACTTCATATAAATACAAGTGATATAAAAGCCCACCACTCCCCAAAGCAGGTGTTATGTGTCGGGGTGTCCAACTGAACAAAATATTTTGTGGCGTAGTAGCAGTCACAATGTTTCCATCGGTGGGCATATTCAGTAAGGGTGGATAATTATTTTGAATATAAAATCTCGCGGTGCCTACATTGCTCACTTGCCTAAATCGGTAGTGCTCGATGGCTACCACTTCCCATTCATAAAAACCAAATGGTAGAGCTAAGCCATTGAGTAATTGTGTATAATCAATACCTTGAACTTCCATGTTTTGTGGACTAAAGTTCTCGGCCAGTTCAAGTGCAGAGAGGGTCTTCGGAATCCCCGGTGTAAGCGTGATCGGTTGGGAATTAATAAAACCTTCGGGGTTTTCCAGCCAAACACCTTGCCCTTTAAGCCTAATTCGTAGGCTTACTTCAACACTGGGCTTTGTAAGGTCTTTCAGTAGCAATTGTACCTTAAACTTTAAAGGACTACTAACAATCTCGCTCATTTGACCACTAAAAGGTGGGCTCAATAACACCCTACAATCAACAGGATAGTTTTGGGGATAAGCTAAATGTGTTACCACCAACAATGATAAGAGTGATAAACAAAAAGTTATGTGTTTATAGAATGTGTGCATCTTGCTCGATGATTTATTTATTTAAAATAGGAGCCTCAAAAACTTCTGAAAGTTTGGTTTCGGAATCGTCAGCAAAAATTGCCTTGATCCGATAGCTGTAAGAAATATTTGGCTCAATGTTTGGTTCTCGAAATGAGCCAAATTTGCCCTCAAAAATCTTGTAAAGTGCCATTTTTTCTCCAGTACCTTTACGCCGATACAAGGCATATTTCTTGATGGCTTGTTTAGGTATTGGCCAAGTCAGTAAAAGACTATTAGAGGTGGAATCGAGACTAAAATTGATGGAATTAATCGGTTTTCGAACGCCAGTATATAACATTTCGAGTTCGATGTTAACAGGTTTTGACTTCAATCCCCCATCATCTTTTGCAATTAGTTGATAGATATAAGCCGTCCGTTCGGAGGCTGTTGTATCGATGAAACCATTTAATTGCTTTTTAGCGGAAAAGGCAACTAATAATGTGCGGCAATTAAGTGTATCGTTTTTTGGAAATCTGTATAAAAATGTGCTATCGTGATCTTCGCTTGGGGAATTGGCCCAACTCACAGCAATGCTGCTATCAGAAACCGAAAACGCAGTAAAATTTGGCGACGCTGGCGGAATTATATCAGGACGAAGCACAATAACTGTATCAGCATGAACAGAAGCATTTAGCCGTTTATCGAAGGCAATGATTGTATAATAAATTTTCTTGTTGAGTAAGTTTAAGGAAACAGTATCTCTGTAAACACTATCTGCGATGATTCGATTAGTAATTAAACTCAACTCTCGTTTAGGATTATCTCCGCGATAAATACTATACCCTAAAAAATCTTTTTCATGATTGGCTTTCCAACGAAGGCTAACTATACCTTTTTCGTCAGATTTATAGGTTTTCCAAACAGGTTTTTGCGGTGGAATAGAATCTTCTAACTGAACAAATTCGGGATAAGAGGCTAAACTTTTATAACCCCAGTTTAGCACCGAAACTTGATAATAACCTTCAGAAAGGGGCAAACTATCCACAAACATTCGGGTTTGTCTGGAAAGGCGTTTAGGGTTTAATTTTTCATATTTCCCGCCTAATTTTTCCGCCCTTAATACATCAAACCCACGAATGTCATTATTCAAAGAGTCAGGAAAACTCCAAGTGATTCGAACACCCTTTGCCTGTTTATTTGGTAAAAAGGTTTTTACTTTCGGGAGTGGTAGCTTAGTTCGATAACCATAAATACGTATCACATTCGAAGGTTCGGAAAGAATGCCAAATGGAGTGATGGCTTTTACACGATAAAAATATTCTTGATAGAGTTTAGGAAGCTTTTCAGATTTTGCTCCTATATATCTACCCAGTGAGTCGGGTTCTGCCAAAGCCAAAATGGGTTCATCTTGCGTAGCTCGATAACTTATTCCACCATCATCTGAACGCTCCACAACAAATGCACTATGCAACACTGAATCAGCTACATTCCAACGAATAAACAGTGTACTATCTTGAAACTCTCCGAATAAATTAGTTGGTGGCAATAAACGTGTAAGCTTCGAAGTTTCGACACTAACGGTGCTTGAAATATCAGTTTTATCAATCAATACGGTGTAGGTATATTGTTCATTGGGCAGTACTGTTCTGTCTTCAAAAAGTTGAGCCATTCCACCCGCAATCGCTCCCGAAGTATTGCTCATTAGCATAGCCATAGCCAAAGAAAGGTTTCTCGATTCTTGGTCTTCTGGTGCGGGTACTTGCAAGAATTTATATGCTACGGAAGCAAATTTTTCTTTTTTACTCAATAGATTCCAGTAGTTTTCTTTTAGTGGAACCAAAGGAAACTTTGTGAGCAAAACCTGATTTTCATTTACTTTTTCACCATTACGATGGGTAGTTTGGCGAAATAAACGATAGCCCGATGCATTACCTTTTTGCCAAGTTTCAAAACTCTGCGGCATCCATCGCAGAATCACTTTATCTTTTTCAGTTTTGGCAACTATGGCCAATTCTTGGGCAAAAACTGTAGTTGTACAGGCAATTAAAAAAAGAAGTTGGATATATATATTTTTCACTTGTGTATTTATTTATAAATTTTGAGAATCAAGAATTACGCTTACCAGTCATTTATCTTTATGTCAACAAATGGCAAATCATACGGACTTTCTTCTAATTGTTTGAGTCGATAAAGTCTTTGTTCTTCTTCAAATTCTCTTTGGCGTTGACGTTGGCGTTCTTCTTCTAAGGATTTCTGACGAGCCAATTCTTCAAGATATTGGAAATAAGCAGTTTGACGTTCTTCTTCAAGTCGTCGTTGCTCGGCCTCAAATGCTTGGCGTTGTTGTTCATCTTGAATTCTACGCTGTTCGGCTTCATAAGCTTCTTGTCTTTGTCGTTCTTCTTCCAACCTACGTTGTTCAGCTTCATAAGCTTGGCGACTTCGCTCTTCTTCTTCTCGTTCTCTTTGTTTTCTTAATTCTTCATTTTTCAACCATTCTTCTTCTAATCGTTGTTGCTCTACATTGTAAGTGGTTGGTTGTGGTTCTATTATTTGTGGTAGTGGAAGTTGTTCTGGTTCCACTCCTCTTGCCTCCTTAACTTGTGGTTTAGCAATTTCTTCTTCAATTACAGGTTGGGGCTGAGGCTTCGTTTCATCTAAATCATTATCAGTATCATTAGTTTGGACTGTAGCTTCATCGGCTTCATCATAAAAAGCACTTATTTTCTGTGCAATTTGAGCAAATACACTAAGATCTGCCTTTGCATTAGATGTCCCATTAATAATGGAATCACTTTGTTTTTCAGCTTCTGCCATTATTTCATCCGCAATTTTTCGAGCTTCAGCCATCACACCTTCTGCTTGACTTTCAGCTTTATCCATTATCTCTTTTGCCTTTATCTTAGCCTCTTCCATAATTTCTTTACCCCTTTGTTTAGCAGCAGCCATTTCAGCATCGGATTGAGCTTTGATTCTATCCACAACCTCTTGCATTTTCTTGTGGTAGGCTCCATCTGCATCGTTGGCCAGCTTTCGATACTTTTCCTTAATTTCATTCCTTTTCTTTTTTAAAATCCGCCATTTTAATTCATTTCTTCGTTGAGCTTCAAGGTTACGTTTTAAGGCTATAAGTTCATTATTTAGGCTTGTAATTTCATTTTCTCCATTGGTATTTAGAACAATTACTTTATTTTCTGCCTCTTCAACTGTTGCCTCCACCTTTAACACTGCTTCATTTGTCACACCTATTACCTCAATTTTGGCGTTTTCAACAATATTATGAACTCTTAAGAGTGCCTCATCCACCACCTTGGTAGCAGTTCCAGTAGCAGTATTTACTATTTGTTTGACTTCTTCTTTCTTCTCTTGAGTTATGTTTGCATTTTCTGCTTTTTCCAAAATAGCCTTACCCCTATCATCAATCATTTCATTTATCTTTTCGGCTTCTTGTTTGGCAGTTTCTTCAATTTGTTTGCCTCGGTCTTCTGCATATTTATTTATTTCTTCTGCAACGACTTTTGCTTCTTCTTTTATTTCTTTCCCCGTTTCTTCGGCATTTTTAACTATTTCACTTATATCTTTTTTAAATTCTTCAACATTTTTGGTTGTTGTAAAGTAATATTCCTTTTGGGTATCAGCACCTGTGCCTTCATTGAATGGTTGCCAATTTCCTCCCTCTTCTTTTTGGAATTGCACATGAACTCTTACCGTGATTTTCTTTCCAGCTGGTAGAGCTGAGGTTGGTCGAAATACAATTTTTTTATCATTTTCTTTAATCCATGAACCACCAATCGTATTTCCACCTTCATCAGAAAGTGAATAATTGATAATTTTCTGTCTGAAATTCCCATTCAATCCCTCAACATGCGTTGGCGTTTCGATATCATTGCTAAAAACAATATTTGGTTGGGTTTCTTTTGCCAACAATTCCTGTCCCTCTGATGGGTAGAGGTTTTCAAAAACCTCCTCGTTTGAAACCCTAACATCGCTTCCTAATATCACACAATCATCCCCCACCGTGAAGCCCACATTAAAATTGAATTTTTTAAACAAAACTTTAAAACTTACGGCCACCTCACCCGCCCCATAGGTAGGATTCGGTGCGGCACCTCCCAAAACAGCTCCTAAGCCAATATCAAGTACATCGAACCCAAAAGCCTTGCCTTTGAGCCAACCAATGGCGTAAACTTGTCCAGCTGCTCTCCAACTATTGATTCCAATGGGTTGACCTTCACGGCCTTCACAATACGCACCGTTTCCATATTTCATCAACATCATATCAAGGCCTATTCGGGCACCAATGTTATAAGCTAAAATTGGGTTATTAGCATTATTAGGGAAAGTACCTTGCGATGAAACGGTTAAGGCTGCACCAAATGCAATACCTGTCCCCGAAGCGACTTGCCCACTGCTAATATTGGAAGACCGCTTATTGATTTCAGAAGGATATTTTACAAAAATATTTGGCTCGGGAGATGGTAATTCTGGCACCCCATGCCCCAACATGATATAGCCATCTATTTGTGGTAAGCTTGGTAATAGAATAATAATTCTATCGGCTATTGGTGGCTCGCCTAAATGCACAAACCACTTGGTTGGTGAAAAATAAAATGCTCCAACAAATTGAACTGAAATAGAGGTTGTGGAAGCATTTACACCTAATTTTCCATAGTAACTTCGTTCATCGAAGTTTATTTTAAGCATAATACTTGCTCCGAAACCTTTGGGAGCATTTACATCAAATTTTTGAGTTTGCCCTTCGGGGGGTGTGTCACCATCTGTATTGTTAGCTATTCCACCCGGCTGCATCAAATCGCTATCACTACATAGTTTTTGATACATAATCTGCCCTGCTTCGGGCGTAACTCTCCAGCCATCTCCAGCGACAATCACACTACCTAAAATACCAATTTTGCTTATACCGCCACCATTATGGGTTACAATTTCTAAACCTGCTAAACCCGCCATTGAACCTCCCGTTGTAATGCCAATGGCAAAACGCCCACCCCAACCTATCGAAAAATTAGGAGCATAGACTACACCAGATAGTGACTTTGCCCCAGTTTTACCTGGCACAGGAGACATGTGTTTGTATAAACACCCCGCTAAAACATTGATAGAAAGTCCATTCCCATTTCCACCAGATGACAATTCACCATCTACAAACCAATATCTTTTCTCTTTATTGCCAAATATGGCTACTGCTCTTGCCTCAATTTTAAGCCCCACATCAAGGGTCATGCCCATTTCTCCATAAAAACCTCTACCATAAACTGGGTCGTTATTGAAGAAATCTATGATACCTTTAAATTGTCCAACCGATAAATCTGCATTTACTTCTAATCTTTGTAGGGCAAACTTTTTATTTCTCCAAAAATGTCGGTTGTTTTCATTTACAAAAGCTCCTTGTATTACAAAACCACCAGTGGCCGATATTCCTACATCATCTAAGTTTACCCTAACCCCAAAATTTATATCTGCAACATTGTTTTGAATCAAAACTTTGGGAGCAATGATACTTATCGGAAAACCACCCAATTGATGCTCCTTATCCGACCCACCTCCAAAAAATCCAATAGATAGATAAGGTGATTTTGTTGATAAAAAGAGATTCTGAAAAGTAAATTCTTCTAGGCTAACTCCCTCATTCAAAGAAATAATATTCATTTTCCCATGCAACAAAGCAGTGGCAGAAAACTGCTCATTTTCAAGCATTAGACTAACCGTTGAGGCTGGTTCAAGATGAACTTTTGCTGCTTTGAAAACTTCAAAATCTAATTCTTCGGCTGCATTTACACTAAAGTTATAGTAATCACGAGTAGGGTCTATGATGGCTTTGTATCCCAATAGTTTTTCTTCTGAGGAAATAGAAACCCTCATTTTTCCCATCAAACTCCCCGCTTTGACTTTACTTTTTACGAGAATGATACTTGCACCGTCTATCGAATAATCCCAACCACTTAAATCCCCTTCTTTAATTGACATGATATTTTCGCCAAAAACCTCTCCCGAAACACCTATCTTATCAATCAGTAAATTATTTACCCCAATGCTTAATCTACTTTGTGTTGCTCGATTTTTGAAATGCTTAGGAAAACGTACCGTGACATTTCCAATAAATACGCCCCGCCAAAGTGCCCCAGTTTCTGCCGCCGTATAACCAGTTGGAAAAATACAATTAGGCGAATTCGCATGGTCACTGATATCAATCACTGCGTGGCTTACATTGAAACCATAACCTTTCATGGATGGTATTTGGAATGGCTGCATCGAAATATCTATCAGCATATTATTCCAATCTTGAATATTTTCTAAAATAAATTTAGAGCTCACATTGCCGCCTTGTGGTTCTCCGCTCACCACATTATCTGGCACAATCAAAGACCTATCAAAAATGACATTTCCTTGTAATGAAAAACTTTCATAACCATTACATCCAAATTTGATTGAGCCACCTGTGAGTTCTAATGAAATTTTGTCTAAATCAAAAAGCTCAAAGGTATTCTTCCCCCCAAGTACTAACCTTAAAGTGCCTTCTTTAATACCTCCTTGCCCCGTGAAACCGATTTGTTCTCCAGCAAAACAAATATTATTGCCTTCGGGCGTGGTAATCATCGCAACAATCGTAAGTGTATTTCCTGCTGGTGTAAATACTAAATTATCTAAGGCAATAGCATAGGTTGTTCCAGCTATTTCTTTTTCAATAACAATAGGTAAACTACTTATATATTGCAGACTCAGTAAATCATATACTTTCTTACCTGCATTTTTGGCTTTTGTAATACGCTCTTTTACTTCTTCAGGCGTGATAGAAGCACTGTTCTGTTGGCTCTGTTTTTCTTTAACAAAATAATTTTCACCATCATGTTGTGGCATTATTTGCTCGCCAGAAGGCAGAATAATTGGCTTCAGATTCAAGATCTTGCATTCTTCCTCAGTATAGTATTTTTTTGCGGGTTCATTGGCAAAACTAACTGTACTAAACAGGGCAAAACAGTATATTTTTAGAAATAATAACCTCATGATTTTTATTTTTTAGACTTAATAACAATTGGCTCAAACTGGTAAGAATAGCCTAAGTTTAGTGTGATTTCAGTGATATTTTTATAGGAATTATTGGTGTCAGAAACTTTTAGTAATAGGGTTGAAAAATTAAATTTATGTACCTTTTTGATGGATGTTTGCAGTCCGATTCGCCCCAGATAGATACTTTTTGAACTTTGATTCTTATTTTCAAAAATTGTATTATTCGAATGTGTGTATGACAACATACTTGAAAATTGAACTTTATTTTTAGCTAAATTTCGATTGTATGTCATTACTGGCCCAATCATCAAATCTTTAGAGACATCGGTCTGATTCTGAATGAAGTTTAATCCTAAGCTGTAGGATATTTTTTTGGGTTCGATAGATAAGCCGTAGTTCAGATTTACATTATTAAGTACATTAATGGTTTTGAAACTTCCTTGTTGGTCATTGCCTGATTGATGGATCGCATTAATGGTAATAGCCTGTTTTTTATCAGTTTCGGTGGACATTTGATACATTAAAACACCCGATATATTATTATTTATCTGCCGATAATTGAGTGTATCTAATTGCTGATAAGGCTCCAAGACAGTTAAGTATTGAAAGTTATTTTGGAAATTAGAAAAATTGGAAAAGGTTGAATAATTAAGGCTCAAATTGAGCTTTTCGTAGGGTGTAAAATTTGAATCAAAGCCCCAAACATATCTTCTCAATGCCTGTGGATTTGAATGATCTAAATTACTGAGTTGATAACCCAAATCAGTACTCAATGCCCATTTCCCATCAAAAAACTGATTATTTGTTTTAAGCTTATAGGTTTCTAAGTCTGCATTAATAAAATATGCTCCAAAAGTTCTATACTTGGGGTCAACACGGCTATATTCAAAAGCAAAATCTGAATTTTGATATTTATACTTAATAGAAGTATTTATAGCTTGTTTATTTACATTACTCCGCTTACCAATGGTTTGTCCCAATTTAGAGAAAAAAGAATAAGTTTTATCTTCAGAAAAAATCTTACTTCGAGCAATTTCTGCATTTATAAATAATTTTTGAAAGAAGACCTTTTGGAAGTTTATAGCAATAGCCAAGTTTGATTCTGGAAAAATGTTGTAGGAATCTAAACGATTGACTAATGAATTAACCTTATCAGACGCTTGGAAATAAATAAGCTCAATGAAGTCTTGTTTTTGTTTGTACCCTACTTTTCCACCGAAGCCCATTCGTTTGTAGGCGGGGCGGTTCTGTGGACTAATAAAACTTGAATCAATAGGTATGGCTTTGAGTAGTCTTCCATACATAAAACTTCCGTAGATTGGAGAATGGTTAGAACGATATTCATACCCCAATCCATGAAATCGAAAACCTGCCAAAGTATTTTGCGAGAAACTTAATGCTGAAGTGCCTAAATGTATTGTTGAGCCCTTGTATTTTGGCTTAAATGATAAACGATTGAATGGCTGAGTTTTCGGAAAACCTCCCGCAAATGGAGAATTGAAATTACTTTTTTGATTGGTAAAACTAAAAGAAATAGGAATATTTATTCGGTTTAATAATGTAGCGTTAAAATTACCAGTGTACATATAAACAAAGGGAGTTCGCCTATCATACCCTTCAATAGCTTGGTAATAAGTATGATTCACCGACAATGCACCTGTCAATTTAACTCCTTCATCAAAAATACTTTTTAGCCTAAAGTCTTTGAGTTTTTCAAGGTCTTGTGCAATTGTAGGTGTAAATACTAAAGCCCAACCACAGAGCACTACGTAAGAGATAAGTTTTTTCATTAAATTATTCACCTCGCTTACTTGAATTTAATAGTTATTAACTTTTCCTTTCAATTCAAATTAGTATTACGCTGAATAGTTAAAGTTTGCTTAATGTTAATAAAATCGTATCAATTAAATTAGTTAACAATTGTACTCCAATTTAAAAACTTATACTAACGCTTATATATAAACGTATTCGCAATTTTATTTTAAATTCTATTCAAACCGTATCTATTGAAACAAAATTCTATATCAGACTAAAATATTCTGTATTTTACTCATGTCAACACTTTACAATCAAACCACTCAGAAAATGATGGTTTGATTGTAAAAGTGAAAAACCTAGTTGATAAATCCGCTATTTGTTTTGTTTTGCGAATTGTTTGTTTTTGTATTCGATAAATTGTTGGTATATTTTTTTCTTTGCAAGAATATTCATTCTCAATTGAGCTGATTTATACTTATTTGAAAAACCACATCCAATATTTTGATTGCTTATTTGGGCAGGCGAACTATTTGTGAAAACATTGTTGAATTTTGCAAATGCAGGAGAGCTACTACTTACACCAAAACAATTTGTGAATATAACTGTGTTATCAGTATATTTACCATTGTCATACACAAAGGCATTGTAATAAAAGCTTTGAGATTTATTGACGAAATTTGAATTAGTAATTGATAAGTTTAAACCACTGGAATAGAGGGTTATATCATCCCCTTCTTCAGATATAAACTCTATATCTTTCAAATTGAGTTTCTTTATATCAGAGGTTATAATTGCATCAAATATCAAGTTTCTAAATGTAAGATTGTAGAGCGTAGTTTCATATTTTGATGCAAGAAACTCTATACCAGTAGCGGCATTTTCAAACAAAATATGATGAATGATTGGAGCTTTTGAGGGCTTTATAAGAAGTCCTGAAGAATAAAAAGAAATTGGAGTTCCTGCATCTCTTAAATAACAGTATGAGATTTCAATATCTCCATTGGCAACAATTCCATTCCAATCATCATATTCTGGACTTTTATTCTCAGATTTCATTTCAATGATATTAGCCGCATCGCCATTCATGATTAGCTTTCCATTAATAACTAGCTCAACCCCTTGAATTGTACTCTTAACTTTTATTTTTGTTCCTGGTTTAATTGTTAATACAAACTCTTTAGGAACAGACACAGTACCATTCAAATTAATTTCACCACTCCATGTTTCATTTTTGCTCAAAATGTGGCTTTCAATGTTTCCAGAAATAGAATCATCATAAATAAATTTCACAGGAATAGTAGTCTGCTTACCAGGTATTCCATTTACTTTCGGTATGATAGTAATATTTCCTGAATAATTTCCATTGATAAGGCTTTTGGTATCAATATTTACCTTCACAGAATCTGTGCCACTTAGGGTACCTACACTTTTATCAACGGATAGCCAAGGTTGGTCAACAGTTACCTCATAATTTAGATTTTCAACACCAACTTTTGTCATCTTCAAAAAAACTGATTTGCCAGCTCTAATTGTTTGCAAATCAAGATTTGTAATACCAAATTCTATTGTTGTTGTTTTAAAGGTTCCTTTTACAGTAACATTTATCACTGGAGATACAACTCCATTAATTGTGGGAGTAATACTTAAAACTGCGGTATTTTCTCCATCCTGTATATCAACAGCATTGATAATTGTACTTAAACTTATAAAATCTGTTCCTGTGATAACTCCTGAATTTTTTGATAGTTTTAGCCAATTTTTATTACTACTGATCGTATAAGAAATACTACCTTCACCACTCTGAACAAGCATAAATGAAGAGGAAGAAGTAGTAGTTATTGATCCTAAATCAATCGTCGAATTTGAGACTGTTAATGTTGGTGGAGCTACTTCCTTTTGTTGAGGTTGTTTAGTATTATAAAAAGATTCCCAAAATAGGTTGAATTTTGTGGTGCGAATCATCAAAAAGACCTACAGTGGAAATCTTGAGTAAAAATACGATTGAACAATATATATTACCAAATTTAAGTATTGGTTTACGTGGAAAAGAGTGTGAAATAGAACAGTTGACAGCTATTGTTTCAGCAATTTTATATCGTTTGAAAACAGGTTGTCAATGGCGTCAACTGCCAGTAAAGCAATTTTTTAATAATAAGGTTTTAACATGGCAAGGAGTCTATTATCACTTTAATGAATGGGTCAAGGACGGCTCTTGGACAAAAGTTTGGATAAATATTTTAGCATCAAACTATTCATATTTAGACTTATCTTGTATCCAACTTGATGGTAGTCATACACTTGCCAAACGTGGAGGTGAAGCTGTTGGGTATCAAGGTCGAAAAGCATCAAAAACAACTAATTTGCTCTTTTTAGCTGATAATCAGGGACAAATGTTGGCATGTGCCAGCCCACAAGAAGGAAAACACAACGACCTTTATAATATTCAGGAACTCTTTGAAGAACTGTGTCAAATGCTCATAAAAGCAGGAATTAATCTCAGAGGCCTTTTTCTAAATGCTGATGCTGGATTCGATAGCAAAGAATTTCGTCAAATTTGTAAAAATAAAGAAATTGAAGCCAATATTGATGTTAATTCTCGAAATAACAAAATAGAAAATCAATCTACTGAATATCAGCATTTTGATGAAGAGTTATACAAACGACGAGTACTCATTGAGCACGCTAATGCTTGGATGGATAGTTTCAAAGCATTACTTGTCAGGTTTGAAACGAAAGCAATTAACTGGGTGGCTTTAAATTTATTGGCATTCTCAGTTCGTTTTTTACGAAAAATTAAATATAAAAGTTAATCCTAAACAAGTTCGTTTACAACTCATTGCAATTAAAAGAAAATAAATGAAAAGAATTAATTGTTTTTGCATTGTGTATGGTTAAATTAAAATTATTCTATGAATGTTTGATTTTATATATTAATCTTTCAATCCTTAACGCTAATCTTCAAATCGGTCTGAAAAGAATACTTAATTCCTTTTTGAGGCTCAAAGAGAGAAAAGTTGATTAAATAAACTCCTGCTTCTATTTGGTCGGGGAGCTCAACTGAAAGGGCTTGATGGCTTGCATCATAAATACCATTTTGAATGTAAGTTTTTTGAGCACCAACCAAATCAACTTGATAAAACCTTGCTCCTATTTGAGCGAAATTAATTGTCTTAAACACAAGCTTTTCTGATTTCTGATAAGTGGCTCTAGGCTCAATGATATTCCTTATAAAAGGCATGTTAGGGTCATACACTGCCACTGGCATATTGAAAATTTCACTAAGTTTATTCTCAGATACATTCTTTATTCTCACAGTATATGTCCCAATCGATAGATTTTTAGGTAAAACAAAGCCCAATTTATTTGAAATGCTTTGGGAAAGAGGCAACTGATAGATAAGGTCATTTTTTTGTAATTGGCAAGTAAATATAAATTGCTTCCAATCTAAATATTTACCACTTAACCAAATTGTATCTCCAAGCAGCATATTTTTTTGTAGAACCTCATCTAATTGGGGGGATGGATAACCAATCCAAAGCTTTTTGGCTGAAAGCACTTCTTGGTTTTTAACTTTAATCTTTATTTGATAAAAGCCCGTTTTTTGTTCGACTGAAGTATTTAACTTGATTTGTGTCGAATCAATCAATTGGTGTTTTATTAGGCTTTCTTTAAGTTCGGAATCAACCAAAAAAGCCTGAATATCTAAAGCAAATTTACCAAAGTTTTTTCCGGTAATAGAAAAGTCTTTTCCTGCCTCTACGGTATCGGCTTTGATTAAATTTATTTCTGGACTGGGTTGATTTTTAACTTGAACTTTTATTGTATAAATAAATTTTTGCCCACCTTTCGATAAAGTATAATATACAACTTGACTAAAATTTTGTGCAAGGCCCGAAGCGGGAATAATAGACACTCCTTTTTCAACATCAATCATAGGAATTAATGACTTGATATCAGTTTGATAAGGTACTTCAATCGTAATTGTTTTTGCATCTGAATCAATACTAGTTTTGAGTGAATCTACACCCACAAAAGAAAAGCCTAAAATGCGTGGAGACGTAATTGGTTCAGTAGGATTTTTGCAAGAAAATAGTAATAACAAACAGCAAAGTTGTAGGAAAAATTTAATCATTTTTTATGAATGCAAAAGTTGTATTAGGGCAAATATGTATAAAAAAAACAAAATATCTAAAGTTTTTATACTTTTTTTTATGGTTCATTTCATCCTATACCGTTCAGTAATGAGCACAGCACCGTTCAGTAACTCTACAAATATTTTAACACAAAAAGATATACCAACTGTGTTAGAGATTATTGTTAGAAAAACGATAATTTGATACTATCTAACGTTTGAGCTAATCTAATTTTTTTGAGGAACTCCTAAAAAATATAAGATGATTTATAATATCTTTAAGTCTAAACCTAAATCAGTTGATGCAAGCGATTACTCACATAGCGATTGTTGTTGAAGATTACGACAAAGCAATAGAATTTTATACTCAAAAACTAAACTTTGTATTGGTTGAAGATACCCAACTAACAGACTCCAAACGCTGGGTTTTGGTGAAGCCAAATGCCCATAGTGAATGTGCATTACTTTTAGCAAAAGCAGCCAATGAAGAACAAATGAGTAGGGTTGGAAATCAAACTGGGGGAAGAGTATTTCTATTTTTAAAAACCGATAATTTTGACCGAGACTATCAAAACTTACTTAAAAAAAACATTAAGATTGTCAGAGAACCCAGCGAGGAAGTTTACGGGAAAGTTGCTGTTTTTTCAGATTTATACGGAAATCTTTGGGATTTAATCGAGTATCGCTCCTTAGCAAGATAGCAAACAAAAATAGGAATCGACCGATTCCTATTTTTGTGATAATCACATACAAAAACCCTAATCATTTACTCTACTCCTTTCACAAATTTTACATTATTTTCTTCATACGAGAGTCTCTTATTCTTAAACTTTTCTTTGCACCAAGCTATTAGATGCCTAATTTCTTCTTGTGAAGATTGTCTGAGAGCCTTTCTCAGTTCCTTTCTAAAAATCCTAGGCTCAAAACTTACTTTTTCAAGAATCATCTTACTGTATTCAAGCATTGTCATAGTTAAAAAGGGGTTAAATACTCCTGAGTGAAACCGAAGTATTCACTCAGGATGGGTTGGGTGGTTAGTTATTACTTGTTGAATCTTCCTTTGTTATATTCATTGTCGTAAGTATCTCATTAGTAATCTTTCTTGCAACAATTTGCTTTCCAAATTCAGTTGAAGTAAAATGCGATTTGTAATTACCTGAAGCCATCAATGGATTCATACCTACGCTTTGTGAAGGCGGCATTGAAACAACTAACGAAGCTTCAGATGCAAAGTTTGCTCGCCCCTGACGCTTATAATTATGAACTGAACTGATATCGTTTTTAATTTTATTAGACGACTGACTCATTACACTTACGCTATTACTTTCGGCCAAAGCCTTACGCTGCTGAAATACGGGGCGTTTGTAGTTATGGGGTGAATCAATCGACGATTTTTGTGCATAAACTGAACCAGAGGCCATCCCTACTAAAACCAAAACATATTTTATTAAATTTTTCATTGCATCTTATAATTAATTTTCGAATAATATATTGTTCTATCAGAAAGTATTTTTGATAACTTATCTGATGACAATACAAAGATAAGAAGGCAACATTAGGCTAGAATTAAGGTAATATTAGAAAAGCCTTAGAAATGATTATCTGGGTAAAATGAGGGTAAAAGTAGTACCCGATTCATCTGAAGACTTAACGTCAATCTTCCCTTTATGGAGCTGAACGATGCGTCGGGTTAGAGAGAGTCCCACCCCGTGCCCCTTTGTATGGCGAGAATTTGAACCTCGTTTGAAAGGTTCAAAGATTTGATTCAATTCATTAGCAGGAATAACCGAACCTTCATTATGAAAATCAATAGTCAGCTTTTCATTTTGCATTTTTATTTTCACCTCAACCGTATTTTGTGGCGAAAACTTAGCCCCATTTTCAATTAAATTAATGAGTGCTGTGTATAATAATCCATCATTACCACGTACTTCAGGCATTGAATCGGCCTCTTCATCGAGGCTGATAAGTATTTGATAATTAGGATTTTTCTTCAACAATTCGGCACGCACTTGCCAAATAAGTTCTAAAATATTAACCAATTCGTATTTGAATTTAGTATCATCTGCATCAATACTTGTTAAATCTAATAAGTTATTGGTCAATTTATTTAGTTGTTGAACATCCTCAAGCACCGATTGTATCATTAATTTTAAATCGGCCTGATTATCATTTGCTAAAAGCGAAACTTGAATTTGTCCAGTAATCGCAGTGAGTGGCGTACGCAATTCATGTGAAGCATGAGAAACAAACGAACGTTGCGTCTGAAAAGCGTGTTCGAGGCGGTCGAGCATTTGATTAAAACGTATTGATAACTGTTCCAGTTCATCAGCTTTATTTCCCTCATTGAGTCTAAGATTAAGGGCTGATGCTTGAATTTTATCAATTTTCTGAATCATTTGTTTAACAGGCCGTAACATCCTTCGAGCGAAAAGCCAACCCGTTACCGCACTAATACAAACCAATAAAAAGGCAGAAAACCCTAAAATAAATGCTAAGTTTTTTTGTTTATCGATACCATATTTATCAATTGAAGAAGCTAAGACAATATATTCTTTACCACTATTTGTAATAACTGTACCATACATTTCTTTGCCATTTTCTTCCCAAAATAAGTCTTTTTCTTGTCTGATTTTACCTAAAACTTCGCGGTTAACTAATAGAGTGTCTGAGCCACTTTCATAGATTACTTTATCATGAATATCATAGATAATAATTTCTTCTTGATTAAGTGCCGTTACATTGTGCTTATCTAAAAGTTTAAGTAAATCAGGACTAATTTCATTTTTATTAAAAATAATTGTAGCAGCCGTAAGGGCTTCCTGACGCAGGCGTATTTTGTATTCTCTTTGGCGATATACTTCACTTTCGAAATAAATTACCAAAGAAAATACTAATAATAAAATTGAAAAAATGCTCAAAAAGAGCACCGCCATGCGTACGCGAATTGTCATTTATTTTTTAGCATATAACCCATACCTACTATTGTATGGATAAGTTTATTTGAAAAACCCTTGTCGATTTTATTACGAAGATAATTTACATATACTTCTATAAAATTCGTACCCGTATCAAAATTAATATCCCAAACTTTTTCGGCAATATCAACTTTCGACACTACTCTTCCTTTGTTTAGCATCAGATATTCAAGTAAACTAAATTCTTTGGCGGTCAACTCCACTACTTTCCCATCTCGTCGAGCTACCTTTTCCTTTAAATCTAACTCTAAGTCGGCCTCTTGAAGTTTTTCGGCTGGTTGTTCTACCTCGGTTGTTCGTTTGAGAAGGGCTTTTACACGAACTAAAAGCTCCATAAAATCAAAGGGTTTTACCATGTAATCATCAGTACCAACCTCAAACCCTGACAATTTATCGGCTACACTGCCCAATGCCGTGAGCATTAAAACAGGAATTTTGGTGTTTTTTGCACGAACAAATTCACAAAAATCTAAGCCACTCATATCTGGCAGACCAATATCTAATATTATGAGATCGAAGTTTTCGGTTTCAAAAAGTTGTTTTGCATCGCTACCCGTTTCAGCCACTTCGGCTTCAAAATTTTGCGTTTGCAAACCTTTTTTTATGAAAGTTGCAACTTTTACTTCGTCTTCAACAATTAATATTTTTTTATTTTCCATCATTATTTTATCAGTAATGTTATACGGCTACGATATTTTTTTGAGGGTTTTCATCTGAATAATATCCACTAAGAATGCAAATGCCATTGAGAAATAGATATATCCTTTAGGAATTTCAAAATGAAGCCCTTCGGCCAATAAAGATACACCAATCATCATTAAAAAACATAATGCTAGAATTTTAAAAGAAGGATGTATTCGAATAAATTCACTGATTGGCTTCGAAGCAACTAACATAATTCCTACTGTGACAACCACCGCCGTGTACATTACCCATATTTCCTGCACCATCCCAACTGCCGTGATAATTGAGTCTATCGAAAATACTAAGTCTAAAATAATAATCTCTGATAATAACTTTGAAAAACTGCTACTAACCGTTTTTTCTAAGGCAACCTCATCATTTGCTTCGGTTTTATGATAAATTTCCTTAGTACTTTTATATACCAAAAATAAGCCTCCAAAAATTAAAATTAAACCTTTACCAGTAATTTCTTTATCAAGAACAGTGAAAAGAGTTTGGTCTAGTTTAAGTATCCAAGAAATAATGCCTAATAAACAAAGTCTCATAACCATTGCGAGTCCAATACCCCAATAACGCAATTTATTACGTTGATTTTCTGGTAGCTTGTCGGCTAATATAGATATGAAAATAATATTATCAATCCCTAAAATTACTTCTAGAGCGATTAATGATAACAATGGTACAATTACATCTAACATTTTTATAAGTTTGATTTTAAGATAATAAAAAAGCAGTCGAGAAATATCAACTGCTTTTCCAGCTACTCTAAACTAAAAACTGAACTTTTCCTAAAGACTTTTCCTATTATTTTATGATGCTACAAAGGTAAATCACCCAAATTAGACTGGTGTTAAACTCATATTAGAAAAGGCTTAGAATTATATAATCCTAAGCCTTTTCACTAAAAAGTATTTCAGCGATTGTAATTATTTTTTAATGATTCCCTCAAGAACTTTTAAATCCCCATCAATCTTAGGAGGAGTAATTCCAAGTATAGCTGCTACTAAAGGATAAACGTGTATGTTATCAAAGGCTGGAATTTTTACTCCAGCTTTGATATTTGGTCCTTTCGCATAAAAAATTGCTCCCATTTCTGGTGTAGTGTAGGGGTCAAAACCATGAACTCCCCAAACAGGACGTGTTTCAGGCTTTTTGTCCATTGCTTCTTTTGAGTAAATACTATATCCTGGTTCTACTACAAACAAAATATCTCCGATTCGAGGGTGAGTATTGAAGTGAAATTTAGCAGGAATATCTTCTTTTTTATAAACTTTAAAATGTGACTCTCGGCTTTTAACAGCATTAAAAATCTCTTCTGCTTTATCTTTATTTTTGATAAAAATATTGGCGTGCGTACTATTATTTACAGAGGTTGTTTAGTATTATAAAAAGATTCCCAAAATAGGTTGAATTTTGTGGTGCGAATCATCAAAAAGACCTACAGTGGAAATCTTGAGTAAAAATACGATTGAACAATATATATTACCAAATTTAAGTATTGGTTTACGTGGAAAAGAGTGTGAAATAGAACAGTTGACAGCTATTGTTTCAGCAATTTTATATCGTTTGAAAACAGGTTGTCAATGGCGTCAACTGCCAGTAAAGCAATTTTTTAATAATAAGGTTTTAACATGGCAAGGAGTCTATTATCACTTTAATGAATGGGTCAAGGACGGCTCTTGGACAAAAGTTTGGATAAATATTTTAGCATCAAACTATTCATATTTAGACTTATCTTGTATCCAACTTGATGGTAGTCATACACTTGCCAAACGTGGAGGTGAAGCTGTTGGGTATCAAGGTCGAAAAGCATCAAAAACAACTAATTTGCTCTTTTTAGCTGATAATCAGGGACAAATGTTGGCATGTGCCAGCCCACAAGAAGGAAAACACAACGACCTTTATAATATTCAGGAACTCTTTGAAGAACTGTGTCAAATGCTCATAAAAGCAGGAATTAATCTCAGAGGCCTTTTTCTAAATGCTGATGCTGGATTCGATAGCAAAGAATTTCGTCAAATTTGTAAAAATAAAGAAATTGAAGCCAATATTGATGTTAATTCTCGAAATAACAAAATAGAAAATCAATCTACTGAATATCAGCATTTTGATGAAGAGTTATACAAACGACGAGTACTCATTGAGCACGCTAATGCTTGGATGGATAGTTTCAAAGCATTACTTGTCAGGTTTGAAACGAAAGCAATTAACTGGGTGGCTTTAAATTTATTGGCATTCTCAGTTCGTTTTTTACGAAAAATTAAATATAAAAGTTAATCCTAAACAAGTTCACAAATATAAAATCATCTTTTACTAAGCCTGCCAGCAAATCTTCTTGGTAAACAAAAAATTCAGGTTTGTTTTTCATTTCATACATACCGTGGTCAGAAACCAAGATTACGTTTACGGGTAAACTAATTTTCTGTAATCCATTTACCAGCATGCCAACTAAGCTATCGGCTTGCATAACAGCTTCTTTTGTTTTATCACCATTGGGTCCGTACTCATGTCCTTGCGTATCGACCATCGAAAAGTAAATGGTCATTAATTGTGGACGCTCAGCCTCAGGTAAATTCAGCCAGTCGAAAACAGCTTGAACTCTATTTTTTGGGTGTACAGTATCATCGAATCTATGAAAATACGTTGGATACTGACCCGCAATTGGTGCCTCAGAACCAACCCAAAAATAAGAAGCGGCTTTCATTCCATTTTGTTGAACTAATTGCCAAATGGGTAAACCCCCATAATAATAAGGGTCTTCAACCTTTGCACGTTGGCGAATAGAATAAAAGGTATCACGTCCTTTATCGTAAAAAGTATTATCTACTAATCCATGATTGCCCGGGTAAAGGCCTGTAACAAGCGTGTAGTGATTTGGAAAAGTCTTACTCGGAAACGATGGTCGCATCATTTCGGCCGCTGCACCTTGTTTAATAAATTCTTTGATATTTTTTGCATTATACTTTTCTGCGTAATCATATCTAAATCCATCAAAAGATACCATTACTACATACGGTTTAGTACTTTGAGCATAAATAACTAAACTTGTAAACAGCAGAATTAAAGAGTTGAGAATATTTTTTAGATTTAGAAACATACAATATCATTTAGTTAAGATGAAAACATGAGGTAAAATTATGTATAATCAGTACAAATTTTAAAACTCTATGAAAAGGTTTTAAGAAAATTAGATAATATGTGATAAAATCTCGATTAAAATATTATTAAACAATGAAAAATTTGTATTTAATTTGAATATTCTATAATGACTCTAACAAATGAAAAAACTTCTTATACTAAACCTTTTCTTCTTCTTTTGCTTTTCAATTCAAGCACAAAAACAAAAAGTTATTCTCGATTGCGATTTAGGTGATGACATTGATGATGCTTATGCCGTGGCTTTGATGTTAGCCAGCACCGATAAATTTGATATTTTAGGCATCACTACCTGCTATGGCCGCACAAACGACCGAGCAGAAATGGCTTGTAAAATGCTTTATGAGACTGGTTTAGAACGTATACCAGTAGCTATGGGAAGAAATACCTCCAATAAAAACGAAAGAGCTAATTGGTATGCCGACCAATTTTATTGGTCGAAAGGTTTCAATAAAGTCAAACCGATTCAACAATCAGGTGCAGATTTTATCATTGAACAATTACATAAATATCCTAATGAAGTAATTTTATTTTCGGTTGGCCCCGTAACCAACATGAAAGATATTATCGAAAAAGACCTACAAGCCTTGAAACTGGCTAAGAAGGTAATCGCCATGTTTGGCTCATTTTATATTGGTTATAATGGAAGCCCAACCATCAACCCAGAATGGAATGTAGTAGTTGATGTAGAAGCTTCAAAGAAGTTTGTCAATTCGGGGGCAAATATTGTATATGCAGGGCTTGATATAACCGCTTTTGTGAAGTGGGATAAAATGATGCAAGAAAGATTACTCTACCGCCAAAGTCCACTTACCAATGCACTTTGTGGCCTCAAAACCCTATGGTCGAATACAGCCACTCCTACTCTTTTCGATGCCGTAGCCATTGGAATGGCTCTTTACCCTGACTTATTCAAAATCGAAAAAGTTTTTGTAGAAGTTGATGATAAAGGCTATACCCGCATTGATAAAGCCAAAACACCTAATGCTGAGATTGGTGTAGGTATTAATACCGAAGAGTTTTTGAAAAGAATCATGGATGTTTATTTGAAACAAAACTTAGGGAGATGAGCAAAAAAATATACGTAATTGGTAGTTCAAATACCGATATGGTCGTAAAATCCGAAAAATTACCAGTCGCAGGAGAAACTATTCTTGGAGGTACTTTTTTAATGAATGCTGGCGGAAAAGGAGCAAATCAGGCAGTAGCAGCGGCAAAATTAGGAGCAAATGTAACGTTTGTTAGTAAGGTTGGCGATGATATATTTGGTAAACAAGCCATTCAAGGCTTCCAAAAAGAAGGCATCAATACCAATTTTGTCTTTACTGATGCCGAAAACCCTTCAGGCGTAGCATTGATTTTGGTTGATGCCAAAGGCGAAAACAGCATTGCAGTAGCTTCGGGAGCGAATGGAAATTTACAAATATCGGAAGTAGCAAAAGCGATTGAACAAATTTCAGCCAATGATATAGTTTTACTACAACTTGAAATACCAATTCCGACCGTAGAATTTGCCATCAAAAAATGCTCTGAAAATGGTGCAAAAGTAATTTTGAACCCCGCACCTGCTCAAAAGCTGAATGAGAATATTTTTAAATTTCTCGAAATCATCACTCCAAATGAAACTGAAGCAGAATTACTTACAGGAATAAAAGTTACAGACCTTGAGAGTGCCAAACACGCAGCAGAGGTTTTGCATCAAAAAGGGGTAAAAAACATAATAATCACGCTGGGTTCAAGAGGTGCCTATTTATACAATACCAACACCAATCTATTAATTAGTGCTCCTCAAGTACAAGCAGTTGATACCACAGCCGCGGGCGATGTTTTCAACGGTGCTTTGGCAGTTGCACTTTCCGAAGGAAATGAAATGGAACAAGCTATTAATTTTGCATGCAAAGCAGCAGCAATTTCGGTAACTCGTATGGGAGCTCAAGCCTCTGCTCCTTTGCGGAGTGAGATAAATTTCTAACATAAATAAATTAATTGACGACTGCTTCAGCTAACTGTTATCAGAAATTAAACCTTATGACTTTAGTACAAATAAAGAGTTTAGGCTAAAGCCAATACTGATGATTCTTTCATCCGTCAGTTGAAACTAACGGCAATGAAGTAAAAGCCAGCTCTGCGAAGAATATTTCTTCGCAGAGGCATTTTAACATCTCCTGATGTTAGTGTTCGGGAGAACTAAAAACTAGGACGAAGTTTGAAACTTGGCACAGCATAACGGCAGTAAAACTATCTTGAGTTACAAACCAAAACAAACGAGGCTGTTTCAGTTTCATCAATGACCAATGAGACTCTATTTCCTATTTTTAAATCAGATATTAATGCAGTTCCCATTGAATTTTTAATTGTTGTTTGATTTGTAAATTTAATAGTTTGAACAACACCGTCATTTCGTCTGATACTTATTGAGTTCTTTGATATTTTTATAATTTGGCCTATGCCACCTGTTCCATTGCAGGGGTCATTCATAGCAGATTTATCATCAGGATAGATATTACTAATACTATTTCTCGGATTTAAAGTTTGATGGTCCTTTGGATAAATCGCATATAGAGTAGTAATAACAACAACAATAATCATAGTTATGACCGTGATTATAGCTTTATAATTCTTTGAACGTAACCATTTAGCAAAAATCAAAAATGACCAATAGCCAATCATAACACCCAATGCATTCAATATGATATCATCAATATCAAAAATACCCACACCTAAAATTACTTGAATCATTTCGATAGTCAAACCTGAGGTAATCGCAATAAGCAACAAGTTTTTCCATTGAAAATGGTGTTTAATGAAAGGGATAAGAAAGCCAATTGGCACAAGCAATGCAATATTGCCGACGAGATTAACACCAGCAATGATTAATCCTTTATGTCCTAATAGATAAGGCAAAATAGTTTTAAAAGGTACAAGGTTTGGGCCTTGTCCTGCACTTGTTCCAGAAAAATTCAACATCAAGTGCCCAATTCTAATGGTTGGCATATCTTTAAAGACCATTATTTTGATTAGAATTAAGCAATAGATAATAAGGAGGAAAATTGAAATTAATTGCTTTTTCATAGTATTAGTGATTAAATATTATTCAAAGCTAATTTTTGGGGGAAATAAAAATGAAATAATGTGACAAAACCTTTAGAATTTGTGATGAATTAGTTCTAGAGCTCAACTGAAACTAAAGCAATAAATTCATGGCTATCTGCACTAACTGATAAATATAAAATAATAAAAACTTACAATCAATGCTGTCTCCTTTAGTTGAAACTGAGGGCAGTAAACATGAACCTTTAATAACTCAACCTTAACATGAAAAACAAGATTTTAGTAATTATTCTGCTTTCGATTGCAACACTCACCAATGCTCAAAAAATGATAACGATGAGCAAAGAAAAACTCAAAGATAAAATTATGGGTGGTTGGGCAGGTCAGACGATTGGCGTTACTTTTGGAGCTCCCGTAGAATTCAAATTCAACGGAACCATGATTAATGATTACCAAAAAATTCCGTGGTACAATGGTCTTCTTCACAAAACCATGACCAATAGCCCAGGTGTTTATGATGACCTTTACATGGATTTAACGTTTGTAGAAGTTTTTGAGCGAGAAGGACTTGATGCTCCAGTAGAGTCACACGCTAAGGCTTTTGCCAATGCTGGATATATGCTTTGGCACGCCAATCAAGCGGCTCGCTATAATATTTTGCAGGGTATCATGCCACCTGCTTCAGGGCATTGGCTCAATAATCCGCACGCCGATTGCATTGATTATCAAATCGAAGCAGATTTTGCGGGTCTTATGTCACCGGGAATGCCTAATGCAGCCTCAAAGATTTCTGATAAAATCGGGCATATTATGAATTACGGAGATGGCTGGTACGGAGGAATATACATTGGTGCTATGTACTCTTTAGCTTTAGTTTCAAATGATATTAATTATGTCGTAAACGAAGCCCTTAAAACTGTTCCCAAACAATCGAAATATTATGAATGTATTTCAGATGTAATCAGATGGCACAAGATGTATCCAGATAACTGGAAGAAAACTTGGTTTGAATTACAACAAAAATGGACAAACGATATCGGCTGCCCCGATGGTGTTTTTGCTCCATTTAATATTGATGCTACTATCAACTCGGCTTATGTAGTCTTGGGATTACTTTATGGGAAAGGTGATTTTACAAAAACAATGGAAATCACAACCCGATGCGGTCAAGATGCCGACTGTAATCCATCCTCAGCGGGAGGAATTTTGGGGGCCATGCTTGGCTATAAAGCTATTCCTGCTTATTGGAAGTTAGGCTTGAAGGAAATTGAAGACATGGATTTTAAATATACTTCTACTTCTCTCAATGATGTTTATGAAATTGGTACTAAACATGCTCTCTTAAATATTGAACGTAATGGTGGCAAAGTTTCAGGAAATATGATTTCAATAAAAAGTCAAGCACCATCAGTAGTTAGATTTGAAGAAAGCTTTGAAGGGCATTATCCGCTTGATAAAAAATGGATTGGCAAGAACTTAGAAAACGATATTGAACTCGAATTTGAAGGAAATGGCTTTGTTGTAAAAGGAGAAAGTAAACCCAAAGAAGGAAGTTCGTGGGACTCCAAAAGCGAAAAATTCGCTCAAATTGAAGTTTATTTAGACGACAAAGCCATCGAAACTGTCAAATTACCCATAAGATTTACTACTCGCCGACACGAGATTTGCTGGAAATATCAACTCAGTGATTCGAAGCATAAAATTAAACTTAAATTACTTAATCCAGATCCCGAAGTAAATTGCTATTTATCAGAACTGGTTTGGTATTCGAGCAAACCACAGCAAGCACAAACAATTAGAACTTTTGGACCTTATAAGAAACAATAGCCTCGGCTTCGCTCGGCCACCGTACTGATTCGGCTTCGCTCGACCACTGTAGTGATTGAATTTCGTTCGGTTACCGAACATTTTTTTGATTTTGGTGAATGAGTGTAGTCGAAGCCCAAAATCAAAAACATCTTATTTGACTTTACCTATTTTAAACTAAATAAATTATGTTTATCATTCAAAATTATACACTTGCTGTAATTTTTACATTTGTTACGATGCTCTGTTGGGGTTCATGGGCCAATACTCAAAAACTAACATCAAAAGATTGGCGTTTTGAGGCTTTTTACTGGGACTATGTATTTGGAATTTTATTAATGTCTATCATTTTTGCTTTCACCTTTGGTAGTATAGGCGAAGGTGGGCGAAGTTTTCTAGCCGATATAAAACAAGCTGATAATCAAAGTATTCGGTCTGCAATCTTCGGGGGTATTGTGTTTAATGCAGCCAATATTCTGTTAGTTGCAGCCATCACCATTGCTGGCATGTCGGTTGCTTTTCCAGTCGGAATTGGTTTAGCATTAGTCATTGGAGTAGTTGTTAATTATATAGATAATCCAGTAGGAGATAAATCCATGCTCTTTGGTGGCGTAGCATTAATTGTCTTGGCGATTTTACTAAATGCCAATGCCTACCGAAAAATGCAAAGCAATCAAGGAAATGTTTCTACAAAAGGTTTAGTTTTATCAGTGATAGCGGGGATTCTAATGGGCTACTTCTACAAATACGTGGCAGCATCAATGTTTTCTGATTTTAATGTACCCGAAGCGGGAAAACTGAGTCCTTATACGGCGGTTTTCTTTTTTGCAATTGGAGTTTTATTAAGCAATTTCCCATTTAATACTTTATTGATGAAACGTCCTTTTGTTGGTCCACCCATCAACTATACTGATTATTTTGGAGGTTCGTTTAAAAATCACTTAATGGGAATTTTAGGTGGAATGATTTGGTGTAAAGGAATGTCATTTAACATCATTGCTTCAGGAAAAGCTGGCCCTGCTATATCTTATGGATTAGGTCAGGGAGCCACCATAGTAGCCGCTATTTGGGGTATTTATATCTGGAAAGAATTCAAAAATGCACCTAAAGGTACTTCCCTAATCTTAAATATGATGCTTTTATGTTACATCATTGGATTGGGGATGATTATTGCCGCAAGATAACATTTATTATTTTTAGTTAAGCCTGAGCGTGACCTACCTTATTTAATACTGCAAATAAGGTAGGTCACGTTTATTTTTTGATATAGAAATAATATGAATTTTTGACTAAAAAAGGTTTCATTGCAACAATTTTTAAAAAATCGTTGTTAAAAACTTATGAGTAAACAAACTCAGAATTCAGCACAAATAACTCAGAAGTCTTGAAACATCTTGCTTACCTCAACAAATACTTTCTAAAATATAAATGGTATCTAATTTTAGGTACTATTTTCACAATTATATCAAACCTCTTTGGTATCATTCCCGCTCAAATCGTGCGTCATGCCCTCGATTTGGTCAAAGAAACCATAGATGTCTATTTCTTGTTTGAAAACTCGCAAACACAAAAGTCGATGTATGAAGTTTTCACCACAAGTATTAGTATTTATGGGCTATTAATTTTGGCAATGGCTATTGCCAAAGGTGTGTTTCTTTTTGCTGTTCGCCAGACACTTATCGTTATGTCCCGCCATATTGAGTTCGACCTCAAAAATGAAATATACGCTCATTATCAGACACTTCCATTGAGTTTTTACCGTCAAAATAACACGGGCGACTTGATGGCTCGTATTTCGGAAGATGTAAGTAAAGTACGTATGTACGTTGGGCCATCGCTCATGTACTTGATGAATATGTTTGTTTTGGTTGTGCTTGTGTTAAGTTATATGTTTTCGGTTAACGCACGTCTCACATGGTGGGTTTTATTGCCTATGCCTGTACTTTCTGCAAGTATTTTTATTGTGAGTAGCACCGTTAATAAACGTTCAGAAGAAATTCAGAGAAGTCTTTCAAAGCTATCAACATTCGTTCAAGAAGCGTTCTCTGGGATCAGGGTTTTAAAAGCATTTGCTCGAGAAGATGATTCAGCGAAAAGATTCAATCTAGAAAGCGATGTTTACAAACAAAAGTCTTTATCGCTCACTTGGGTTGATGCTTTATTCTCGCCAACTACTGCCCTACTCATTGGTTTAAGTACAGTACTTTGTGTATATATTGGTGGTCAAGAAATTATTGCGGGTCGCCTTACACCGGGTAATGTTACAGAGTTCATCATGTATGTATTCATGCTCACATGGCCACTTATTGCTTTGGGTTGGACTTCAAGCCAAATTCAACGAGCGGCTGCCTCACAAAAACGTATCAATGAGTTTTTGCACGAAAAATCTGAAATCGTTTCTAACAAAAATCTTACAACTCCAATAGAAGGAAATATTAGCTTCAAAAATATTGATTTTACTTATGTAGATTCAGGTATTCAAGCTCTTAAAAACTTTAATCTTGATATTAAGGCTGGCGAATCTGTTGCCATTTTAGGTACGACTGGTTCTGGTAAAAGTACCATTGCTAATCTAATTGTAAGAATGTATGACACCAACAAAGGCGATATTTTTGTAGATGGTCATTCAATAAAAGATTATAATGTTCAATACTTACGTAGTCAGATGGGATATGTACCACAAGAAGTTTTCTTATTCTCTGATACGATTATGAATAATGCCAAATTTGGTTCGCCCAATATAAGTGATGAACAAGTAATTCAAGCTACCAAAGATGCTGATTTGTATCAGAATATCATGGATTTTCCTGATAAATATGAAACTAAACTTGGTGAAAGAGGTATCACGCTTTCGGGTGGACAGAAACAACGTCTTTCAATAGCACGTGCGATTGCTCGTGAACCAAAGATTTTGATTTTAGATGATTGTCTTTCAGCGGTGGATACAAATACCGAAAATATTATCTTGAACAATCTCCAACGCATCATGCAAAACCGTACTTCGGTTATTATTTCACATAGAGTTTCTTCTGCAAAATTGGCAGATAAAATCTTGGTTTTGGACAACGGCGAAGTAATCGAACAAGGCACTCACGAGGAGCTTTACGAAAAAGGTGGAGCTTATCGTGAACTCTACGAAAAGCAATTACAAACTGAGGAGGTTTAAAAAAGATGTAAAAAAAGGAAGTCTTCGCTTAAAGCGAAGACTTCCTTGAAATTAGTATCTTCTACTGTATCTATCATCATAACGCTCACGACTGTTTCTAAAATCATCGTAAGTTACTCGGTCACCATCGCGTTTTTCACGATTAATCCAACGATTCAAAACTGCCAAATCTTCAACTAAATCTCGGCGTTCGCGAGGGTCGAGCACACCATCACGTTTATAACGATTCTCTTTATATTCAATTCGCTCTACTTCACGCAATAATCGTTTTGATTCACGAGAAGTAATACGCCCCGTCTCAATTCCCCAAGCAATCTGGCGACGGGCTTCACGTTGATAACTATCAATTCGGTCATAACCCCCTCTACCATAATTATCATTTCTTTCACGTCGTTCATAGTCATTACGTTCAGCACGATTATCATAACCTCTTTGTGCATTGGCCACGATAGCACTTGCTACCAACACTGCCATAATCATTAGCTTTCTCATAGTCTTCAATTATTTTGTTTTCAATAGTTTAAAAATTCTCAAATCTTAGAATTTACTACTTAGATGCAAAAATTAATCGAAGGGTTTATTTGGCGTTTTGTTAATGATTGTTAATGTAAATTTACTTGGTTAGAATTTCAAAAGCTTCGTTAAACTCAGAAACTCGAACTTCCTTAAAACGCTCATTATGGAAATTATCCAATCGTTTTAGAATATTCACTACCATTTCTTTTTCGCTAGCCGAAAGTGTATCAAATGCCATAACTCCTACCTTATCCATGTACGACATACTTTCACTAAGAACCTGTAAGCCTTTTTCGGTGATTCTCACTCGCTTTGAGCGTTTATCATTTTCATCTGGGAATTCTTCTACCAAATCGGCCGCAATTAAACGCTTGATAATATCAATTCCAGATGGAAATTCCGATAACATTTCATAAATCAATTCACTCTTCTTGGGCGTTCTCAAATCCATTAATGAAATTAAATATACCCAATCTTCGAGGTTATTTAGTGGGAAATGGTCGAGTGCTTTTTTAGCGTAATGATTAGAAAACTTTACCAAACGCCCCATCAAACTTGCTAATTGTGCATTAATGGGTAGTTTTAGTGTATCAGTTACATATCTTGTATCGTTATTTTCGGCTAAATAACGAACACAAAAATCTGTAATGCTCATCTCTGGGTTTTCATCTTCATATTTCGACCAAAGATTCACTAATTCTACTATTTTTTTACTCATTTCTAAATCTTAGCTTTTTCGGTTCGAATAATTATTCCTTTTTACTAAACAAAATAAAAGAAACTTTGTTTTCATAATAAAACTACTCATAAAAATATGTTTTCGAAATAAAATTAATAAATTACTTGGAAATAAAAACGAAAACATACTATTTTTACGAATAAAAAATACAATTACTACAAAAACATACTAACATACCATGATTGCTCTACTCGAAGGTGCTGGCAAAGAATATGAAGTTGGCGACCAAAAAATAGTGGCATTACACCCGACCTCCTTACAGCTAAACGAAGGTGAACTTATGCTTATCATTGGTCCATCGGGTTCTGGTAAAACAACCTTACTTTCATTGTTGGGCTGCGTAATTTATCCTTCATTTGGCGATTTATGGGTTGCGGGTAAACACATCAATCAATTAAAGGGGAAAGAACTCTCTAAACTACGCCTCGATACCATCGGTTTTGTGTTTCAGAGCTTTAATTTACTTGCTCCGCTCAATGCAGAAGATAATGTTGCATTACCGCTTAAATTACAAGGATATTCTAATACAGAGGTAAAAAATAAAGTACAAAAAGCACTTGAAATAGTTGGCATGACCGAACGTAGAAAGAACTTACCCAAGCAACTTTCAGGCGGTCAACAACAACGTATAGCCATTGCCCGTGCATTAGTTACTGAACCAAAACTTATTCTCTGCGATGAACCAACCGCATCTCTTGATAAAGATTCCTTGGAGATAGTCATGAAAGAACTACGAGCCTTAGCAAAAAAAGGTAAATCTGTGGCGGTTGTCACGCATGACCCTCGTTTGGAAGCATACGCCGACCGTGTCGTAGAAGTAAAAAATGGCATTGCCACCGAGATTTTTAAATCATAAAAACATATTAAACTATCATCAGCTCAATAACAACCATGAAAAATTTCTTATCAATCATATTTGTTCTGGCAGTATTGACTTCGTGCAATAAAAAAGCCGATAATGATGCTACCCAAAAAGCCAAAGCCGATTCTCTAGCGAAAGTACCAACCACCAATAACCAAATTTTAGGGGTTGCTAGAATAGAACCAGAAGATGGAATTCTACAATTAACCGCGGGTACAAGCGGACGAGTTTTAGCTGTTTTGATAAAAGAAAACCAAGAAGTAGCCAAAGGGCAAAACTTATTGCAAATAGAAAACAGTATAGAGCAAGCTCAATTAGAGCAATCTGAAAGTAAAATTAGCACTCAAAAAGCAGCTGTTGCAGTTAGTCAAGCTAATTTGGAAACAGCAAGAGTTAACTTAAAAAATGCCAGAGATACTTATGAGCGAAATCTTCGTCTTTTTGAAGGAAATGCTCAAACCAAACAAGCCCTCGACGACAGCAAAGCTACCGTTGACAAACTAACAAAAGAGGTTGAAACTGCTGCTGCGAATATCGAACAAGCGAAAAGTAAAATCAATGAAATACAAGCTGACATAAATTATTTCCGAACGGTTGTAAATCAGAAGAAATCGGTGGCACTTTTGGCGGGTAAAGTTTTGAAAGTATTGACTAAAACTGGGGATTATGTCAATAACACCACCCAAATCGCAGAATTTGCTCCAAAAGGTTCACTCATTGCCAAAACTGAAGTAGATGAACTTTATGCCGAAAAAATTCAATTAGGACAAAAAGCTTTCATCATTTCACAAACAACTGGTGATACGCTTGCTCAAGGTTCGGTTAGCTATGCGGCCGATTATTTGAAGCAAAAATCTCTTTTCAAAGACCAATCAACTGAACAAGAAGACCGACGTGTACGTGATGTTTCGATTAGATTAGAATCAGGAAAAATGCCACTCATCGGTAGCCGTGTAGATTGTGTCATTTTATTGAAATGAGTAAGTAATTAGCCAATTACTGATAACAGAAAAATAACTATGTTAAAAGAAGCATTCAAATTTATGTGGTACGACAAGACCAAAATGTTTGGAATCTTGTTCGGAATCATCCTATCAGTCTTTCTGATTGGGCAAAATATTGGCATTTGTTTTTCGCTACTCAATAGTACAATTTCATTAGCAAAATATAACCAAAAATATATTTGGGTAGTAAGCGATAAAAGTCAACAAGTATCAGACCTACCGCTACTTGACATGCGGATTTACCGAGAATTAATGAGTATCAATGGCATAAAAAAGGTAAATCAATTGGTTGTTGGAGCAGGAAGTGCGAAGTTTAGTAATGGCACTAAAACAGGAATCACCATGATTGGTACGCAAGCTCCAAGTTTTGCGGGTGGGCCATGGAAATTTGCTTATGGAAACTTACAAGACCTGCAACAAGAAGGTGCAGTGATTGGTGATGCATACGACCCAATTCAAGCAAAAAACATCAAATTAGGTGATCATTTTGAGTATAATGGCAATCGAGTAGTGATGATTGGGCAAACTAAAGGAGCCAAAGGTTTAGGTATTGCCTACGCTTTTACTACGGTGGAAAGGGCTCGAAAACTATGTAAAATTCCAACTACAAAAGCTTCGGCATTCCTGGTAGAAAAAGTAGATGGAGCTTCTACCGAACAAGTAATCAACGCGATAAACAAAGAAATTCCGGGAGTAAAAGCTCGTGATGGAGCAGCCTATACCAATGAAAGTTTGAAATATTTTGCCCTAAATAGTGGCATTGTTTCTTCCTTCGGAATCTTAGTTGTATTTGCCATCATTACAGGTTTTGCGATTGTTGGTCTAACCATGTTTTCGGCAGTAACCGACCGCTTAAAGGATTACGGAACAATTAAAGCCATTGGTGGTACAAATGCTATCATTAGAAAACTGATTCTTTGGCAAGCAATTATCTACTCTTTCATTGGTTTTATAATTGCCTATACCCTCCTCTACGGGTTCGTGCAAGCCACTAAAACTAATTTAGATATTCAGCTTACACCTGAGTTAATCTTATTTTTGGTTATAGTGACATTGATAATTGCAGTTTTGGGTAGCTTATTAGCGATGCGTAAAATTATCAAGCTTGAGCCAGCTGCCATATTTAGGCTTTAAAAGCCTCGGTATGATGCTTTATTTTTTCCGTTTGGTACAAAAAAACAATTGTAAATCAATTTTACTGATTTACTTTAAACAAATATTCATAAATCAGAATTATGAAAACAAATATCATCAAAGCATTTACTTTTCTCTATATGTGCTTGCAAGTGGGCGTTGTTAATGCTCAAAAAATAAGTTTGAACGAAGCCATTCAAAAAGGACTTGAAAACCGACTTGAACTAAAAAGCCAAGCCTTAAATATTGAAATAGCCAACCAAGAAAACGAAAAAGTAAAAGCCCGTTGGCTGCCACAAGTCAGTGCTAATGCCGATGTAAGATGGAATACTCAGCTTCAAACGACCGTATTACCCTTTGCATTACCTGGTTCGAGCGAATCACAAACTACGGTGCAATTAGGACGCCCCTTCAACAATACTTTTGCTCTTCAAGCTGAACAAAAGGTGTATGATGCCAATAAAAAAGTGGATAAGCAAGTAAATGCCACTCAAATTGAGGTTCAGAAAAATACGCTTGAACAACAAAAAATTAATATCCGTCAAGCAATTACCGAGGCTTACTATTCGGCAGTTTTTAATAAAGAAAAACTAAAATTATCTGAAACTGCCCTTCAAAGAGCCACCGCTTATTTAGAGGCCGCTCAAGTAAAATTCGAGCAAGGGGCTATTTTGAAAAATGATTTAGATAAGTTTTCGCTCGATGTGAGCAATGCAAAACTTACGCACACAAAAAATCAACAAGATTATGAATTGAGTTTGGTTTCGCTGCAATATCAGCTTAATACCAATGATAAAAGTGAACCAGCAGAAGATTTAACTTCGGTTTTTAGCTACTCACAAGTTGTTGAAAATCAACTAAATACTGATAAACGAACAGAATTGAAAGTCGAAGAATTTAATCTTCAACTCAATGAACTTAATGCTCAGAAGCAGAAAGTTAAAAATTTACCGACAATCTCTGCTTACGGAAATTACTCGTTTTTTCAATTAGCACAAACCTTTAACCCTTTTGCAAGTGGAACTTGGTTTCCTGCCAATTACATAGGTATTCGGGCAAATATTCCAATTTTTGACGGAAAACAAGCTAAACTTTCAACGCAAGACTACGTTATTCGTCAGAAAATTAATCAGTACAATATTGAAAGATTGAAAAACGATTTCAATTATGAGTCGAAAAGCACTTGGAATACATTACAGCAATCGAAATTAAACCTAGAGGAAGCGAAGAAAAATATCACGCTTGCACAACAGATTTTAGAAACTGATAAATTTAGGTTCGAAAAAGGTGTCATTGTTGTTTCTGACCTTAAAAATTCAGAATATTCACTACAAAACGCCGAAAATCAGTACTTAAGCAGTATTTATAACTTCTTGGTAGCAAGTGTTAGGTATAAAAAAGCAAGTGGAAATTTGTAAGAAAATAATAATAATTAGAGACAAGGCGTGCCTTGTCTCTAATTATAAAACTACGCCAATAAAAACGGCAAAATATCTTTGATTACATCTACTTTTGTAAATTTTGGATTGTCAATATTATGCTCAACTTGCTCGTATGCCCATGTCGTATGATAAGGTACATGCACAGCGTACCCACCCGCATCTAAAACTGGTAAAACATCAGATTTTATCGAATTTCCTATCATCAAAAATTCTTCAGGTTGAATATCCAAATGCTTGATAAGCTTCTCATAATCAGGCGTTTTCTTTTCACTCATAATTTCAATATGGTGAAAAAAGTGTTCAATTCCAGATTTCTTCAATTTACGTTCTTGGTCGAGTAAATCACCTTTTGTAGCTACTACAATTCGGTAATCTTTTGATAAAGCTTGTAAAGTTTCTTCCACACCATCGAGTAACTCGATTGGTTTTTGTAGCATTTCCTTGCCATTTTCAATGATTTTCTCTAAAATCTTTACATTTAGTGTGTTGTCGGTAATTCTAAGAGCCGTTTCAACCATACACAATGTAAAGCACTTTACACCATAACCATACAAAGGTAAATTTTGCATTTGTGTTTTGAAAAGTTCTTGAGAAATTGAATGATGGGGTAAATAATCTTCCAATAAAGCACAGAATTTATGCTCATTTTCTAAGAAATAGGGTTCATTTACCCAAAGGGTATCATCGGCATCGAAGGCAATTACTTTAATATTCATTGTATTTGTGCTTAAAAAAATCCTTTAATAATTAATTTCAACCCACATTTCCTCTATCTTTTTAGCTAAAGTACGCTTTTTTTCAGAAGAAATAAAGGCATGCTTGATGGCTTCCAAATTACATTGCTTGAAATACTCCTTCTGCCAATTAAATTGATTTTCTAGTAATTCATATTCATGCTTTAAATCAACATCAGAGATAGTTCGAGCATCGGTATTAATACTCATCGAAACACCACTTTGGTATATTTTATCAACTGGATGATGTTCAATACTTTCTACCACATTGGTTTGCACATTACTGGTTGGGCAGACTTCCAAATGAATATCATTTTGTTTCAAAAACTCCATCAATTTTGGGTCTTCAACGCTCCTAACACCATGCCCAATTCGAGTTGGATGAAAATGTTGAAGTGTTTCCCATACACTTTCTGCTCCTTTGGCTTCACCCGCGTGAGCAGTTATGTGTAATTTATTTTCTTTAGCAAAAACAAATGCTTTTAAATGATTATCAATCGGGAAACCCGCTTCGTCAGCCGCAATATCAAAACCAATTACATTTGACCCTTCGAATTCCTTGACTAAGTTTACGGTTTCCATACTTTGTTGCTCTGAAAAGTGGCGAAGCGTGCAAAGTATCAGACCTGCTTCTACACCTGTTTGACTAATTCCTTCACTTACGGCTTCATTCACTACTTCAACCACTTCTACCGAACTTAATCCTTTGAATGTATGTAAGAGTGGAGCAAACCTAATTTCAGCATAAATAACATACTCTTTTTTCAGTTGCTCAAACAAATCAAGCGTCACTAAACGCAATTGTTCTTTGGTCTGCATTAAATTACAGCCACTCACCGCTCGGGTGATATAATCAGCCAAATCTGTGCATTTGGGTGGAGCTACAAATGATTCTCGATAGGTTTCAAAACTAATAGTTGGGTCAATTTTATTGACTACTTCAAAACTCAAACAACAATCTAAATGCAGGTGAAGCTCAACTTTAGGTAGTAGAGAATAATCAGTTCTTTTCATCGAATAATTAAAGATATTTTTCGCAAACGAAATGTTTTGCAAAATTGCACATTAGATTTACGTAAAAAAAGGACAATTGTCCCAGCCGTCAAAAATGATTCGCTACAACCAAGTATTACTTCATTGTATTTCAGAAATAGCCAAAACCGATAAAAGGATTTCTGAGAAAGAAATTAAAGCAAACGAGAAGCTTGTTTTACAAAATGAAGAAGTAAATCATGTTTATATCATCAAAGAAGGCATTGCCAAATGTTTCATTACTGAAAATAATGGCAAAGATTATATTCTTGAATTTTTTGGTATTGGAGAAATCATCGGTGAATTAGAAATACTTAATTCGAGCAAAAGTTTATCGAATGTAGAAGCCATCAGTTCACTCTCACTTTATAAGATTTCGAAGCAAACATTTTTGGAAATACTTAAATTTAATTGGAATTTTAACCAATTAATTCTACAAACTTTAGCCACAAGATTGGCTCAAACAGCCAGTAGAGCATCCTATCAACAAAACTATCCTTTAGAATATTCTATCCTAAAACTCATTTATTTGTTCTCAAATCAACCATTCAAACTCAATAAAAAAGACTTATCCGATTATTTGGGTATCACAACGAGAAGTTTGAATAGAACGTTATTAGCTCTTCAGCAAAAAGGAATTTTAGAGGGCGATTCTCTGAATTTAGTTATTGATCAAAGCGAAATTGCCAAAATACTGAACTCTTTTGAGAAATAGCTCTAACATTCAAATTCCTCAGGTTATAACGTAGTTAATTTTATGGTAAAATTTATTCTTTCGGGGCTAAATATTGTTACATAACAAAGATTAAATAGTATGTATTAGGTACATATTTCATGCGTTCAACCCACTAATTGTTTAAATTTCTACAAAACCATTTCCATAAAATTGTTTTTTATACTTAATTTATCGTTTTCAAAATTCTATTCGTTACTTTGTGCATTCACCAATAAGTGCTTTTAAAAATAAACTATGTTTGTTGATGCCATTGAAGAAGTTGGACGATTTACTCGCCCTATTCATTTTATTACTCGAAACTATAACGACACGGTAGTAACACCTGGTGCTGCAACTATGTTTTTTGTGAACGAATTTGCATGTGCTGTCACTTGTAAACATGTTATAGACTTAATCGGGAATAGAACTTATATTAATCAACGATACGCAAATTTTCGTCGTGAACGAGATGCCCTCGTGCGAAATCATCATTACCAAAAACATATCAGAGGACTTGAGAACAAATATGATTTTGGTACAGAAACCATTGCTGAATTAAGTGAAAGATTTATCGACTGTACGGCCGACCCTACCCTACGCTTTCGCTGGATAAATCACCCAAAATATGATTTATCAATTATTATTTTCGAACAATTTCAACGACCACTTTACCAATCTTATGCTCATTTTGTAAAAGATAGTTCGATACTTAAACAAGGAAAATCTTTATGCCGTTTAGGTTATCCATTTCCAGAATTTACGAACTTTAAATATGACCCAGAAGCTGATGAAATTTCGTGGACAAATACAGGAATCATCGGTACGCCTCGCTTCCCAATTGACGGAATGCTTACAAGACATTTGGTAGAAAATGGCGAATTATATGGCGTTGAATTGAGTACACCTGGCTTACGTGGACAAAGCGGTGGGCCATTGTTTGACCGAAACGGACTTGTTTGTGGCATGCAAAGTAAGACAAACGCACTGCATTTGGGTTTTGATATGCACAATGTTTCACACAATGTGAATGGTAAGGTGGTGAAAGTAAATAATCAACCATTTTTACACGTCGGCCACTGCATCCATGTCGATATCATCAAATCATTTTTAGCACAAAACGGAGTCAAGTTCTATGAGGCTTAAACCAGATTCCAACAAGCACTGGTAGCTCATAAATACTTAGTTTTAGACTAATTTTCTTAAAATTCACAGAAAAAACCATAAAAAGCCTTAGCTAATTTTAAGTGCCGATTGCTTTTCTGTACTTTTGTAAAAAATAAAAAGCAAATAATGGATATTTTTGTAGGTAGCTTACCTTTTAAGCTGAAAGAAAAAGACTTAAAAGACCTTTTTGAGAAATATGGAGAAGTAACTTCAGTAAAAATTGTTAAAAGTCAAGTTACTCGCCAAAACAAAGGCTTTGGTTTTGTGGATATGCCTAATGAAGAAGAAGTGCGAAAAGCTATCTTCGAATTGAATGGTTTTGAAATTATGGGGCGAAATTTAGAAGTTAGTTTGTCGGAAAAGAAAGATAAATCAAAGCCAGCCAAAAAACCTAAGCTCAACTCTCAGGGCAATTTATTTGTAAAAGAAAGTAGTTTTAAACCTTTCAGAGGGTTTGATAAAAAAGGTAAACGATGAAATTCGACGATTATAGTATTTCTAACGAACTTAAACGAAATATCGCATCGCTGGGTTTTAAACGTCCAACCGATATTCAGTTTAAATCAATTCCACCGATTCTTCGTGGCGAAGATGTTTTGGCCATCGCCCAAACTGGAACGGGCAAAACCGCCGCCTTTGCTATCCCAATTATCAGTATTTTGCAAGAAATGAAGCATTCACCCCGATACAAAGAAGGGGTAAAATGTATCGTCCTCGAGCCTACGCGTGAGTTAGCTTTACAGATAACGCAAGTTTTCCAAAAAATGGCCAAAGGTACTAAAGTAGAAACCCTTTGCTTATTTGGAGGAGTTGAGCAAGCACCACAAGTAGAAAAAATAGAAAAAGGGGTAGATATTCTGATTGCAACGCCCGGTCGTATGTTTGATTTGATTTACCAAAAACATCTAAAAATTACAGGTGTAGAAATTTTAGTCCTTGATGAAGCTGACCACATGCTCGATTTAGGATTTATCAAAGATATACATGATGTAAAGAAATTTTTACCTAAGTTTCATCAAACGCTCTTCTTTTCGGCTACAATCAATGAACAAATCAAGAAGATTGCTTATTCTTTGGTAAGAAATCCGATTCGTATTCAAATTTCTCCAAAAGACCCAGTTTCAAAGAATATTACGCACTCGGTAGCTTTTGTTGAAATGGATGATAAACGCTTTTTCTTGGAGCGAGTAGTAAACGAAAATCCAGAAAGCAAAATTTTGGTTTTTGTACGTACGAAAGTTAGAGCCGAGCGTGTAAAAGCCGCAATGCAACGGGTAGGGATAGAAAGCGAAACCATTCACGGAGATAAAGAACAAGAAAATCGGTTAGAAGTTTTAGATAAATTCAGAAATAGTGAAGTCAAAATTCTGATTGCAACCGATGTAACTGCCCGTGGAATTGATATTGCTGATGTTGACTATGTAGTGAATTATGACTTGCCCGATGTACCCGAAAATTATGTGCACCGCGTAGGCCGAACTGGTCGAGGCATGAAAAAAGGTTTGGCAGTATCTTTTTGTTCGACAGAAGAAAAACCAATTTTGCAGGAAATTGAAAACTTTATGGGTAAATCTATCAGAGTTTTAGAACTTGATTCAAAAGAATATTCTGAAACCATTGATTTCTCAAAAGATACAACTAATTATGATTTGAAAGCATTATTGAAAGAAGCAGAAGCTCTGGAAGAAATGCGGAAGAAAAACAAAAAAAAGAAATAAAAAATGGGAAATGAACAACCCAATAATCCTTTACACGGGATTACACTTGAACGAATTTTGAAGGAATTACGCGATTATTACGGCTGGGACCAAATGGCCTATCATATCAATATCAACTGTTTTTCGAATAATCCTTCGTTGAGTTCGAGTCTTCGCTTTCTACGAAAAACCGATTGGGCAAGAAAAAAAGTCGAAAAACTGTATTTGCGAATGATTGAAGAACAGAATAGATAAAACAAAACCGCCCCATTGCTGGAAGCGGTTTTTACTTTTTTTACTTTTTGGTTACGGGAAGGTTTACTATCGGAGCGAAAATCAATTTCGCTATTATATCTGAAGCTATTATTTCATTAGCCTTGAGTCTCTATTATCAAATTTCTTTATCAATATGAGTAAACGATAGCATTTTATTGTTGTGAATCAGCTTAATTATTTCACAAATTCATCAATAAAACCCTATTTCATTACACGTAATTTATTATATATTATGATTTTGGAATAGCCTTCATTAAACTAAACAAGAAGGATAGTTTCGCCCGAAGTTAATGTGAATGGTCAGAGTCAAGCATTGATAAAAACAATTTGCTTGAAGGCGTAAAAGATGTTGCGTAGTAATTAGAATTGGATGGTTACAGTTAAAATACTCAAATAAATTACCTAAACTAAACCAAGGTCAATTCTGAATGTATATATTTTATATAACGAACTAAAATTAGAATAAAATTTTGAAATTTCCAAAGAATTCGACTCTTTTTCACATAATTAAGCCCATTTTGAGTATATTTACTTAATCTTTTAAAAATAGAACTTCATAAAAATAAAAGATTATTTACTATTTCTTTGAATATCAATTTATTTACTTACATTTGTACTTTCAAGTACTAATTACAAATACAAAATGTCTACTGGAACAGTAAAGTTTTTCAATGAAACCAAAGGATTTGGTTTTATCAAAGTGAGCGGGTCTAATCAAGAAATCTTCGTTCACGTATCAGAATTAAAGGATCAAATCCGTCAAGATGATGAAGTAGTTTTCAACATCCAAGAAGGAAAAAGAGGCTTAAATGCGGTAAACGTGAAATTGGCTTAATTATATCAAACATATATAATTATTGGAAAAGCTCTTGAATAATCAAGGGCTTTTTTGATGCTGTTTCAATTAATTACTGATTCCCACAACCATCTATATAAGCTTTAAAAATGCTTCCGTACTGAACTTGAAAACCAGGTTGCAAGACAATAGATTTTGCAGCATCGTAAATGACATTTGCAGGTTGAACAATCATATTATTTGCTATGATGGACTCCAATGCTTCATATTTAATAGTAGAACTTACGATATTTGTTAGGTTATAATTAGATTGACAGGCAGCTCTTTTCAAAACCATCATAAAACCTCCAAAGGGCTGCATACTTATGTTTGTAGATTGATTACTTTGCACTTGATAATTTGTTTCAGAGGTATGAATATCCCGTGGCGTTACGCCATCGCTTAATAACTGCATGATATAATCACCAGTATTTACAAATGATAGCGATAAAGAAATACTCCTTAATTGATTTTCTCCATTAATGCCCGAAATATACCAATTCTCTCCTTTTCTTCGAGCCATCACAACGTGTGTACCTGGAAATCCATCTATCAAACGAGTTTCATCCCATACGGTGGGTAGATTACTAATAATTGTTTGAGCCAATACTGGAAGATTTGTATAACTATCAACTTTATCTACCAAGTGTGTTAGCCCCGATTCAAAGGTATTCAATAATGCAATTTCATGCACATCGGTTGTGAGGTGCCCTACACCTCGTCCCCAACCAATAATAGTGGGAGTATAATCCATCGGACCGATTACATTTCTTGTAAATGGTAAAATTGTATGATGCTGTGGTGCATTAGGCAAAAAACCACCGTCAAAAATATATGCCTCTGAGCCTTTAACTGCCTCCATTGCAACTAAATTGGGATACGTACGAGACCAACCTTTAGGAACAACATTTCCATGAAAATTTACCATTAATTCGTAGTCTGCGGCATCTTTCAAAATATCAATATATAGCTTTATTAATTCTTGTTTATCACTTTGAATATAGTCGATTTTTACACCCTTGATACCGAGTTCATGAATACGAGCAAATTCTTGTCGTCGTGTTACTTGAGCGTGCATTAAGTCTCGTGGTTGTTCGCTGTAATCATTGGAAGGACCGCCCGAATTATACCATAACCAAAGTTTTACATTTTTACTATTAGCATAAGAGACGAGGTCGTTTATATTCCCACCATTTCCCATTAGATTCCAGTTAGCATCTATCAAAGAATAAGGAAGGTTTAGTTGCGAAGCTAAATCAACGAAAGATTTAAGTTTATCAAAATTTGTAGGACTACTAAGATCTGACCACCAACTCCATGTAGCAATACCAGGTTTTATCCATGAAACATTATGAATCTCAGATGGTTTACTAACGTGTGAAACAAGATTAGACTCAACAACTTGATTGATTTGTTTGCCAATAATAATTACCCGCCATGGCATTGCCCATGGTAGTGTAGAACTGGCGTAAAAAGGAGAGTTATTTCCATCATCTGAACTTGGGGCAGCAATCGAAAAAGTACCATTCCCATAGTATGAGTTCAAATGTGCTGCATAAAACTTTTCATCTAAATCAGCCTCAGTAACTAATACCCAAGCGTTGGTCGTTTGAAAAAGAGCAGGGAATGCAAGTCCATTAAATTGGTTAAAGGTTTGATTAAGACTTATACCATTCTGGTAAAGTTTTTCATAAACGGGTCTGAAATTATCATACCCTTGAATCCACATCTTACTATTATTTACGGGAATCTGGATAGTAGTATTCTCTTCTGCTACGAAATATGTATCACTAGATTGTTCGGGGAATCGATAACGAAACGCAATTCCTTCATTATAAGCTCTAAAAATTACTTGCAATTTTTTGTTACTACTATGTACAAAATTCAATGTTAGCTCGTTGGCATAATTACGGAGCTGTAATTGTTTACCAATAGATACTGAATAATTTTCATCAATAATAACATTACTTGAACTTTCATAGTCCAAGTCCTTATAAAAAGATTGGTCAAAACGGGAAACTCCTAATTTAGAATTTTCAATAATTGTTTGCCAACTTGAAGATTCTAAATATTTGACAAAGTATTGAAGCTCTCCATTACTTTCGTTACGTTCAACAGTTGCCTTAATTTTTCCATTAGGAGATGTTATTTCCCAACTTTGAGCAATAGACACGTATGAGAAAAATGATATCAAAAGTATCAAGAAGAGACTACGTTGCATTGAGGAATTTTTTTATTAATAAAACCAAAAATACTCAATTTAATAGCCCTAAGCAAACATCTCTTTATACTGCATATTATACAAGTTGGCATAAAACCCATCGAGTTTTAACAATTCTTCGTGGTTACCCTCTTCCATAATTTGTCCTTTATCAAGCACAATAATTTTATTGGCTTTTTGAATTGTACTTAATCGGTGAGCAATGACAATAGAAGTTCGCCCACGCATAAGTTTGTCAATTGCATTTTGAATGAGTTCCTCCGTTTCAGTATCTACTGATGAAGTAGCTTCGTCGAGTACAATCACTTTAGGGTCATGTACCATAGCACGTACAAAGGAAATCAACTGACGTTGTCCAACTGAAAGTGTCGAACCACGCTCTTGTACATTATAATCGTAATCGTTTGGCAATTGCATGATAAAGTCATGCACCCCAACAAGTTTGGCAGCTTCAACAATTTTTTCTCTTGAAATACTACTATCGCCTAATGTTATATTATTTTCAATTGTATCAGAGAATAAGAAAACATCTTGTAATACAACGCCAATTTGTTCTCGAAGGCTACGTAATTCATAATCTTTCACATCAGTTTCATCAATAAGAATTTGGCCCTTATTTATCTCATAAAACCTTGAAAGTAAATTAATTATCGAAGATTTTCCTGCTCCTGTAGCCCCTACGAATGCCACCGTTTCACCTTGATTGACTTTAAATGAAATATCTTTTAGTACGTAGTTTTCATCATTATAGGCAAACCAAACATTCTTAAACTCAACTGCCCCTTTCAGATTGGCCTTTTTTGAGCCATCATTCGCTGTATAATCATCACTATCCAATAATTTCAAGATTCTATCTGTACTCACAATACCCATTTGTAAGGTATTCATTCTATCAGCAATCATTCTAATCGGACGGAAGAAAATATTAATAAACATAATAAATGCTGTTACCGTACCGTAAGTAACTTCTGCATTCAAAATTTGCTTCGCTCCAAACCAAACAACTAAACCTGTTCCAAGAGCAGCAATTACCTCTGCTACAGGGTAATACACCGAATAATACATAATTGATTTGATGTTTTCATCACGGTGTTTTGTATTGATTTTATAAAACTTTTCGTACTCAATTTTTTCAGAATTAAAAATCTGCACGATGCTCATTCCAGTAATGTGTTCTTGTACAAAAGAATTCAGATTCGCCACAGCATTTCGAACTTCATTAAACGATTTCTTTACTTTTTCCTTGAAAATATATGTACTTATGAGCATGAAAGGAATAGTGGAAAGACTAATCAACGAAAGTTTCCAATCAGTATAGAACATCACTGAAATGATGAGAATGAGCTGAAGAATATCACCAGCAATAGCGGCAATTCCATCGCTGAAAACATCAGCTAAAGTTTCAATATCAGAAATTGTACGAGTAACTAATCTACCAATGGGCGTATCATCAAAGAATTTTAAACGCAGATGCAAAATTTTGTGGTAAAGCTGCACGCGAATATCACGAATAATATTCTGACCCAACCACCCCGCTAAATATGTATTGGTAAACTGTATGAGCGATTGCACCACTAAAAGGCCAATCATGGCGGCCATCATTTGGGCAAGACCCGTATAATCACCAGCAGAAACGGGGCCATCTATAGTTTTACGAATTAATAGTGGAAGAGCGGGTGCTAATGCTGCACCAAGCATAATGCTTAATACTAAGCTGTAAAACTTAGCATTATATGGTTTGATAAATTGGAATAGTCGCTTCAAAACTTCCCAATCGAAGATTTTTCCTGAAGGTGAAGTTTCGTTTTTTTGTATTTCTGCCACAGTGATTATTTCGTTGAAAGTACCAATTAGGTAACTAATTTTCTATATCAATAGTTTCACTTTATTAGATTTCCCCCTCGTCCTACAAACCTAAAAGTCCATAATCACGAAGTAGGTTAACGGGTTTATTGTACCAAAAAAGCTCAAAATCTTCAAAGCCTGCTTTTTCGTATAAATCTTTGATTTCTTGAAATGTATATACTTTCGGACTTTTAGTAGATATTTTTTCTAAGATTTCTACTAACCATTCGCCTTGAGCTTCATTAAGCTTTAAGCTAAAAGTTTCTTTTTTATCATGAAAAGTTAAAGTAGCTGTCTGATAAGTCTGACCTTTCTTTGTAGTGTTTGCATAACTCACCGAAGGCTTTTTTCCTAACCAAACTACTTTCGTATTGGGTTTCATCAGAAAGCTTCCTTCATCTTCCAAAAGAGCGTTTTCGATATAATTTTTAGGAATTTTAGTTCGAGGAACCTTAAAATCAAACCACTCTTGTAAAGGATAATCGAAGCACATACCGTGCATATAATTGAGCAATGATTTCTTCAATCCATAGCTAAATGCCTCGTGGTCAGCACCTTTGGGGTCAGCAAAGGTAAGGTCATTATTCGCAAACGAACCTATCTCATAATTATCTCTTACGGCGGCAAACTTTTCAGGATACATTCCCACTGGGCTATGGGCTGTCATAGCAAATTGATGCCAAAAACCCGATTGTAGAGTACCTATTTCAAACATTTGGCGAACCATTTCGAGCGAATCAATAGTTTCTTGAGCGGTTTGTGTAGGGAAACCATACATCAAATAGGCATGAACCATAATGCCTGCTTCCGTGAAATTGCGAGTAACCTGTGCTACCTGTGCTACCGTAACCCCTTTTTGAATTAAATCAAGCAAACGGTCGGAAGCAACCTCCAAACCTCCCGATACTGCAATACAACCAGATGCCTTCAAAAGTTGGCATAAATCTCTACTAAAACTCTTTTCAAACCTAATATTAGTCCACCACGTTACTGTAAGTTTCCTGCGAAGTATTTCCAAAGCTAGAGCACGCATCAGAGCAGGAGGAGCAGCTTCATCAACAAAATGAAACCCATTTTCGCCAGTTTGCTCAATAAGTTGCTCCATTCGGTCACATAAAAGTTTGGCGGCTACGGGTTCGTAGATTTTTATGTAATCAAGAGAAATATCACAGAATGTACATTTCCCCCAATAACAACCATGTGCCATAGTAAGCTTATTCCAGCGGCCATCGCTCCACATTCGGTGCATTGGATTAACAATTTCAATGACCGAAATGTATTTATCTAAAAGTAAATCACTGTAATCGGGGGTTCCTACTTCTGATTGTTTATAATCCTTCAATAATGAATTATTTTTATAAACTACTTTTCCTTCTTCGAGAATAAAAGTTCTCTTTAATAAAGCATCTGAGAGCGTGTTAGCAGAAAGAGTATTGATTATTTCTTCCAATGGGGCTTCACCATCATCAAGTGAAATAAAATCAAAGAACTCAAATACTCTAGCATCTGATAATGAGCGTAGTTCTGTATTGGCAAAGCCTCCTCCCATGGCAACTTTTGTATTAGGAAAATTTTTCTTTACCCACTGCCCTACTCGAAAAGCACTATAAAGGTTTCCTGGAAATGGCACCGAAATAAGAAGTAATTTCGGTTGAATTTTAGCCATTCTTTCGGCAAGAATTTCGATTAAAATTTTATCAATATAGCTGTATTTTTCTTGTAAAATTCCATATAATTCATCAAAACTATTAGCAGAACGCCCTAAGCGTTCGGCGTAGCGACTAAAGCCGAAATACGGGTCAACACATTCACTGATTAAGTCAGATAAGTCTTCGAGATAGAGTGTCGCTAAATGCTTGGCTTTATCTTGCATTCCCATCGAACCAAACGCCCATTCAAGGTCTTCGAGTTGAGCGAATCGAGAAGCTTCGGGCAAAAAACTATCTTGACAAATCTGATTAGCTAAAGTTGGATTTTTTCCTTGCAAAAAACCAATAACTGCATCTACGGTCTGAATATAATCTTCTTCTAAGGCTATTATCCTTTGAGCATTTTCACTCCATTGTGTGTTATTAGAAGTGTTTAAGTGGTCAAAAAGGGCAGTCAGACCTTTTTTAGAAAATAAAGCTAAAATTACTTCAATACCTAAATCGGCTTGGAAGCATGAAATATTTTTCGTGTTTAAAAATCCTTTGATGTAAGCAGTGGCTGGATACGGCGTATTCAGTTGCGTAAAAGGGGGCGTTATGGCAAATACTGTTTTAGTCAAAATAGTAAAATTTCGAAGTTTATTGACGTTCTATTCTATATTATTTGATTAACTAAATTTCAAAATTTAGTTAATCATTTATTAAAATACCAATTATAATCTCGAGCGGAAGCTTCCATCTGTATCTTTTCACCGCTCGTTAATATTATTAATGTAAAAATAGTCATAAATAGCATCTTCACCCTAAGCTATAAAAACTTTTAGCTTTAAGATTAAGATAAAAAGAAGAATAGAAACTGTAAAAAAATACCTTTTCTAATGAGAATCAAAGTAGAAGAGAATCAGTGAGGTTTTCTCAAACCTCACTGATTTTAAATTATTTATCGTATATAACGAAAATCTTGTCCACCCTCTAAGCTCAACAATACTTCGTAATACATATCAATACAAGCTTGAATATCATCTTTATGGCACATCTCAACTGTAGTGTGCATATATTTTTGAGGGAGTGAAATCAAAGCTGACGCTACTCCTTCACCTGAATAAGCAAATGAATCGGTATCTGTGCCTGTCGAACGGCTTGCCGCTGCACGTTGGAAAGGAATATTTTTCTCGGTGCAAACATCAATCATGAAATTCAATAAATTGTTTTGTACAGCAGGGCCATAAGTTAAAACGGGGCCACGACCACAAGCTAAATCGCCATCAGTTTTTTTGTTATACATCGGCGACTGTGTATCGTGAATTACATCACAACAAATAGCCACATCTGGTTTTAATCTACGAGAAATCATTTCTGCTCCACGCAAACCAATTTCTTCTTGAACAGCATTGACTACATAAAGTGTGAATGGCAACGAAATATTATTTTCTTTTAGCTTACGGGCTACTTCGGCAATGATATACCCCCCAATACGATTATCTAATGCACGACCCACATAGAATTTATTATTCAATTCCATCAAAGTATCTTCGAAGGTAATTACACAACCTACGTGGATACCCATTTCTTCAACTTCCGCCTTTTTTGAAGCACCTACGTCAATAAAGATATTTTTTAACGTTGGTTTTTCTTCTGTAGCTGCCTCACGCACATGAATAGCTGGCCAACCGAAAACGCCTTTTACAATGCCTTTTCGAGTATGAATATTCACTCGTTTCGATGGAGCAATTTGATGGTCAGAGCCGCCATTTCTACGTACATAAATATACCCATCTTCGGTGATGTAATTGACAAACCAAGAAATCTCATCTGAATGAGCTTCAATGACTACTTTATATGGCTGCCCTGGATTAATGACACCTACGGCTGTTCCATAAACATCAACTATTTGTTCATCTATATATGGTTTCATGTAGTCTAACCATATTTGTTGACCTGAAGACTCAAAACCTGTTGGAGAGGCATTATTGAGGTATTCGTAAAGAAATTCGATGTTTTTTTCTGCCATTACTCAAAATTGAAAGATATACGTTATTGATAAATTTTTGTTTTATTTAAACTTTATTAACGAAGTTTAAAAGCATTATGTTAGTAAAAATTCAAGAATTTTCCCTCAAAAATAAGCTTATAGCATGAAAAAACCTCAGGTTATTTATAAAACCTGAGGTAATAATTAGGCAATTCAATGGATTAACGAATACCTGTATTGATAGAAATATCTTTTGTAATTTTTTCACCTGCTCTCAAAGTAATACCATTTGGTAAAGACTGAGTGATATTAGAAGGTGTTGAAATATGAGGTTGATAGTCAAGATTATAAGTTCCTTTAGGCACCGTAAAACTAAATTGCCCAGTATGGTCCATTTTCTTTTCCGCTATAACTTTGAGAGTTGTAGCATCGATAACTTGTACTTTGTATTGTCCATAAATGGTATCAAGTTGTTCGAAACTATAACCACATGGATGATTTTCATCTGCATTTATCGGTTCTACACCACATAAAGGCGATAGCGTAAACTTACCTTCAATGATACCATTGACATCAACTTCTGCTAACTGACAACTTACGTAAAATACTGCTGTCACTATCAAAAAAAACATTTTTTTCATAATCATAAGTTTTTTTACATAAGATTCTAAAAACACCATATTAGTTGTAAAGTTGCAAAATTATTTTTCACTCTCTATGGTTGGTTGAATAAATGAAGCCACACAGCCCGTAATATAAGCGTAAAAAACAGCTCCTTGGTCAACTAAAAAACCAGGCCCACCATCATTAGGATTAGTTGGCTTTAATTCGATATAGTTCCCTGCTTTGTAAGTAACTTTGGCTGTTGATTGTATTTTATTTGATGCACTAATTGAATTGACAGCTCCATAAGTTGAAGTACCACTCGTTTTATTATCGTAAGGAGATATAAGTGTGTACGTATTTTGACACAGAGGTGTGGCAGATAAAGTAGTAGTATAAGTTCCTCTTCCGTGAGTTGCCAAAATAACTGTGTTATCAGCCGAGCGGAAACGCATTGATTCACATCTTACGTGAGCCAAGCCAGAATTAGTTAATGCCCACCCAGGGTTTACGGCAGTGATATCATTGGTTGACCAAACTCCCATATCAGTTGAGATAAGTACTTGTTTATAATTTAGTGGGTTAAATAGAGCGTAACGTACGGGTATATTTGGTAAACCGTAAGTTGATTCATCTTTACTTGTCCAAGTAGTTCCTCCATCATTACTATAAAACACAGATTTGACATTATAAGTTGATGAAGTAACCAATAACTCATTATCAGTTGCTCCAATATCAATACACGAGATAAAACCTGTAATTCCTGTTAATATTTTAGTGGCAGTAAGAGCAGTCGTATTATTGTAAACAAGCTTATACACATCGCCATTTCCTGTACCAATAAAAAGTGTATTTGCAGTTTTAGCAACCTTTATAAATCTTATGTTTGGTGGCAAGTTATTGGCTGTTTGTACATCAAAGTAAGGACGCGTACTTGCATTTGAAGCACCACCAGCTACGCCACTTACACGGTAAAGATATGTTCGTAGTCCTCCAGTAATACTTGCCTGTCCCGCATAAGTCCAAAAGACATTATTGGGAGAATCAAAGTCACAAGGGTTTAAAAATGTGCCAACATTGTTACCCACCAATGTCTTTTTGTAGTTACCCTCTCTATCAAATAAATAATGATTCGCATACACATACGACATGATTACAGTATTAGCGTCATCTTGGTCGACTAATGCCGCTACACCATCACCTCCATTAGCAATTGCCCCACAACCAATCACATTTGGAGAAGTTCGGATAATATGTGTACCATTATCTTGAGCACCTGCGTAAACGTATCCATCGTTCGACGTATTCGCTATTGCTGCATTATAATATTGGGTAACATTATAGTTTTTATTCCTTTCTCCAAAAACTAACCCTGCTGGGAGAGTTATGGTAGCATCTCCATAATTTGATGAATAAAACACGCCTCCATCATTGCCTATAATAACTTCATTCGGACTACCTGGGCGAAAAACTATTGCATGATGGTCAGGGTGAATACAAGTTGCAGGTGGCATACAGACATTAGGCTGATTATCATTTAGGTAACAATATTCAAATGTGTACCAAGTAGCTCCGCCATCAATGCTTCTTGCGTGAGTCGCCCCTCCAACTATTATAATATTAGGATTGGTAGGATGTACAACAATTGGCAAATCATACCAAGCTTGTCCATTAGTATAATCAGGAGTGAGTGGGTCTATAGTTGCATTTGGGGGGGTAATATTAGTAGTCCAAGTAGTACCTGCATCCGTTGAACTTTTGAAATAACCTATACCATTGGTTGCATAATCATGCGATAATACATATATTTTTTGAGTTGTCCCACTTGTTGAAGCTGCCAAAGCGATGGAAGTACGACTACTATTGGCTGGGATTCCGATTGGGGTAATATTGGTCCAAGTAGTACCAGTAGCATCCGTTGAGCGATAAAGTTGACTTGGTGTACCTTTTAACGCCCCTGAATCATAAAATTTTCCATAAGCTACAAATATTATCCCGTCTGTACCAATGGCAATATCAGAAACGAAAGAAGCGGTAATAGAAGTAGGCAAACCACCTGTCGTTAATAGTGTCCAAGTAGAACCACCGTCAGTCGATTTGGCGAGTCCACCTTGAGTTCCTACATAAACAACACCACTTGAATTTACTACAATATCCTGTATGTTTTGAAAAGCATAACCTAGACCAGTTAATAAACTAAAATCTGGCAATGTAGAAAGTAATCTTTTCCAAGTAACTCCCCCATCGGTAGTTTTCCAAATACCGCCTCCAGAGACAGCATCAGTATTTCCGTAGCCTTCACCTGTTCCTACATAAAATACATTCGTATTTGATGGGTCATAGGCAATACAAGAAATGGCTAAGTTATCCCAAAAGTCATTAACTTTAGTCCACGAAGAGTTAGCATTTGTTATATCGTTGTTATACCATACACCGCCAGCAACTCCACCAGCCCAAACTTTTTTATGAGTATTATCATTAGGGTCAAACATTAAGGCTCTTGTTCTACCACCAATGTTATTAGGACCTCTTTCTTTCCAGTCAATACCTGTAATGGCACTATTGGTTTTTAGGATATTATCTACTAGAATCTGGGCTTTAATGAGTTCATTATAAGGAGCTTTACCAAAACCTGCTGGTGTTATTTTACTGATATCGGCTTCTGCTCTTTCTTTAGGAAAGTCTACTGGTACTTTTGTGCTCCTCTGGCGTTCTGTTGAATCTTTGATTAGGTCAGCTGGCATTTGGGTATAGCCCAATATATTCCAACCGAGGTAAAAGTAAGCTAAAAGTAGTGTTTTCTTCATTAGGATTTATTATTTTTTGATTTAAAAAGTAGGAAGTAATATGCGAAATTTACTTAAAAAAAACTTTTTTCCATTACCTTTTTGTATTATTTTTAATCTTAAGTAATACAAAAATCAAAAAGTATGAGTTAGCTCAAATTTGGAAAGAGGTATCACTTATTGGCATTTGGGTGAAACTATCAGGTTTAACTGAAGTCAAATAACCAAATTTCCCCAGTAAATCATTCTATACTACCTTTTCCAAATCATAGGAAAACTCATACCTTCAAAATAATAAATCCAGACTTAAAGCTTTGAAATAAACTATCTCATACTAATTCATACCAACGGCCGAAACATCTAAAATTTTAAACTCTGTTCTTCGATTGGCTTGGTGCTGGTCTTCTTCACACTTTATTCCGTCATCACAATTATTAAGTAGCTCTGCCTCTCCATATCCTTTCGCCACAACTCTTTTTGTATTGATGCCACGTGCGGCCAAATAATCAACTACCGCTCTGGCTCTATTCTCAGAAAGTTTAAGATTGAAGGCATCACTTGAGCGACTATCAGTATGAGAGCGGACCTCAATTCTCATATTAGGATACTTTTTGAGAAGGGGGACAAGCTTCATTTCTAATTCTTTAGCGGCATCTGGTCTAATAAAAAATTGTCCATAATCATAATAGATATTATCTAATCTGAAAACATCTCCCTGACCTACTAAGCCCAAATTTTGCTCAACGGTTTTAGGGCCTTTCTTCGATTGTTTCACTTTTCCTAAACTTTCCGTATTTTCTGCATAATTATTTTTGCTCGCAGTTACTGAATATTCACCTTCTTTTTTAGGCTGAAATTCATATTTTCCATCTAAACCAGTAATAATTTGTTGTTTCGAACCGTCTTTTTCATTTTGAAGTGTTACCACAGCACCTTGAATCGGCTGTTGATTAACCTCTGCAACGATTGTTCCCTTAATTATCGGTGCCTTAGATTTCTCTAAATATACTTTGATTGACGTTTGATTTTTGAGGGAAGATGCAAAAGTACCGTACGATACTCCGTTTGACTCATAACCCTCTTTCATGATTTTAAACTCAAAGTCTGTTCCTGTTTCTAAGCAAACTGTCACTTTTCCATCAATACCTGTAACCATCAGCTCTTTGTTTATTCCATTTTTTAAAACGCGTACATCAGCTAGCTCCAAAGGTTTTTTACTATCTGAATCATAAACCAAAATATTTAACTGACGGCAACCATGACGAAACGAATAGAGATTATCATCACCATAACCACGCTTACGATTTGAACTGAAATAGCCACTCGTTCTATTACCATCAGTGATGAAACCAAAGTCATCTTTCTCAGAATTTATCGGTGCTCCTAAGTTTTTAATTTCACTCATCGGAATGCCTTCTTTCATTTCGACAAAAAACACGTCTAAGCCACCTAAACCTTCAATTCCATCTGACGAGAAATATAAATTCCCATTTTCATCTACAAAAGGAAACATTTCATTTCCTTCAGTATTAATATCTTTCCCTAAATTTACAGGAGAGCCCCATTGTCCATCTCGATAATCCACCACGTAAATATCAGTTCCACCAAAACCTCCGGGCATATCTGAAACAAAATAAAGTTTTTTATTATCTGGCGATAAGGCTGGATGCCCACACGAATAATTATCGCTATTAAACGGCAATTCGACAATTCCTCCCCAATGTTTGCCATTATCAACAGCTAGATATAGCTTAAGCTTAGTTACACCATCTGTGCCTGTTCTACTACGACCTTTATTATAGTTATTGCGTGTAAAGATTAGCTTTTTATAATCTTTGAAGAACGTAACGGGGCCTTCATGATATTTACTATTGAGTGTTTTACTGAATTGCTCTATTTTTGAGAGTGGTTTTTCTTGTTCTTCCTTCGCCATTGATTCAAGTTTTTCAGAAGCACTAAAAGCACTCCCTCCCCCTACCGAACCAAGCTGCTTAGCTGCCACAATATTATCTTTACGGAGCTCTGAAGTATCAGGAAACATAAATAAATCAAGAAAAGGGGTCTGATTCTGCATAAAAACTCGCTTTATCGCCCCTCCTTCCTCACGAGCCGACACAAAGACTAATCCATTTTTGTAGTACATCGGACTAAAGTCCGACTGACGAGAATTAAGTGTATATAAATAATCTATTTTATATGTTGAAGAATCTTGAAAGAAGCGACTATTATCCATGTATGCAACGGTGAATCTTCTTCCACGCATATCAGCCGTTTGCTCCTCTCCGTACCGGCTATACATTTTTTGAGATTCTTTGTATTTACCATTATTGGCCAAAGCCTGAGCGTAATACAAGAAAATTTCGCTTTCTAAGTCTTTGTTGTATTTCTCAATCAATTCGGCATAAACACGTTCCGCATTACGTGTATCTTGAACTTTTCGGTAGCTATAACCCAACTTTGTCAAGGCTTCTTTCATTTCGGGCGAACCCACTTTAGCTGTACGAAGATAATCTTCATAGCTTCGAATAGCTTCTATATAGCTCATACTTTCGAAACTACGATTTGCGGCCTTTAACTTTCCGCTTTGAGCAAATGTTTGTTGGGCTAAAAGAAGAATTAATGCCAACAACCAAATATTGTATTTTTTCATGGGTGAAGCACTCAGCATCATTTTTAAATGAGGAAAATTTAAAGCACGTTTGGATTACATTTGCCTAAATTATCAAAACCTGTGCCAAATACCAAACTTACAATAAAGTATTTAAAAGAAAACCTATTAAAATAATTATGAAATTAGCACTTAAGGGCAAATAAAAGAACTGAAAATCAAATTATTATCAATTAAATTCACTCTATATTATTTCAGCTTTTAAAATCATCTTGGAAGACCTTTGTAGTCGAAATCTTTCATCTGTTCTATAATTAACTACCCACATAATTTGTCCAGCAGATACGAGAAGAAATATGTTTTTTTTAAGATGAAGTGAAATCTTTTTATCAATCAAAAAGTCAGAAATTTTCTTTTGGCCTTTCATACCAAACGGAATAAACGAATCTCCTTCTTTCCATCTTCGCATCGTGAGTGGAAAAGTAATTTTTTCAAAATCGAAGTATCCAATTGCATTATTTCTTTCAAACTTTCCGTCAAACTCCTCCGCTTTTACAAGAGAAAAACGGAGTTTATTACCTTCGAAACTTATAGTTATACCTGATAGAATATCTTCTTTTTGAATTTCAAGCAAAGTTTTTTCAATTTCCGCATCAAGTTTTGGGTAAATGATAAATTCCTCTCGGTCTTTCAATAAACTATGGGTTTCGGAGTGAAAAATCTTGCCCGAAATCCCATCAATTGAAGCAAATATTTCTTTTGATTGAAAGTAGTTAAATCCAAACTCTTTTAGAAGCTCCTCAATAAAATAATTAGCTGACTGCCAATACTTTATATTAGCTATTTTTATATAAAAAACGCCATTACTTTCACGCATAACCTTAGCTTTGAAATGGCTTAAGTTTTTTCTAAAATCGGCTTCAATAGATTGAAAACGTTCGAGATTTCGTGCAAAAGTTTCGTCTAAATTGGGATTTATTTTTTTTAGTAAAGGAACTACTTCATTTCTAATCAAATTTCTTTGATAATCATTCGAAGCATTGCTACTATCTTCTCTCCATTGAAGTTTGTTTTCTTGCACGAAGTTATCAATAGCTTCTCTTGAAGCAAAAAGTAATGGCCTAATTATCAATTCTTTTTTGGGTAGAATTCCTCTTAAACCGGCAATGCCTGTTCCTTTAGTCAGATTGAGCAAAACTGTTTCAATACTATCATTCAAATGATGGGCAGTAGCAATATAACTGTAGCTAAATTCTTCTCTGATTTGCTCAAACCATTCGTAACGAAGTGTGCGGGCAGCCATTTCAATCGAAATCTTCTTTTGCTTGGCAAAGGCTTTGGTATCGAATGTTTGAGTGTGAAAGTTTACCTTATTTACTCGGCATAATTGCTCAACAAATACTTGGTCTTGGTCAGACTCGCTTCCTCTCAACTGAAAATTGCAATGTGCCACTGCAAAATTTAGTTTCGACCGACAAAAAAGTTCAAACATTACCACTGAATCTTTACCTCCACTTACTGTAAGCAAGACCTTATCGGTGACTTCAAATAATTTTTGCTCGTTAATATATGTTAAGAAGGCATGAAGCATCAAAGCAATTACGTAATTTTGCAAGCAAATTTAGAATTTTCAATTGAAGATGATTAATAATATTATAAAAAATATAGCTCAGTCTCAAAGAACAGCACTTAAAAACGTGTTCTCTTCTTTTGGGAAATGTATTAGCTTAGTAATTGTACTATTGATTCCACTTTTTTCGTTCGGACAAAAACCTCTTAATCCACCACCAGCGGCCACCCCTAATACAAAAATCAATTTATTAAGTGCAGATAGCTTAATAGGTGTTAATCAACAACCTTTTTATACAAGACAATTCTTAGGTAATGTTTCTTTTGCCCACCGTGGAGCCGTTTTATATTGCCAAACTGCTACACAAAATGAAACAACAAATACCTTAGAGGCTTTCGGGAAAATTAGAATTGTGCAAGGCGATACGCTTACAATTACTGGTGATACGCTCTATTATGATGGGAACACACGTTTTGCCAGAGTATTAGGAAAAAAAGTAGTTCTAACAGATAAAAAAGTAAGTCTTACAACACGTGTAGTAGAATATGATATTCAGAAAAACCGTGCTTATTATCCAGTTCGAGGAGTAATTGTGCAAGATTCGAGTATTTTAAAAAGTGAAAAAGGTTTTTATAATACTCGAAGCAAGATTTTTAATTACAAGGAAAACGTAGAAATTACAAATCCTAAATACACCATTACATCAGACAGTTTGCAGTACAATGCACGCACCAAAATGGCACTTTTCAAAGCTCCTACGCTCATTAAAAGCAAAGATGGAGATATCATAGCAAATGCTGGAAGTACCTATAATACTCAAACCCAACAATCTAATTTTAAGGGTCGTTCTAAAATTGTCAATGAAGATTATACACTTACTGGCGATACTTTAAGTTTCGACCAAAAAACCGAGTCGGGTTTTGCCAAAGGAAACGTAGAATTGGTCTCTAAGAAGGATAAAGTTATCTTAAACGGGCTAATGGGTGTGCGTGATGGCAAAGCAGGTTTTACTAAAATAATGGGCAATGCCCTTATGCGAAATACCTCTGAAAGAGATACGCTTTTCCTAAGAGCCGATACCCTTTATGCCTATGAGCGAAAGGATTCATTAATAGTAAAAACTGATTCCTTGAAACTAGGCAAAAAGGAGGAGAAAAGTAACGCATCGAAAATGGAGAAACTATTAGCGTTCGGGCACGTAAAAGTGTTTCGTACAGATATTCAAAGTCGCTGTGATTCACTGCTTTATGACTTGAAAGATTCGGTAATTCATTTTTTTAGCAAGCCGATTATTTGGAATGATAAAAATCAATCCGAGGCCGATACAATTCACGTATATATGAAAAATAACAAAGTAAATCGCATGTATATGATTAATAAAGGCTTTGTTATTGCGAAGGATACGGTTCAGAATTTTAATCAAATTAAGGGTAGAAAGATTTCGGCAACTTTCAACGCCCAAAACCGAATAGAAAATGTGGTAGTTGAAGGAAACGGTGAAAGTATCTATTATGCACTTGATGATAAAAATAAACTTATCGGTGTAAATAGAGTCGAATGTAGCAAAATGAATATGAAGTTTAAAGAAAATCAAATAAACCGAATAGCATTTTTAGGAAAGCCCGACGCCAAGCTTGTTCCACCAACCGAGTTGACTAATGATAGTAATCGCTTAGATGGATTTGAGTGGCGTGAAAAAGAAAAACCAACCAAAGAAGAAGTGCTGGGCATGAAAATTGTATTAAAAAAAGAAGAGCCCAAAAACCAAAAAGAGCCTCAAAAATAGCCAAACGAAAAAAAGTTTCCTTTTATTGCAACCTTTTGGCTTAAAAATGAGTCTTATACATAAAATCCTTTTTTTAATTTTCAACAACTTTTACGTATATTTGTAATAGCCCCCATAATATACGTGCTTATAACAACTTAGAAGAGTTTCTATGGCAAAAAATTTACAAAAATATTTAACAGTACTAATTGGAATCGTTGTCTTATCCAACGTTGCTCTTGCTCAAGTTGAGAAAGGCAAATCTCGTTTGGATATCGGCAAGAAACCAACTACCACTGCTAAATCTTCACTTCAAAAAATGGCTTTTGTGAGTAAAACAATGCCATCAGAAGTAAGATTAAACAAGCCTTCTGTGGTAAACCAGTACTTCCGTGATGCCCTATTGAATGGTTCTACAAGAACTGCTACCGCAAAAACATCAAATGTTGAAATTCCAGCTACAAACGATAAAAGTGTAGGAACAGAAAGTAATGATAAGCTATTTTTTAACGATAAACTATCAGTTTCAAACATTTATCCAAATCCAGCCAACGATTACGCTACAATTGATTATGTGATTACCGGTAATGTAAACGACGCCAGTATGGCATTTTATAATTTGCTCGGACACGAAGTAGCTAATTATGAATTAGATAAATTTGACCGCCGATTAAAAGTTCAAACAGCAAATTGGGAGTCAGGTATCTATTTATATCAATTAGTGGTTGACGGAAAAAAAGTAGCTACCAAAAAACTATTAGTAAGACATAACTAAGAATATTAATTCGATTACTGAGAGGCCAAACAAGTTGAATTTGTTTGGCCTTTTGCTTTTTAATATATTTACTTTTAGAAATATTTCTATTTTTCAGTTATTGCTACATTTTTTCAAATATCTCCAACGCTAAAAATTTTATCCTTTGAAATAAGTTTAATTCAAAAACAACTCTTTTCATCGTTACTTAATTACTTTGAAACAGTACAAATCTATTATCATTTTAAACCCATTAATTATGGCTCTTCCAAACATTTTTTCCGAAAACGTAACCGAACAAATAATCAACAGAATTAATCAACTTAGCACTACGACTCAACCCAAATGGGGAAAAATGAGCGTTGACCAAATGTTGGCACATTGCTGTGTTTCTTACGAACTTGTTTATGAAAACAAACATCCAAAACCAAATGCATTTGTAAGGTTTATGTTGAAACTTTTTGTCAAAAATAAAGTAGTGAATGAAGCCCCTTATCAACATAATAGTCAGACTGCCCCATATTTTGTAATGAAAGGTGATAAAGATTTTGAAGCAGAAAAGAATCGATTGATAAACTTTATTAGAAAAACGCAAGAATTAGGTGAAGCATACTTCGATGGGAAGGAATCTCATTCATTTGGCGTATTAAACAAAACCGAATGGAGCAATATGTTTTACAAGCACTTGGAACATCATCTTACCCAATTTGGCGTTTGAGTATTTAGCTTTTTAATCCTTGACGCTCTTTTCTGTAATTCATGGGTGTAGTGTGCATCACTTCTTTAAATACTCTATTAAAAAATGATTGATTATTATAGCCAGTTTCGTAGGCGATGTTTTCTATACTTTTATCTGTAAATGAGAGTAGTTTGCACGCCTGCGTAACTCGGTATTCATTTAATACTTGCTTAAATGTTTTTTGCGTATGTTTTTGAAAAAACCTACAAAATGAAGTATCGGTCAGATGAAGTAAATTGGCAATTGTTTGGCTGCTGATATTTTCTGTGTAATGTTGTTCGATAAACTCAAATACTTTTTCTACACGTTCGGCTTGTTGTGAATTTATATTTCCTGAGGTTACACCCAAAACCTCATAATTTGCTCTTGAAAGTTCATCTAAAACCTCCACAAAAATGAGCCATTGTCTCAAGGAATGGCTTTCAAGAAGAGCTTGAAACTTCTCTCTAAAAACTTTTTCATGAGCAGTAAGAGGCAAAACCAGTGCTTCTTGAGATACTTTGATTAATTGCTTAATTTTTTCAAATTCTGGGAAGTGGGTAAATAAAATTTCCAGTTGATTGGGCGTAATTTGCAGAACATACTCTTCATAAAGTTCGCTTTCAAAACCTAGATCAAAACTTTTATGCGGAATATTAGAGTTAAGTAAAATTACTGCACCATTTTCGTAAGAATATTGACGATTTCCTATGTAGAGTTGTCCTTTGCCATGAGGAACACATACAAGTTCAATTTCAGGATGAAAATGCCAAGATTTCATCGAACAAGTACGGGTTTGAATATTATGATAAACCCGCAAGGATAAACCCTGATTAGGTTGAATAACCTCTAAAAATGGCTTTTTAGACTTCATTTTCTCTATTATCTTATTGAATCATAAAAATAAGACAATTTGGTGTTAGATTTAGAAAATTTAAGTAAATTTTAGTTTGAAGAATAAAGTTATTTTTGTATTAAATAATCTATAATTATGCCTAATAAAACTTTACTCATTAATCGAATCGCGGTTTCGTTATTTTTCTTCACCAATGGTTTTTTATACGCCAATTGGACGGCCCGACTTCCCGAATTACAAAAATACTTTGGTCTTAATAATAGTGAATTAGGCAATGTTTTGTTTTGTATTGCCTTAGGGTCGATGATTGCCATGCCATTGGCAGGTTGGCTAGGAAATAAATTTGGTTCTGATAAAGTTGTTAGAATAGTTTCTTTGTTGTTCTGTGTATCTATTCCTTTGGTAGCCATTTCTCAAAATGAATGGATAATTCGCTTGTGCTTTTTGTTTTTGGGAGCTGCATCAGGCTCGATGGATGTAACTATGAATGGACAAGCCGTTTTGGTAGAACGCCTCTGGGGTAAAGTCATTTTTTCATCGTTTCATGCAGTATTTAGCATCGGAATGGCCATCGGAGCCGCAATTGGTGGGCTATTTTCCAATTTTCAAATTCCATTACAAACCCATCTGACCATTCTAGCGATTTTGGGCACTTTGCCCATATTTTGGGCTTCCACTAAATTGCTCAAAGATTCGCCAATCACTGAATCGAAAACTTTTGAAGAAAAAGGTAATAACAATAAGTTTTTAGCATTAAAAACCATTTTACCGTTTGGCATTATTGCCTTTTGTTGCATGACAGGTGAAGGTTCTATGGTTGATTGGTCAGCCATTTTTATGAATAAAGTTGTTGGGCAAAATGAAACCATTTCAGCTTGGGCTTTTGGAACTTTTGGTGTAGCCATGACAATCGGGCGAGTTTTTGGTGATTACTTTACGGTAAAATTAGGCAAAGAAAAAATCATGTTGATTGATGCATGTCTAGCCGCCGTAGGGTTAGGAATTGCCCTTGCGTTTACATCAATTTGGAGTACATTTCTAGGTTTTTTCTTAGTTGGTTTAGGGCTTTCTACCATAGTTCCGATTGTTTTTTCATCAGCAGGCAATTTAAAAAATATTAGTCCGTCAGCAGGAATTTCAATGGCTACCTCCATTGGTTACACAGGATTCTTTGTCGGACCGCCAACGATTGGGTATTTAGCAGAAGCATTTGGTTTACGAATAGGGTTGAGTTTTGTCTTTGCATTATTTATTTTGATGGCCCTCATAATTGCGATTTTATTAGGTAAAATGAAGTCAAATTAAAGAATAATCTATTATTTAGCGTGAGTTGTGAATAGGAATAACACATAAAGTTCTCGTAGTCGGTATTGAAAAACTAAAAAACCAACTAACTTGGTAAAAATTAATATTCATCCAAAAGTCGTATGACGGAAGTTATCATAAGTCTAGCTGTTGGTATAGCATTAAGTGCTTGCTCTGGTTTTAGGGTGTTTATACCAATGTTGGTTGCAAATTTGGCAACTCGATTCCATATTTTTGACCTATCAACGGGTTTCGAATGGCTGGGTAGTGCCACCGCAACTTATATTTTAGGTGCGGCCACTATTGCTGAAATCATGGCTTTTTACATTCCAGTAGTTGATAATTTACTCGATACAATTACTACTCCGGCTTCGTTTATTGCAGGAACAATTTTGACAACTTCTTTTTTGAAAATAGATTCGCCTGAACTACAATGGACGCTCGGAATTTTGGCAGGTGGTGGCTTAGCAGGTACGATTCAAGCAGGTACTGGACTGCTTCGATTAACTTCTACCAAATTTACAGGAGGCTTTGGCAATCCATTTCTTGCAACTTTAGAAAACATCATTTCTATCTTTTTCTCTATTCTTACGCTCTGGTTGCCTATTTTAGTAGCAATTCTTGGGATTTTACTCTTTATTTGGCTTTTGAAAAACATCCTCAAAAGGTTCAAGAAAAAGAAACAGAATTGATTATTTTTTGATTCTTTCAAACTAAAATCGACTGTTTTATGTTCAAAAAGCTGATGGTCATTCAAAAAAAATAGTCTGTTGAGAAAATGAGTGAAATAAAAATTTGTTGTCCAAAATGTAAATGGGAACCTGATGGTGGCGAATATTGGCAATGCGATTGTGGCCATATATGGGATACATTCAAAACGATTGCCAGATGCCCTAAATGCCATAAACAACACGAATACACTTCGTGTGTACCAGCGGCTGGTGGCTGCCCAAGTTCATCGCCTCACCTTGATTGGTATGAAGGATTAGACCAAATAATTGAAGATTTGAAAGAAGAGGTATTAGAATCACAAGAGGTTTTTATTTAAAAAAAGAGGATAAATCTGCAAGTAGATTTATCCTCTTTTCAATAACTAATATTTACGAATAACCGCTTTAGTTCTTCTTTTCTCCCCAAAATTTTTCTTGCATAAAGCCAAATCCGTAGCCCATTAATTGAATGAAGCAGGCAATTACACTCAAAAGTCCAATTTTTAGGCTTTTGTTATGAACTGCTGAATCAATTACAATCATCATCATATAAAGTGATAGTAAAAACAAAGCTATGAAGAAAAGAATCTTATCAATGAAAAAAGTAATGGGTATTGACAAGACGCCAAGCGTAAAAATCATTGGGAAATAGTGCACCAATTTGAGTTCTGAAGGAAAAATTCGTGCAAGATTGATTCGTCCACGCCCAAAAAAGTGTAATTGTTTGAAGAATTGTCCAAAATCTGTTCTTCTCTTATGATAGATATAAGCATCTTCAATTAGACCAACTTTGAAGCCCTTCGATAAAATTCTAATGCTAAATTCAATATCTTCGGCCATGCGAGTCATGGTATAACCGCCCGTTTCTTCCCAAACCTTCCGAGAAATACCAAAATTAAAGCTTCGTGGGTGAAATTGCCCCCCTGCGTTCTTCTTTTTTCCTCTAATGCCACCAGTAGTAAAAACTGAAGTCATCGAATAATTAATGGCTTTTTGTACATCTGTAAAACTTTCGTGTGCGGCATCTGGTCCTCCGTAAGCATCTAACCAGTTGTTTTTCAAATGATTGTCAACAACTTCAAAGTAGCGTTCGGGAATAATCGCATCAGAATCAAGCTGCACAAAATAATCGCCTAAAGCACGTTCGAAGCCATAGTTTCGAGAAAAACCTTGTCCAGAGTTTGGCTTGAAAAAGTATTTCAAATCAAGTTTTTCTTGGAAACCTTTACAAACTTCTTCACAAATCAAAGTAGAACCATCTTCAATGATGATGACTTCAAAATTTTTATAGGTTTGTTTTGTAAGGCTTTCGAGCAATTCTCTGACTTCCTCAGGCCGGTTATATACAGGGGTTATTACAGAATATTTCATTTTATAAAAACTCATTACCGCCAACAAAAGCAGACCGTAAAAAGCGTAATTTTCTCTTAAATGGCCATAGCCTAATCTATACAAAAATCATTTAGGCTAAAGCCAAGAATATCTATCCTTCAACTAGTGCAGATGGTAATCAAAAATTTACATTATCAAATTCCTTTCAAAACTGCTTCATTAGCAGCCAAAATAGCAGCAATATTTTCTTGTGAAAGAGCAGTTGAGAGGAATAAAGCCTCGTATTGCGAAGGGGCAAGATAAATTCCGCTATCTAGCATACCATGAAAGTATTTACCAAATTTTGCAGTATCAGAGGTCTTGGCCGTTTCGAAATCTACCACTTGGGTTTCAGTAAAGAATAAACTATACATCGAACCAATGTGATTAATTTGGTATTTGAGGTTTAGTTTATCTAATATTTGGCGAATCCCTCCTACTATCTGATTACCTGTTTCTTCAAGTTGCGTATATACTCCTGGGTTCTCGTTTAGATAAGTCAACATTGCCTTACCCGCCGCCATTGCAATCGGATTGCCAGAAAGTGTTCCAGCTTGATAAACAGGTCCTTGCGGTGAAACACAATCCATGATTTCTTTACGACCACCATAAGCTCCAACTGGCATTCCACCACCGATAATTTTACCTAAAGTAGTCATATCTGGCATTACACCAAAACGCTCTTGTGCCCCCCCTTTCGACAAACGGAAGCCTGTCATCACCTCATCAAAAATCAATACAATTCCTTCTTTGGTACAAATATCACGTAGGCCTTGTAAATATCCTTCTTGTGGCAAAACACAACCCATATTACCAACAACTGGCTCAAGAATCAAAGCAGCGATTTGCCCCTTATTAGCATCACAAAGTGCTTGAACGGCCTCTAAATTATTGTATGGAGCGGTAAGTGTATCATTTGCTACCCCTTTGGTTACACCCGGACTATCAGGCACACCCATGGTTACAGCTCCACTTCCTGCAGCAATCAAAAAAGAATCACCATGTCCATGATAACAGCCTTCAAACTTAATAATCTTATCACGCCCAGTATAACCACGAGCAACTCTAATTGCTGCCATCGTAGCTTCTGTACCAGAATTAACCATTCTCACTTTTTCAATTGATGGCACCATTGAAATAATCAATTCGGCCATTTCTACCTCACGGCGTGTTGGGGCTCCAAATGAAAATGAATTTTTAATGGCTTCGCTCACAGCTTGCTCAACTGGCTCAAAAGCATGGCCTAAAATCATTGGCCCCCACGAGTTTATCAACTCAATATATTGATTATCATCTTCATCGAAGATATAAGCACCTTTGGCTTTTTTTATGAAAATCGGATTTCCACCTACCGAACGAAACGCTCTTACTGGCGAGTTCACGCCTCCTGGAATAGACTTTTTGGCTTGTGCGAATAAGGATTCGCTTGTATTTGTGGTCATGAATATTAGAACTTTATCTTAAAATGAAGAAATATGAATTTTACAACTCATATATATAACAAATTCTAAAAGTTATTGTATCAAGAAAATGCAATTTTCTTTGATTGAATTACCCTTAATTTTGCATCAAAGTTAAAGATAAATGTTCTTTCTAACAATCAATACCAAAATTGAGTCACGAATAGGTTAATTCCCCTCTATATTTTATTGCTCAATCAAGCATAAATCTTATTTATGTGATAATTATTTCCTGCATGAGGATTTTTTGTGGAATTCGATTAGGCATATTATCTAGAAATTATAGTATTGTGGTAAACCCAGAAAGAACCTGAAAGAGATTTTAGGTCTAATTAGATACGCTCCGAAAATTATTCTCTACACAATAGACAATAAATATAAAAAGTACCATACAAGTACTATTTAGTCCTAAAGACTATTCAAGAATATTACGTAGGTTTGTTTCATCATTTCCAAAAATCTGCCCTTAGGTTTTAAAAGAGTATTTCAAATCATAAGTCAGTAAAGTCAATTATTCCAATATTTCAGAAATAACTCTATGAACTCACTATCTTCCAAAAATACAAGAAGTATTATATTATCTGTTGGTCTGTTGGCGGCAACTATTGTAGCTTGCCGTAGTGAAATCGAACAAACTCCGCCAACACCAATCGTTAACTCTATAACTTCTGATGAGCGTTCTTTAAAGGTTGGGGTTGTTAATCATCCAGGACAACTACTAGCCTCCAACTGTTTTCAATGCCACGGTACCAATGGTACTGGATTAGAACATTTAGCTGGTAAAAGTGCCAATGAAATTGTTAACGAATTGAGAGAAATGTCGGCTAAAAATCCTCGTGCTGAAATTATGAATGTCCATGCCAAAGCATATACTACAGATGAAATGAAATTAATTGGGGACTTTTTTTCAAAACAATAAGATATGAAACGTAGAAGTTTTTTAAATAATCTTGGAGCATCGGCTTTAGGGTTAGGCATTATAGAAAATTCATTTGGACAAGAAACGAAGAATGTTGTTAATGATATTCATTCTTTGATTCAAGTGCCAAGTAATATAGTTGCCACAGGACGTGTGATTGTAATTGGTGGAGGCATGGCAGGTACAACAGCAGCTAAATATCTGAAACTATGGGGAGGAACCGGAGTTGAAGTAACTTTAATAGAACCTAATGCTAGCTATTACTCTAATATCTTTAGTAATATGGTATTAGTAGGAGAACGGACATTAGAACAATTGACATTTAATTATAATTTGCTGAGGACAAAATATGGAGTTTCGGTTTTACAAAATTCTGTAACAGGCATCAATCCTTCAGGAAAAAGTGTAACACTAAATAGCGGAAAGGTATTGCCTTACGACAAATTAGTTATAGCACCGGGAATTGATTTCGAACCAATACAACTTTCGGGCACAGCAGCTAATCAGGCCAAAATTGTTCATGCGTGGAAAGCAGGTCAACAAACAACCTCTTTGAAAAACCAAGTTCAAGCCATGACCAAAAAGGATACATTTATCATCACGATACCGCCCAAACCCTACCGTTGCCCGCCCGGGCCCTACGAAAGAGCCTGTGTCGTAGCCGACTATTTAAAGAGAATTAAAGGTGGAGGAAAAGTAATCATTTTAGATGCAAATCCAAGTATTCAGGCAGAACCAGAAAACTTTACAAACGCATTTAACAATACACACAAAGGTATAATTACCTATGTACCAAATGCAACGGTAATCAGCATTGATGCCGATAAGGGTACTGTCAATACAAATCAGGGGACTTTCACAGGTAAGGTTATTAATGCAATACCCACACACAAAGCAGGCAGTTTAATTACAAATTCTGGAATTGGTCTTGCTAATGCAGGTAATGGCAAGTGGGCAGGTGTAAATGTACTTACTTACGAATCAACAGTTCACCAAAATATTCACATCATTGGCGATGCATCTTCTACAACTCAACCTAAAGCAGGGCATATTGCGAATGCTGAAGCTAAAGTTTGTGCTGATGCTATTATACATATGTTAAAAGGTGAGGCGGTAAATCCAAGTCCGATGACGAATTCAGCTTGTTTTACACCAATAACAAAATCTACTGCTTCTTGGCTATCGGTAGTATTTAGATATGACCCTGTCAGTAAAACAATGGTTCCTACTGGCAATGGCGTAACTGAATCTTTGGGAGCCACCAAAGACAACTATGAAGATATGATAAAATGGTTTAATAATTTAATGTCTGATACATTTTCATAGAATGAATAACAAAAGAGCCTTTAAAAAGGCTCTTTTGTTATAAAAACATTACTGTTTTATTCCTAAATACTTTCATTCATCAATTCATGTAAAATTTTCTGTGCAGCAACAGAAATAACCGTACCCGGCCCAAATACGCCTTTCACGCCTGCATCATAAAGGTATTGATAATCTTGTGCAGGAATCACACCTCCAGCAATTACCATAATATCTTCACGACCTAATTTCTTTAATTCTTCGATAAGTTGAGGTATGAGAGTCTTATGACCAGCCGCTAAGCTAGAAGCTCCAACTATATGTACATCATTTTCTGCCGCCTGACGAGCCGTTTCTTCTGGCGTTTGGAAAAGCGGACCTATATCTACATCGAAGCCTAAATCAGCAAAACTAGTAGCGATTACTTTTGCTCCACGGTCATGGCCATCTTGACCCATTTTGGCCACCATAATTCTTGGTCGACGGCCCTCTATTTCTGCAAATTTATCGGCCAATGATTTTGCAAGCTGAAAATTCTCATCATCAGAAACTTCGGCTTGGTAAACCCCCGAAATCGAACGAATGGTGGCTTTGTGGCGGCCTGCTACTTTTTCCATGGCATACGATATTTCTCCTAATGTAGCTCTTTTTCGTGCTGCTTCAACAGCAAGAGCAAGTAGATTCTCTCCTGTTGAAGATGAACCAGCCGTAATTTTCTCTAAAATCGCCTGTACTTCTGCTTCATTTCGTTTAGCTTTAACTTCTGTTAATTTGGTAATTTGCTTACGTCTTACCTCCTGATTATCAACTTCCAATAGTTCTATTTCAGTCGCATCATCAGCTTTATATTTATTCACACCAACAATAACATCTTTCCCTGAATCAATCCTTGCTTGCTTTCTGGCCGCTGCTTCTTCAATTCTCATTTTAGGCAAGCCCGTCTCGATTGCCTTTGTCATTCCTCCTAAATCTTCTACTTCTTCAATTAAAGCCCAAGCTTTCTCGACCAATTCTTTAGTCAAATATTCAACGTAATAAGACCCACCCCAAGGGTCAACAACTCGACAGATTTCAGTTTCGTGTTGAATGTATAATTGGGTATTTCGGGCAATTCTTGCTGAAAAATCAGTGGGAAGAGCAATGGCCTCATCAAGTGAATTGGTATGTAAAGATTGTGTATGCCCCAAAGCAGCAGCCATTGCTTCAATGGCGGTTCGAGTTACATTATTAAAAGGGTCTTGTTCGGTAAGCGACCACCCAGAGGTCTGGCAGTGAGTACGCAAAGCAAGAGATTTTGAATTTTTAGGATTAAATTTCTTTACAATTTTCGACCAAAGTAGCCTTCCTGCTCTCATTTTGGCGATTTCCATGAAATGATTCATGCCTATTCCCCAAAAAAAAGAAAGTCGAGGAGCAAAATCATCAATATCCATTCCAGCCGCAATACCCGTACGAATATATTCTAAGCCATCGGCCAAAGTATAGGCTAATTCGATGTGAGCAGGAGCTCCAGCTTCGTGTATATGATAACCCGATATTGAAATCGAATTGAATTTTGGCATATATTTAGAAGTATAGGCAAAAATATCACCCACAATTCGCATCGAAAACTCAGGTGGATAAATGTAAGTATTTCGTACCATAAATTCTTTCAGAATATCATTTTGGATAGTTCCTGAAAGTTTATCTGGCGAAACCCCTTGTTCTTCGGCAGCAATGATATAAAAAGCCATAATGGGCAAAACCGCTCCATTCATGGTCATGGAAACCGACATTTGGTCGAGTGGAATTTGGTCAAATAATATTTTCATATCTTCAACCGTATCAATCGCCACACCCGCTTTTCCTACATCACCTGTCACACGTGGATGGTCAGAATCATAACCTCGATGCGTAGCTAAGTCAAAAGCTACTGAAAGCCCCTTCTGGCCTGCCGCTAAGTTTCTACGGTAAAATGCATTGGATTCTTCAGCGGTAGAAAAGCCCGCATATTGACGAATTGTCCAAGGTTGCATAACATACATCGTACTGTATGGCCCACGTAAAAAGGGGGGAATACCCGCCGAAAAATGCAAATGTTCTGCCGATTCAATATCTTTGGCAGTAAACCTTGGCTTAATATTAATACCCTCAGCCGTACGAAAGGAAGTCGATGAGGAAGCAGTAGCTTCAATACCAGCAACATTTGTATCTAAAGATATTTTAGAAAAATCTGGTTTCATTGATGAAAGGGAATAAAGATTTAGCAAATAAGCTAGAAATACTTGCTGCAAATAATTCAAACAAATTTACCCAAGAAATCAGATTAGTCTAAGTTTTTCTTGCTAAATTAAAATAGTTATATTTTTGTAATTGCATGACCTACAAAAAAAGCCTACCACTAATCAGCAGCAGACTTTCCGAATAAAAAAAGTAGATTTGTTTCAAAAGTTTTAGTTATAAACTAAAGTTTTTTGGTTGATTGAATTATTATTCATCTTAGGTAAATCTTTCAATCCGAAAATACCCCTTTCTTCCCAAGCATCAAGCCAATTGGTAATTGTACCTCGGCTCACTTCAAAAATATCAGATAATACAGTTACGTTGTAACCCTTGTAGCTCAATAAAATAGCCTTAGCCCGCTCTCGTTCACGATAATTACGGCTATGACGCGACACTTCTCGTAAGTACTCAACTTGTTCTTCGGTTATTTTTCTAACGTAACGCATTTTTCATCAAGTTTTTATAATCTAAGATTAATTCTATCTGTACTAATCGTCTAAATAGTAAGACGATAAAATGTTTTTAAACGCTGTGAAAAAATAAATTTTATTTAATTACGTAGAAACACTATTGATTAGTTGCGTATAGTTATGTCAATTAAGTTATAATTCATAGATATTATTAGTTTAATTTGAAAATTTATCAGATACATTAAATCCAAATTAACAATCATGGCATTAATTACAATAGCCTTTTTTATCGGTTGCCATGTGTTCTCTGCCCCATTGATACATACTATCTATAATCGGTAATAAACTGCTACCATAGGGGGTAATTTTGTACTCTACTCTTGGTGGAATTTCGGGGTAAATGATTCTCTCGATAATACCATCGGCCTCTAACTCTCTTAACTGATTGGTTAAAGTTTGCTTACTGATTTCTGTAATATTTTTCAGTAAAATACTATATCTATTTCTATCGGTTCGTATCATGTGAATAATGCTGGGTTTCCATTTTCCACCAATAATATTCATGCAATACACCACCGGACAATTCCCTGGTGTAAAGTCTTTTGTCTTTCTAAGTGCTATATTTTCCATTAGTCTAAAATTTTAGCCTATATACATATTTATTATATAGACTATATTAATAGTCAAAGATAATAATTTTGTGCAAACATTAATTTTAAACGACTAAGAATATGAAAAGAATTACAGTATTGATTACGATGCACTTCGATAATTCAAAAGGAAATTTTGAAGAATTAAGAAAGCAAGAAATGGCTCATATTATGCAGTGGAAAGAAGCTGGTATTTTAGAGAATTTTTACATCAAATCTGAAAAAGATGGAGCAATGCTTATTTTTAAAGATATAGAAATGCAAGAGGTTGTAAATAATATCGAACATTTGCCTTTCTTTCCTTACATGGAAAAAGTAGAGTGCCTAAGTTTGGATAAAATGTTTTAATAAAAAATACAGCTTGAATGCAGTAAAAATATCTGGTTTAACATTCATTTTGCTGCTTTCAAGCTGTAGGAATCTACTTGAATTAATTAAGTTTAAAATCAATGTCCATCAACTGGGATACAGCTTTTCACTGAAACTACCCCATAAATTCTCTTATCTTTGATAACATAATTTGAAATCAACTTACTGTTTTCATCCCAAACCTTTTGTGTACCTTCTTTTTCTCCCAACTGATAATTGCTTTCTTCTCTGACTTTCCCATTCGGAAAATACACTAATTGTTTTCCATCAAACTGGTCGTGTTTATATTGAAACAAATACCTTAACTTTCCGTTTGGCCACCATTGCTTAAAAACGCCTTCTTTTTGACCATTAATGAAAATACGTTCTAACAACTTTTCTCCTGAATTATACCAGCCTTTTGCCAAACCTTGCTCTCTTCCTTCGGCAATCGGTAATTGATAAACCACTCTATTTTCTTCTTTTTCAATCATATAACCCGAAAAAGGCTGCCCTTTGTAAAGCCAGCCTCTATCCGTTTTTTTTAGGTTAATATCAACGTTTAAAACACTACTTTTTGCTTTTCTTTCATGGCATGCCAATACGAGAAAAGCAAAAAATAAAGTCGCTATATGCTTAAATTTCAAAATCTTAGTATTTATTGGGTTACTAAAAACTGTCCCATTAACCCTGCATCTTCGTGGTTCGGGAAATGGCAATGGTACATAAATGGATTGGTGCTGCTCGCAAAATCGTCGTATTTTGCTACTACGGATACTGTTTCACCAGTTCGGATATAAAAAGTATCTTTCCAACCCGATTCATAATTGGCAATCGGACCTGAACTTCGAGAAACAATCTTAAATTGAATATCATGGATGTGAAAAGAATGCCCGAAAATATTATTATTCACTATCGTCCATTTCTCGACAGCATTTAGTTTTACGTTTTGGTTGATGGTTGTAAAACCATAAGTATTATTATCAAATGTAAAAGCCGACCCCGCCTGTCCACCAGTTATCTTGATGGTACGAGTATTAGTAGCATCTGATTCTTTCCAATACGTATTTGTGGTCAATTTTGCAGGCACGGTTGTAATTGCATTTGCAGTTGCAGCTTTCACCTTGATATGCAAAACATTGAAATCTTTATTATTTAATAAACTACCAAATTGACCAGTAGTTTGTGGTTCGCTCCCGCCAAAACCAAATTCTTGATTGGCATTGTAGGCTTTCATATCTAAACTTGCTCCAACGGCATCTTTACTTAAATCAACCAAAATTTCAACACGTTCACCTACAGCTAATTTCACTCGTGTTACTTCAACTGGAGCATCGAGCAAGCCCCCATCATTGGTGATGACATAAAAATTACGATTATCGCTAAAGCCAAGGTTATATCCTCGTTCGGTTTCGGCATTCAAAATTCTGAAACGAACAAATTGTTTCGGTAAACTAATCTGAGCATCATGCGTGCCATTGGCCATGGCATAATCACCATAAGCATGTTCAGTAACTGTAAATGAGTTATCAGAATTATATCTTCTGCTAGTTAATACCAAGGGAATATCGTCAGTTCCGTAAGTTCGTGGCAATGCCAAAGCCGACTCAACTGGGTCTTTTATGATGATGAGTCCACCAGCACCATAGGTTAATTGCTGAAATGTTTTTTCGTGTAAGTGTGGGTGATACCAATAAGTACCTGCATTATTTTTTATTTCAAAAGAGGGCTTCCAAGTGGTATTGGGTTCAATCATCTGATGAGGGCCACCATCCATAATGGCAGGGATATGAAAACCATGCCAATGCGTAGTAGTAGTTTCGGAAAGATTATTGGTAACATTCATCTGAACAAAATCGCCTTTGTTCATTATCAAGGTTGGTCCCCAAAACTCTGCACCATTATAGCCATAAGTAGCAGTTTTAGCTCCTGTACGCAGTTGTTTACTTGATTTTGCTAATGTTAAATCAAAGGTTTTACCCGTTATTGTTGGCGGAATCCAGAGTTCATTGTAGGTTGAGCTCGTGGTAGTTGTGGTGCTTGGCGTAACTGTTATATCATCTGTTTTACTGCAACCGTAAGTAACAATAAAAATAAGAGAGGCTAAGAAAAGTGCTACTTTTGTCATAAAGTTTCTTTAAAGTTATTTAGCATTTTAGATGCCAAAAACTTCAGAAACTTGCACTGTTATTCAAATTATTTTACTGATTCATAAATCATCTCTGAAACTTCGGCCAAAACCTTCACTCCTGCATCGGCATTTTTAAGTTTTTTAGAAAGTAATACCAACACATATTTTCGTCCATCTGGCAAATAAACAATACCTGAATCGTGCTGAACGCCCGTAATTGAGCCAGTCTTATGAGCCACTTTAACAGTTTTTGGTAGTTTTTCGGGAATGATTTCATTAAACTTTTGGTCGAACAAAATCTTACGCATTTCTTCACAAGATTTTTTATCAATTACCTTATTTTCGGCAATTTTCTCAAAAATCAACATCAAATCATAAGCAGTAGTTGTATTACTAAGACCTTTATCGAAAGCTTTTTGGTCTTCCACACCACGTAATACTTGAATATCTTTTGCCCCCAATGCTCTCATGCTTTGATTAGCATTTTTTGCATCGACCAAATCAATCAGAATATTGGTTGCCAAATTACTACTTACAATAATCATTTGGTAAGTGAGGTCATAGATTGTCATTTTTTTACCAATCTGCTTATACATGCCATCGCCACTATCATCGGCAATATCCATGCTATATGGGCTTCCATCAACAATACTTTTAAACTCATTTTTTACCAAAATTGAATCAGTAAGTTTGAATTTACCTGCTTTTGCTTGCTTGAAAACTTCAATCATCACAGGCGTTTTCATGGTACTAGCCGCATGAAAATTCTCTTTTTCGTTGATAAACAAAGTCTTTCCAGTTTGTAAATCTTTGAAAGCAACCGCAAACACACCATCTACGGCTTTTAGTTTTGCTTCTATGGCAGTTTTTGTAGCATCAAAGTTTTGTTTCTGAGCAGAAATATCCAGTAGCATAACAGAGAAAATGAGCGTAAAAATTAGTTTTTTCATTTATAATTTGATGAAATTTATAGTTTTTCAATACTCTTTAGCATTACTATCGAATAAATTCAAGAGTTAATAAAACAAAGGAAAGTATTTTAGAGAAAACTGAATAAATTCAGTTTGAGTTTTTACCAATACTAACTCGCCAAAAATCATTTATACATAAAAAAATAGCAAGCCTTCAAAACCTGCTCCCTACAACAACCTTTCCTTTATAATGTTTTTTCTCGCCATTAACATCAAAAAGTTCGGCTAATAAAATGTAATAACCCACCGGAACAACCTCATTATTGGTCGTTTTACCATCCCATTCAATACTATTATTCACACCAAGTAATTGATTTTGAGCAAGTTGACGAACTAATCGCCCATTGGCATCAAAAACTTGAATATTGGCGACATAAGCACCTTGGTCAAGTTGAAAGCTGAATTTTGTTGCTTCATCTTGGCCATCACCATCAGGCGAAAATACTTCGGGTTCGATTTTAAAAATGTTTTCCCGACTATCAACCAAAGACTGAGAATTGGCATATCCTGGCGTAGCAAAACCTTCGGACGAAGCAGCTGACTGCCAATTATTTGGGTCGGCAGAAGATTTATTATAATCAATTTTTTCGAGCGAAACCCCTTCTTTGATATCAATTAAAGGGTGATGCATCTTTTCTGAATAATCGAATCGGTCGAAAACCTTTTGAGTTTCATTAAGTAAAATAACTGAACCATCATCATCTGGAAAAGAAGGCATTGACGCCACTTCCAAAAAGTTTGCGTTCACTGATTTATAATATTGATTTTGAACATTAACGGCAGTCCGACAAAGTACCAAAAACTGTTTAGGCTGAATGACAATAGCTGATGTGGCAATAGTTTTAATATTTGCCATTTTCCCTTTGTCATCAATATTTGCTAAAGACCAGTTTTTGAGAGAAATCAATTTCTCAGTTCTGTTGTAAATTTCTACAAAATCTTCTCCCCCACTTCTTGGATTAAATAAAACTTCATTCAAAACAACATCGCCAGAATCTGCTAGTTTTAAATTTCCTACCACTGCTTGAGTAGAAAGCATGACATTTCCCGAGCAATCGGCAAGATTTTTTATGGTAAGCGTATAAAGCGTATTATCTTGTAAAGCCGTAGTTAAACCAAGATTCACGCTCTTATTTTGTGGAGATTCTAGCTTTAAAGTACTTATTTGCAAGTCTTTATCAAAACTATAGGCATTCATACTAACAGCCGATAGACTGTCTAGTTTTTCTGAAAAAATCAGTTTGATAGTATTACTTCCCACCATTTCAAAACGACTTAAACTTGGAGGCGTTAGGTCTGGTTTTGAAGCTTTTACAGAATTTTCTTTAGCGGGAGTTCCTTGCAGAGTTGCCAAACACGAACTCCAATTACCATCCTCAACACAAGGGAAAGAAGTATCTATCATTTCGAGCGAAAACCCTTGTTCTTTACCTTTTTCATACCATTTATCAGAGTATGTCACCGAAAAGATTGTCTTATTCTGAGAGTTCTTGAGGGTGAGTGTTGTACCTGTATTTAATAAAGATAAACTTGAAAGTGCAACTACATTGCCATAAGGTTTAAAATCTGCTTCATTAGCACGGCTTGTCACAATCACATAACTCTTAGGCTGAAGTAAAAAACTTGGAAATGTAACAGTAGTAGTTTGATAGGAAAGTCTGAATCGATTTAGGTCAATTACTTTATCGGTGCGATTATAAAGTTCGATATATTCTTTTTCGGGCAAACCCTTTGTAGGCGTTGGGTCAGCCATAATTTCACTTATTATCAAATCATTGACATTCTGAGCCAGTAATACTGGTGAAAGTAAAATGGTGCAAGCCAATAAGCAAATAAAACTCAAAATTCTAGACTTGCACCATTTTTTCATAGATTATTATTTTGTTTCGGCAGCCTTCACAACCTTTGCTGGAGCAACAGGTTTTGGTTTTTGTACAGCAGGTTTGGTAGGTGCTTGGGGTTTAGTAACAGTTGGTTTTGGAGTAGGAGCTACTTCGGGTGCTTTTACCACTTTTTCATCCTTTTTTTCAGCTTTTTTCTCGGCTTTTTTTCCAGTCTTTTTTTCAACCTTTTTCCCAGCTTTTTTCTCCAGTTTTTTGCTTACTTTCTCAGTTGCTTTTTTTGCTTCCTTTTTTGCTTTTTTTATTTCTTTTTCGGCCTTCTTTTCAGCTTTCTTTAGTATCTTCTTTACATCTTCCTCTGCTTTTTTTGCCGCTTTTTTCTCTTTCTTTTCAGCATCTTTTTTTATTTCAGCAATTTCTTTTGCTAACTTCTCAGCCGATTTTTCAACAGCTTTCTTAATTTTTTTATCAGCTACTTCACTCCCTATAACTACAGTAAGTGCAGCAGCAATATCAGAAGCTTTTTGTTTAATTTCGGATTTCATATTTGAAAATGTTTAGTATTAACTTATCGTTAATTTATCATTAAGTAATTATAACGCAAATACACTAAACATTATACAAAAAAACAAAAATTTTGTATTAAGTTTTCGGCAAGATACAAAAAACTTAATATTGCCACGAAATGTTATGTTTGAAAGTACTTTTATAAAAACCAATCATATTTATGCATTTTATTACTGAAGATATTATAAAATTGGTTATTTCAGCGGGTACTGGTGCAATTATCGGCCTCGAACGAGAATATCATAGCAAATCAGCGGGTTTACGAACTATGATTTTGATTTGTTTAGGTTCGACCCTATTTACCATTATTTCAATGAAACTTGGCTCCGACCCTTCCAGAATTGCAGCTAATATCGTAACTGGCATTGGTTTTGTCGGTGGAGGTATCATATTTCGTGATAATTCAAACGGACAAATTACGGGTATTACCACCGCAGCAGCAGCATGGGTAACTTCAGCCTTGGGAATGTGCGTAGGTTTTGGTGATGGACTTTATGAAACGGGGTTCGTTTCAATGATTTTTGTTGTATGTGCGTTATACTTACTAGTTCCGTTTCAACAAGTAATCAAGCATAAAAACTCTATCAGAACTTACAGAATTGTGTGTAAATTCAAGAGTAAATCCTTGAAGCATTATGAAGATAAGTTTGAACAGTTTGGCTTAACTGCCGAACGTGGGAAACAAAGTAAAAACGATGAAACCATAAGTGGAGTTTGGATTGTGAAGGGTCCTGAAAAAAACCATGAAAAAGCCATTAAACACTTAATGAACGACCCTGAAATTGTAGAATTTGATTTCTAATTCCAACCTTTCTTTCTTCATTAGAATCATTTTAAAAATAGACTATGATTGAAAATTAATAAAAATAATATGAAAGCCTTAATTGTATCTTTTCTTTTATTGGCACTAAGTGCTTGTGCAATAACAAATGAAAACCTTGAGCCACAGAACGATTCATTTAGTAAAATAAATGGCCAATGGAAGTATAAAAAAACAGGTGTTGGCTACCCAGTAGTCAATGGTCCAACTGAAATAATCAATGAGAAAATTGAAATCCTTACTTTTGATTCGGTCAATAAGACCTTCACAAGGAGTATTAATGGACAAGTCACAGAAACTACTTCTTTTGATATACAAAAAGTAAACTATGTAGGAATTGAACCAAGAGAAGCAATTATTTTTCAGAAAAGCGAAACTTATTCATTTCTAACTTTTGATGATGCCAATTCTTGTATTATTCTTTACGAAAAAACGCCAGTTGGAGTAGTTTTAGCCGATGGCAATAGTTATTATTATCAGAAAGTGAAATAGAATTTTATAATTTGAGGCATATTTAATAACTTGCATACAGAATCAAAAAATACAATATATCATGGCAAATCATTCAAATCCAAGTCGCCTTTCTGATGGAGTTATGGTTCTTATGTACTTATTAATCTTGACGGTTCTTTGGTTTTTTGGCGACCTATTCACATTCATCGTTGGTTTACTTGTTATCTCTGGCGTTTTTGCTAGTGGCTATAACAATAACCCTGCAAACCACGAGCATCACTAAGATTAAGATATTTCAAAATCTTCGAGGGCACATTCGTTTTTTAACGGATGTGCTTTTTTGTTAGGCCTTCATTTGGCTTTCTCGTGGAATAATGAAAGTCATGATGATATAAATCAAAATTGGTGTACCAATACCAAAAATTGTGAGAATTGCCCATAGAATTCTGATGAGGGCAGCATCTACACCAATATATTTTGCAATACCACCACAAACACCAAAGACCATTTTTTCGCTGCCTTCGGTTCTATATAGTTTCTTAACCATTATTTTTTTGTTTATATATCAAAAATAAAAACCATCTGTAGTAAAACAGATGGTTTTAGGATAAATATTTTTTAAAAATTATTCAACCAGTTAAAATCATACCGAAAAGCTTTCTCCACAACCACAAGTACGAGTTGCATTTGGATTTTTAAACTGGAATCCCTTACCATTCAACCCATCAGAGAAGTCAAGTTCTGTACCAATCAGATATAGAAGGCTTTTTTTATCAACAAAGACTTTTATGCCATTATCTTCAAAAACGTGGTCAGTCGGACGTTGTTCTCCATCAAACTGCAAATCATACATCAAACCTGAGCAACCACCACCTTCAACTGCCACCCTAATTCCGTGATTTTCAGTAATACCTTCTTTAGATTTTAGTTCAATGATTTTATTTTTTGCTATTTCTGTTACAGTTATCATAATTTTAATTCAATCTATCTATGCGTATAATGGTTACGAAGGCAACAATATTTTGCTTCTTTTCAATAGCTAAACGATTATTATTTCCCAAAAGTTTCATGGTCATTTCAATAAGCAAACTAAATATTTCAGAAGAAATTTTTCGGAAGAACGGTTTTCGAGAAAACTCAGAAACTTAGCTTAAGCATATACGTTAAACATTTACCCAAGCCAGAATACATTTAAAAATACCTAAACGATGACTTTATTTTATTTATCAAAAGCAAGAAATCAAACCCGAAAAGATACTTATTTAAGTTTTTTGTCTATTTTTTTATTGCACGAATCTATTCTAAGCTGGCTGGCATGTTTTTTTAACTTACCTTTGTCAAGTTTTCCATTCTACCAAGCACAACATGGGTTCAAGGCAAAATTTATTCTCTCCCAAAATTGATAAGTGGCTGATTAACTTCAAAGATGGATTCGATTTCGTAGTGTTGTTTTTTAAAGAAACTTTCAGTCGAGATTTCGAATTCAAGGAGTTTATCAATCAATGTTACCGAATCGGCAATAGTTCTCTTTTGCTTATTTCTCTAACAGGCTTCGTGACTGGCTTCGTATTTACTAAGCAGTCTCGTCCTTCACTCGAATCTTTTGGAGCTACTTCTTGGTTACCATCATTAGTTACGATTGCTATCATTCGAGCTCTAGCCCCACTCGTTACCTCATTGATTTGTGCAGGCAAAGTAGGTTCAAGTATAGGGGCCGAATTAGGTTCTATGAAAGTTACCGAGCAAATTGATGCCATGGAAGTCTCGGCCGTAAATCCTATTAGATTTTTAGTAGTAACCAGAGTTTTAGCTTCAACCGTTACGATTCCACTCCTATCGTTTTATTGTGCATTGATGTCAATGACGGGAGCTTTTCTAAACGTAACCACCAACGAAGACACGAATTTATCGGCTTTTCTTGAACAAGCTTTTAATAATATTGTATTTCTCGACTTCTGGACCGCCATCATCAAAGCAGTTTCTTATGGTTTTACTATTGGCATCGTTGGCTGCTATAAAGGCTATAACGCCACAAATGGTACTTTGGGTGTTGGAAAAGCAGCCAATGCTTCGGTGGTTATGTCGATGTTTTTGATATTTATTGAAGAGGTTTTCATTGTTCAAGTAACCAATTGGTTTAGATAATTAGTTTGCGATTAACCCATAACAATTAACAAATAGCCCATTCTCAGCTTACTAATTATGAATAAGGTTATAGAAATAGAGCATTTATATAAATCATTCGGCGATAGAGATATTCTGATTGATGCCACCATCGACCTTTATCAAGGAGAAAACTTGGTTGTTTTGGGGCGTTCGGGTACAGGGAAGTCAGTTTTAATAAAAATCATCGCTGGTTTACTTACAGCAGACCAAGGGAAAGTAAATGTTTTGGGTAGAGATGTCAATAAATTGAATATCAAACAGCTCAATGAGCTTCGCCTAAAAATTGGCTTTTCGTTTCAGAATAGTGCTTTGTATGATAGTATGACGGTACGAGAAAATTTGGAATTTCCTTTAGTGAGAAACATCAGAAATATGACTCGCTCCGAAATAGATAAATCGGTGCAAGAAGTACTAGAATCGGTGGGTTTATTACAAGCGATTGACCAAATGCCTTCGGAACTTTCGGGCGGGCAGAAAAAACGCATCGGGATTGCTCGCACACTTATCATGAATCCTGAAATTATGCTTTATGATGAACCAACGGCAGGTTTAGACCCCATTACATGTATTGAAATCAACCAACTTATCAATGAAGTAAAAGAAAATTATCATACAAGTTCAATTATCATCACCCATGACCTCACCTGTGCAAAAGCCGTTGGCGACCGAGTGGCGGTTTTGTTCGATGGTAATTTCAAGATTCAAGGTACTTTCGATGAAGTATTTAAGAATCAAGACCCAAGAATTAAAAGTTTTTACGATTACAATTTTATAGAGAATTAATAGCAAAGATATTTTATGGCAAACCCACAAGCTTCAGAGAAAACTTCCGCCAAAGTTGGGCTTTTTATTTTAATCGGTATCCTTATATTGGCAGCAGGAATTCTTACACTCGGCACCATGCGAAAAACTTTTATCACACGCATTGATGCCACGGCAACTTTTGAAAGTGTCAATGGTCTTACAAAGGGCAATAACGTTTGGTTTGCTGGGGTAAAAGTAGGCACAGTTCGAAGTATAACATTTACACCAGACTCTAAAGTTAAAGTAGATTTTAGTATTGAAGAAGAGTCACAGAAGTTTATCAAGCAAGATGCGATGGTACGCGTGAGTTCAGATGGACTGATTGGGAATCCGATTATTTTAATTTCTGGTGGTTCTGCCGATGCTCCAATGATTGACAAAGGACATCAATTTAAAGTAGAAAAAGAAGAATCTACCCAAGAAATGATGAAAACCTTGCAGGCAAACAACAAGAATATTCTTTCAATTACCGAAGATTTGAAACATTTAGTAGCTGATATTCGAGCAGGACAAGGTTCGATTGGTAAATTGATGAAAGATGAAGCCATGTATGCCAATCTAACCAAATCGTTGGCTACGGTAGAAGCAGCCACTCGTGAATTGAAACAAGGAGCCGAAGGTCTGGCTTCTCTTTCGACCAAACTCAATACACAGGGCAATTTGGTAAATTCTATTGCAACAGATAAAGAGATTTATCCTTCCATTAAACAAACCATTACTACCCTACAAGTAGCTTCTGATAATCTTAAGCAAACATCATTAGCAGCTAAACAGATGGTTGATAATTTAGAACAAACCTCTAAAACAATCAACAAAATGACCAGCAATACGACATCACCTGTTGGCGTACTTTTGCACGATGAAAAAACTGCTAATGATATTAAAGGAACCATTAGTAATTTGGAAAGTAGCAGTGAGAAACTCAATCAAAACTTAGAAGCACTCAAACATAATATTCTCTTTAGAAGATATTTTAAAAAGCAAGCCAAAGAGCAGGATGTGAAGAAATAGTAACAGCATATTCAGTATAAGACAAAGGCCTCACCCAAAGGTGAGGCTTTTGTCTTATAAATTATTATAGATTGCCTGCAGCAAATCTTGTAAAGTCTTCTTTCAAGGAATCGAAAATTGGCTCAAAAACCTGCATTTTATCTCGTAATTCTGTATCATCTTCCAGTTTACGGTGGGTATAAGCCACTGGATTTTGCTTCAAATTAGCCGTTATTTGGTCTTCACCGATATTAATGGCATGTTTTAGAGAATCAATTTCATTCTTTTGAATTACAAAACGATTTTGAAATTGCTCCACTTTAACTTTTATATCACTATCGGTATTTTTTGCACTTACCTCAGCCAAGCGATTCGACATAATTTTCAATTCATCTTCATAAAATGCCAATTTTTTATCCCATTCTTGATGGTCTTGGTGCAAGTCGGTAATATACTTTTGATTATCCATAGGTAAACTTATTGTGTTTTTGTTTACCCAAAATTCAAGCATTTTCTTGAACTCAATTATGACAATAGTCAAGTTTTGGCGTGTTAAAAATCAGTCAGAAATAAATTGATTTATGCCTAATGACTTTTATTGAACAACATTCCTAAATTAATTTATAATTTGTCAGTGTTTCAGTATATTTTTTTATTAGTTTAGCTATCTCAAACCCAATCGGTTTGATTCAAAAGCAAATTATTCAATCCTAAAATTTTTATTTAAAAATGACAAAAAAGACCAATGAATCTCGGAGAGAGTTCATTAAGAAAGGAGCTATGGCCTCATCTTTCTTTATTGTTCCGAGAAACGTTCTTGGTGGTGTAGGGTTTATTGCCCCAAGCGACCAACTTAACTTGGCAGCCATCGGAGCAGGTGGTAAGGGCCGAAGCGATATTAAAAATGCTTCAGTAAATGGCAGAGAAAGAGTGGTAGCTCTATGCGATGTTGATTTTTCGGGCTCAGCTAAGGATTCAGTAAAACAATTTCCTACCGCCAAACTTTATGCCGACTACCGAGAGATGTTGGATAAAGAAAAAGATATTGATGCCGTTACGATTTCTACCCCCGACCACGTACACGGACCTGCGGCAGCATTTGCCATGGAGCGTGGAAAACACGTTTATGTACAAAAACCAATGACCCATAATATTCGTGAAGCACGTTTATTAACCGAAATGGCTAGAAAATATAAAATTGTTAGCCAAATGGGTAATCAAGGAGCATCGAATCCATTATTAAATACAGTGAAAGCTTGGGTAGATTCAGGCAAATTAGGTAAAATATCGAAAGTTCAGATTTGGACAAATCGACCAGTTTGGCCCCAAGGAGGGCCTATGCCAAAACCAGATGATAGCCTAAAGCCAAAAGATTTAGATTGGAATCTTTGGCTCGGACCAAGCGAATACAAACCATATACACCAAATATGCACCCATTTAACTGGCGTGGTTGGTGGGATTACGGCACTGGTGCTTTGGGTGATGTAGGTTGCCATTTAATTGATATTCCATTCAGAACTTTGGGCTTAAAATACCCAACTGACGCTGAATGTAGTGTGGCATCGGTTTATTCTAAAATGTGGACAGCAGATTACAATCCAGAGGGTTGCCCTGCATCTTCTTTCATTACACTTCATTTTGCGGCTACTGCCAAAAGTAAGTCTCCAATTGAAATGACTTGGAGTGATGGTGGAATCAGACCTTCTCACCCTGATATTATTCCTGCTAATGACGACATCGGTGGTGCTAACAGTGCCAATGGTGTTTTGATAATTGGTGAAAAAGGAATTATCTCAACCAATATCAACGATAGCTCTCCTCTAATGCCAAAATTGTACTTAAATGATGGCACAAAAGAAGTTGGCCCAGAATTACCAAAAGATATTGAGCCAGAATACGGACACCAACGTCGTTGGGTAGATGCTTGTAAAGCAGGTTTTAACAGCAAAGAACACCAAGGTCTGACATCTTCATTTGATTACGCTGGCCCAATGACTGAAACTGTTTTAATGGGTAACTTAGCCATTAGAAGCTATTTACTTAGAAAAGAAAATAGTAAAGGCCAAATGGAGTTTTATGCAAGAAAGAAACTCTTATGGGATGGTGAAAATATGAGAATTACGAATTTAGAAGAAGCCAATCAATTCGTTGGCCGTACGTATCGTGAAGGTTGGAAGGTATAGTTTATACCAACTTTTGAATAAAAATAAAAAGACGAGCACCGAATGCTCGTCTTTTTTATGGTAAACTTGACTAAAGGTTTAAACATTATTGGGATGTACGTCCTTCAGTCTCAAAGTTTTCTTATTTTCCAAATAATCTACTCCAAAAACCTTTAGCTTTTTGAGTTGCTTCGTTTACGGCTTCGCTTGCTTCTGCAGCAATTTCTTGAGCTTTTGCCTTGGCCGCAGCTGCTGCTTCGGCAGCTTCTTCTTTCAAATCTTCAAGTTTCTCAGCAGCTTCAGCTTTTACTGCTTCTACTTTTTCAGAACTAACAAATTCTTGTGCTTTTGCTTTCAGCTCATCAATGGTAGCCGACGCTTCCGCGGCAATTTCTTGAGCTTTTGCTTTAGCAGCAGCAGCAGCTTCAGCAGCCTCTTCTTTCAAATCAGCTAATTTTTCCGAAGCATCGGCGGCAACTGCTTGTGCCTTTGCTTTAGCGGCGGCAGCAGCTTCAGTTGCTTCTTCTTTCAAGTCAGCTAGTTTCTCAGTTGCATCAGCGGCAACTTCCTGTGCCTTTACTTTTGCAGCTTCCACTACTTCAGCAGCATCTTCTTTCAAATCAGCCAGTTTTTCAGTAGCATCAGCAGCAACTGCTTGTGCTTTTACTTTTGCGGCCTCTACTGCTTCAGTAGCCTCTTCTTTCAAATCTGTGAGTGTTTCTGTTGCTACCGCTTTTGCTTCATCAGCCATTTCTACTGCTTTATCTGCAATGTTTTTTTTGTTCTCTGCCATTTTTAGTTTATAAGTAAGTTACAATCAATAATTTAATAAATGTAAATTTCACAAATAGAATTAAAAAATAAAAGTTAAAGCATTGATTTTTAGTGGTATTACCAATTAAATAATAAAACATTAACATTAGTTTTTTGAAATTACCTTAAGAGTGCGATAGTATCTTTTATTTTTGAATAAATATAAAATGGCTACGCTTCTCTCGAAACGTAGCCATTTTGGCAATTGAATTAGCCTAAAATCAATATCCTGGGTTCTGCACCAATTTATTATTACGATTCATTTCATCACGATGAATTGGTAAATAGTACATTTTATCTAACCATGCACGATTTTCTTTACCAGGGTCAATTTCAAATACTTTATAAGTATAATCGTAGCTTGTTGGGTCATATTTATAAAGCGACATCGTTTTACCAGTTTTCAACTTTCCAATTACAGTTATACCATTGGCCTTTCTCGCAAGTGTTTTGTCAGCAATCATCCATCGGCGAGTATCGTGGAAGCGTTGTTCTTCTAAGAACATCTCTATACGTCGTTCATTGCGATATCTTTCTCGAAGAGCATCACCCGACTCTGTCAGTGCAGGCATACCCGAACGGAAACGGATTTTATTCAACCACGTGCGAGCTTCTGCATCTTGCCCAAGCTCAATACAAGCTTCAGCATAGTTAAAGATAGCTTCAGTATAACGTAAGAATGGCCAAGGGATTTGTTGCCAAGAATTTTGGTCAACAATTGAAGGATTTGGGTCTATGAACTTTCGAACATAATATCCAGTATAACTCCCATTCCAGTCTTCAACTGATGATTGACGAGTGTCAAGGCCAAAGTACTGCACTTTTGCTCCTGAAGCATTGGTTACTTCATAAGAGCCTGTTTGAATTTGGTTAGCTGGATCTTTTGTAGCAACATCAGCCGTACGAGGTTTCCAGTTTGCTCCATCATATAAAATAGAGGCATACATACGTGGATCACGATTTTGATAAGGATTAGCAGCATGTTCTGGCTTATTCCAATCGAACTTAGTACCATCCATCATTTCATAATCATCAACCATTAACTGTATTGGTGTATTTCCTGCCCAGTTATGATAGCCATTTGGCCCATTAAATAGACCTTGGCGGCCTCCATTTTCTTGTTTAGCATTAATAAAATAACGGCCTAAGATTAAATCCTTCTCTCCACCATTTCTTGCTAATGCAATATTCATATAATTATTTGTTGCATCTTCTTTGGTTGCTGGAGCGGTTAAACTTACCTGATAGCCCAATCCTGCTAAATCTAAAACTGCTTTCGCAGCATCTTTTGCTTTTTGCCAACGCTCCGAACGATTTCCACTTGTATAGCCTAAAATTTCAGCTTTAGCATATGCCGCTAAAGTTGGCGATTTGGCCTTTGCGGTTGTCATATCATGCAAATCACTTGCCGCATACAATAAATTACGTGCCTTTAATGCCAAAGCTGCTGCCTTTGTTGCACGCCCTGCTGCCATTGTTCTACCATCAAGAAGCTTAGCTGCTTCATCGCAATCTTTCACTATAAAATTGATACATTCTTCGTAAGATTTACGTTCAGCTAAAAGGTCTGGGTCATCAAGGGTATAAGCTTTATCTACAATCGGTACACCACCATAATATCTTACCAATTGGTGATAATAATAAGCACGCATAAACTTGGCTTCACCCATTAATCTATTCACTAAAGTTGGGTCATTGAATTGAGGTTTTTCAAGGTTTTGAATCGCTAAATTACATGCACGAATACGAGAATACATGTTTGCCCAAGCAAGTGTACCATTTATCCAACCGTTATCTGCAGGATTTGAACGAGCCTCAGTAATTGTCGTAATTCCTCGGCCTGGGTGAGTAAACATGGTTTCATCAGTAAGAGAAGCCAACATTTGTTCATCAAACCCACCATTACCAAAGCCTCCATAAAGGTTAGTAACAAAGGCATCAGTAAGGGCGGCATCAGACCAAACTGCCGATTCTGATACTGCATCTAAAGGTTTAGTATTGACGAAGTCATCATTACAGCTCGTCATTGTAAAGCCAGCTGTAAAGAAACTTATTGCTAATATTTTTATTCTTTTCATAGTATTTTTTCGATTTAGTAAGGAATTAGAATGTAACCGTTAACCCACCATTAATAATTCTTTGTTGTGGATAGTATTGACCCGTCGAACTACTTGATTCTGGGTCAAACGAATCGAATTTCGTAATGGTGAATAAGTTCAAACCGTTTACATAGAGTCTTAAGGCACTCATACCTGCTTTTCTAGTAAGTTTTTCCGGAATAGTATAACCAACCTCAAAGTTTTTCAAACGAATATAATCTGTACTTCTAAACCAATAGGTATTGTTTGCCGAGAAGTATTGGTCACTACGATTGGCAATACGTGGATGTACACTGCTCGGATTTTCAACAGTCCAGCGGTCACGATACATACTATAAAGGAAGTTACCAATATTACCCATTTCACCTGGGCTCACGTATTGTTTCGCACCTGCTGCTCCTTGGAATAACACATTCAAATCGAAGTTTTTATAACTAGCAATAAAGCTCATACCACCTTGGAACATCGGGATATTATTGAAGTCAGTACGTACTTGGTCGTCTGGTGTAATTTTTCCATCTCCATTATAATCAAGGTATTTCATATCGCCCGGGCGAAGGGTGTTTACGATAGATTTGTAGTCAATCTTATTAGCATCAATTTCTGCTTGGTCTTTAAATACACCATCATAAATATATGCCTGTACAGTATTCATTGGGCGGCCTGTAGTTCTTTGCCACTCAGGAGCACCAGGTGCTTCATCCCAGAACAAAATTTTATTTTTCGCATAACCACCATTCACACTTATACTATATTTCAAGCCATTTTTCTCTCCTCGGTATCCAATTTGAGCATCAAAACCACGGTTTGCTACTTCTCCAAAGTTTTGTGGCGGAAGTGTCATACCAGTTGATTGTGGAATGGAAGCATTTTTAGGCCAAAGAATGTTTGTACGCTTGTTATAGAAGTAATCAAATTCGAAACTAACTTTACTATTGAATAATTGGCCTTCTAAACCAATGTTGGCATTATTGGCAACCTCCCAAGTAATATTGTTATTCGGCACACGTGTCTCAAACAAAGTTTTGGTTTCTGTATTATTAATAATGTAGCTATTAAAGCCATAAACCGAAAGATATTGATAATTATAATTTACCCCGTTAATTTGGATATTATCATTACCCATTTGACCGTATGAACCTCTAAGTTTCAAATAATTGATTGCAGGAATTTCTTTCATGAATTTTTCTTCAGAAAGTAACCAACCTGCCATTACACCAGGGAAAAAGCCATAACGAGTATTTTTTGGGAAATTATATGAGCCGTCATAACGCCATAAAAATTCTAGTAAATATTTCTCTTTGAAATTGTATGCAGCACGACCAAAATAATTTAAACGAGCTGTTTCAAAGGCACCGCCACCATTGTTTTTTTCTAAATCACCACCCGCAAACATTTGGTCGAGTGCAGAAGAAATAAAGTAACGACGATATGCATTTAGGTTATCTCCTTGGACTGTCTCACGGTTAGAACCCGCTAAGAGTGTAAGTCCGTGGTCTTTAAATTTACGTTCGTAAGAAATCACTCCACCTAATAAAATATTAAGCGTATTTTCAACTCCTTGATTTAAGTTTGGCTCGGCAGGGCCACGCTTACTTGCAATTAATTTTGGCGTTACGCCATCTGCCTCGAAACCTACCCCTCTTTCATAGAGAATCCATGGGGTAGTCCATCTTTTTGTATTACGAATTAATTTATCAACCGAGGCTGTAGCTGTAAATTTCAAGCCATCAATGCCAGGAATTTTGATATCTAATTGCCCGTTTGTTTGTAAGTAATCTCTTTTGTCACGGTCATACCCAGTAGCATTGGTAGTAATCACCACAGGGTTTTGTCCGTTCTCAATATCAGGGCCCGGTAAGCCATTTGGCCAATAAGCTGGTTGCTGTGGTTTTCCACGCATCAACATTCTGAAGATAGCTCCTGCACTTTGAGTTGGGAAGAAACGGTACTCTTCACGACCAAGCATACCTAAGTTCAAATCAATATATTTATTAACTTTTGCATTCAAATTGATACGTAAATCATATTGCTGATAGCCCGTAGCTGAGTTTTTATAGTAAGCATCTTGATTTTGGTATCCTAATGAAGCCAAATACTTAAGATTTGATGAGCCACCCGTTAACTGTAAATTATGACGAGACTGTGGTGACCAGTCCTTTAAGGTTGCTGCATACCAATCTGTATCAGGGTGTCCCCATGGGTCTGAGCCATCTTTATATTTTTGCATATCATCAGGCGTAAACGGTGCTTTTCTAACTGTACCGTTTGGTCTTGTATAAGAACCAGCCGATTTATAAGCTTGTGTTGCAGCAGACCATTCACTTGCTGGAAGGCCATAAATATCCAAATCATTTAACATTTCGGTATATTGAGCGGCATTAGCTAGTTTTGGCAGTTTAGTTGGCTGAGAATAACCTTGATTATATGAATAAGATAATTCTGGCTTACTTTCTTTACCTTTTTTGGTTGTAATCAAGATTACACCATTGGCAGCTCTAGCACCGTAAATTGCAGCAGATGCATCTTTCAATACTGAAATTGTTTCAATATCAGCTGGATTTAAACGGTCGAAACCACCGGCACGAGCAGGAATCCCATCAATTACAATAAGGGCATCATTATTACCAAGTGTATTCGAACCTCTAATTCTGATACCAGAACCGTCATATCCGGGCTCGCCACTACGGTTTACTGCCACTACACCAGGCATACGACCTGCTATTGAGTTTGATAAATTGACGGCAGGTGATTTAACTAATTCTGCACCCTTAACTGTAGTAACAGAACCAGTAACAGTCTCCTTCTTTTGTACACCATAACCTACCACAATCACTTCACCAAGTGTTTGTTCATCAGGCTGAAGGCTAACATTGAGAATCGAACGGCCATTGGTAGCAATCTCTTGTGCAAGATAACCAATGTAAGTAAACACGAGTGTAGCGTTTTTATCGATAGAAACTGAGTAATCTCCGTTTGAGTCAGAGATACTTCCTTTGCTTGTACCCTTTACTACGATACTAACTCCGGGTAAAGCTTGCCCTTGGGCATCGGTCACTTTACCTTTAATTGTTTGTGCAAACGCACTTGCAGACAATAGAAAAATAGCCATCAACAGTGTTATAGTAAAACTCCTGTTGAGGGGAGGTTTTTGAGTAAAAATTTTCATAAAAGTTTAGATAGAATGGGTTGAATTCAATTGTGTTTATTCATTAATGACCAGCTATATGCTGTAAAAAAGGCTATCGTTTAAAAAATTAAAAATTACCATAAAAACTGCTAAGCAGTAGGACCAAGCAAAATCGAATAATGCAACACATTATTACCAAAAAAACAATACCGTTTCGGGAATGATGTCGAATTAACACATTCCTTATCGAGACAGCTTTATTTTTTTGGGTTTCTCAAAAATAGTAATTTTTTAATCAAATCTTAATCTTTTAATATAATTTTTTCAAGAAATTATTAAACTAATAAATTGAATAAAAAAATATATGATTTTTTGAGGATTTATTAATAAAAATATTTAAAAATAAATAATGTTTTATACACACATAAAGAAGAATATCGAAGTCATAAAGATTAACAAAAGCATGGGAGGGTTTTTATTTGAATTTTCCGCTTGAATAATTCGAGCTTATTTCTAAGGCAAAGAAAAGATTCTGAAACTAATATTAGACAAAAAAAATACCCCCACTAGATAGAAATCTGGCGGGGGTATCTGAATAAAACCTTTTTTATAAATTTCCTTTCTTGAACTCTTTCACTGCATAATCGGCAGCACGAGCGGTAATTGCCATAAAGGTAAGCGATGGGTTTTGTGTTGAATTAGTGGTCATACATGCACCATCAGTCACAAATACATTCTTACAATTATGAAATTGATTCCATTTATTGAGCATCGAAGTTTTAGGGTCTTTTCCCATTCTAACACCACCCATTTCGTGAATATCTAAACCAGGGGCCTTATTTGGATTATCATGTGTTTTGATATTTGTGAAACCAGCCAAAGTGTACATCTCGGTTAATTGCTCATGAAAATCTTTAATCATTTTCTCATCGTTATCATCATAAGCAACCGAAACCTTTAGCTGTGGAATTCCCCAAGGATCAACCAAAGTTTTATCAAGAGCCACATAATTACTTTCCTTCGGAATTGTTTCACCCATCATGTGAGAGCCTACACGCCAATTACCATATTTCTTTTGATTGAGACTATCTTTTAAACTTTCACCAATACCTGTAGTATCATTGTAAGTCATACGGCTTGCACTAAAACCAGCGGCATATCCACGCAAGAAATCAGTTTCTTGCTTAAAAACATTTCTAAAGCGTGGGATATAACTTCCGTTTGGTCTGATACCTTCGGTTGTCATATCAAGCATGCCTTCATACTCACCCGAAATAGTCGTACGGAAATTGTGGAAAGCAATATATTTACCCAATAGTCCATTGTCATTACCAAAACCATTCGGGAAACGATTTGAAATTGAGTTAAGCAAAATCAAGTTAGTATTTAGCGTAGCCGCATTCAAGAAAATCACACGAGCATAATATTCAGTCATTTGCTTGGTATGTGCATCAATTACACGCACGCCCGTAGCCTTACCTTTTTTCTCATCATAAATAATAGAGTGTACAACCGAATCTGTTTTTAGCGTAAGTTTACCTGTACGCATTGCCCACGGAATGGTAGATGAATTACTACTAAAATAACCGCCATACGGACACCCTCTTTGACACAAATTACGATGCTGACATTTTGCTCTACCTTGCTGAAAATGAATAGGTTGCGGGTCAGTAAGATGGGCACAACGGCCGATAATAATCGGTCGAGCACCTTTATAATGCTTGGCCATTTGTTGTGTAAAGTGTTTTTCTACACATGATTGCTCATGCGGAGGTAGAAATTCTCCATCTGGTAATTGCGGAAGTCCATCTTTATTTCCAGAAATTCCGGCAAACTTCTCAACATAACTATACCAAGGTGCAATATCGGCATAACCAATCGGCCATTCTACGGCATAACCATCACGTGCAGGGCCATCAAAATCATATTGCGACCAACGTTGTGTACCTCTTGCCCACATCAAAGATTTTCCCCCAACCTGATAGCCACGAATCCAATCAAATGGTTTTTCTTGTACATAAGGATGTTCGGCATCTTTCACGAAAAAATGAGCAGCATCTTCATTAAAGGCATAACAACGGCTAGCAATTGGGTTAGCATCTTTTAATGCTTTAGGAATTTGCCCTAAATGCTCAAACTCCCAAGGGTTCATCATCGTTGTTGGATAATCTGTCACGTGTTTCACGTCACGTCCACGCTCCAACAAAAGCGTACGTAAACCTTTACCAGTCAACTCTTTAGCTGACCAACCTCCACTAATACCAGAGCCAACAACAATGGCATCAAAAGTGCGTTCTTTTACTGAATCTATATTAAAATTTGGCATGATTTCTTTTCAAAATATTGGATTGAAACAATTTGTAAATTGGATGTGTGTTATTGCTTCACAGGAACACACCCATGATAAAATCCTGGGGCAATGTTGTAGTTCAAGACATTGACCATATAGTATTCGGAATTCGTATAACCACGAATCGTCAGACTTTTTATCATATCTACAAAAGCTTTACCTTCTTGGCTAGCAGCACTCATTTTGAGTAATACATCGGGGCGTTGTTTAGCATCGCAGACCACAAACGATTTACTATAATTTTGATTAGCCACTTCTTCGATTTTCACCAAACCTTGTCGGAGGTTTTTCTGAGCAGTTTCTCCATAACAATCATTAATCATTCGTAGAGCAAATTGATGAACTTTTAGTGATTTTGCTCCGGGAGTTTTTGTTTCTGGAATGATTGTTTCTACGATTTCGGCTAAAAGAGACTCGTCATTGGCAGATAAGGAATCATCATGTCCTATTGAATCGGGTGTCCAGCTTGAAGCCCATGAGGGCATAGCCACCAAGCCGCCTAAAGCCATAGATAGGCTCTTGATTGCGGAGCGTCGTTGCATAGTTTTGTTGATTTTAGGTTGAATAATTATATTGTCGTGTTATAAAAAGCTGCGGAGGCTTGATAATGTTGTAAAGTTAGAAATGAATGATGAAAAAAAGTTTTTCTGCCAAGTAAATTTTTATTGGATACTTAACGGAAAAACTTCTTTGATTATCATTTTAGAAGGAATTGCTTAAATTAAAACTGCTTCAAATAGCTAATTTTAGCAATTATGTGGTTTTCCTTTTCGTATCGAATATCTTTTGGGTCGCTTATATTATCGAAACCTCTACGATTGAAGACTACATAAATGTATGATAATGGTTGGTATTCCCAAGAAAGACGAATATTATAGTTTTTCGAATTATATTCGGAGTTTTGTTGATAAAAACCAATTAATTGCACACGTGGATTCAGTGCCAAACGCCCTTCTATTGAATATAAATCGACTTTTTTATGGCCATCTACGTCACCAACATCTTTGAAATTGTTTCGATTATAACGTCCCGTGAGCGATACATGTGGAATTGGAGCAAATTGTACCTTTACATCAGTTGAGTTTAATTTTCCATCAAAATATGTTCCCCAACTATGGTCGAGTAAAACGTTAACAACTTTTGAAGGGTCAGAACTTGCATAAATCTGATGACGCACATAATTATAGTCTCCCAAACCAATCGTAACTCCAAGTGGCTCGAATGGCTCGGTGAGGCGTTGGAAAGTAGGATTAACCAAATAACCCATAAAGCCTCCATTCTGAAAATTAAACCAAATTGGATTGATATTGATTTGTCTTTCAATGAGCTGGCCTGTTGATGCTTGGTGATAAAACTCAGTCATCACACCTGGCTCAAACGCACGGATATACTTTTTCGGCAACCATTTACCTCTATTATAAATAAAGATTCCGGGAGTTGTTCCGATGACGTCATTTCTTGAAACAAAACCCATTTCTGGATTAAAATCTTTGGTAACAACCGATTGTGTCCACCAAACTTTAAATTGATTATTCGTGTAATAATATTGAGCAAATCCCGAAAATCCTTGTTGACTAGTATTGGTTGTTTTTGAATAAACAGCCATTGTATTGAGCGAATGTTTTTGCCCTAAACGAAAGAAACCATCTAAAGCACCAACTACATTTGAACCCTCTGGCCTATTTTTGACAGTAACAAGACCTCCAATACGATTTTGTTCGCCAAAGTTTTCAGAAAAGCGACCCACAAAGAAATTCGTGGCAGGCGTATCTCCCACCCCACGCTGACGCATCGCAATTACTCCAAAATTTCTTTTTATTGAACGATATACGAATCTTCCTCCAGCATCAATCGGAATCGGGTTTCCTCTATCATCCAAACCAATTCTTCTACTAAAAAACGGTTGGACACGCATCGTACCACCTGCCATATCTTCACTTGGCCCTACCCCAACGCCAAAAAGTGAGGCATTTTCAAGAAAAAACTGTCGTCTTTCTGGGAAAAACACCGAAAAACGAGTCACATTATTTACTTGGCGGTCGGCATCTGCTTGGGCGAAATCAGTATTGGTTGTAAGGTCAAGTACTGCATTTGAATTGATAGCCCACTTTAATTCACCTCCTAATTTAAAATTTGTATCGGTTGGTTTAGGTACTTTCTGGCCGCTATACTGGTCGTAAGAAGTCAAAAAATAAGGCTGAATACGAATATTTGTTGATGGCGGAGGGGGTTGTAAATTTTTCAACTCACCCGCATACGTCATACGGAGGTTTGTAAAAATGCGAGGATATGGCGAAAAAGCCGTTTGCTCATTGCTCATTCTTCGACTACGAAAAACATTGATTCCCCAAGTTTGAGTACTATCAGTTAAATTAGGATAACGCAATGTTTGCCAAGGGATAGCCATTTCGGCCACCCAGCCCGAATCCGTTCGAGAAGTACGCACTCGCCAAAGTCCATCCCAATCTACATCATAATATAGGTCATCGAACGATAACAAATCTCTTTGTACACCATAAGGATTGGTTACCAAAACCATAGCATTACGTTTATCCTTGAAGCCATCAAAGGATAAAGCTACCATGTCGTGCTGACGAAAACTAAAATCACGCTTAAAATCAGTAGCACGTATTGCCTTTTTCCCTAATGAATCTTTAGCAAAGATTCCGAAATACAAATAATGCTTATTAAAAAGTACTTTTACTTCAGTATCATTTGTAGCTTTTCTACCTTGAAATGGTTCGATTTGTGTAAAACCTGAAATGGCTTTAGTTTTTTTCCATTCAGAATCATTCATTACTCCATCAACTCTAAGTGAAGAAGAAATTTGTGTGGCTTCAATTTTTCTTTTGACTGAATCTGGTTCAAAAATGGTGGCATCTTGGCCAAAAGATACAGTGGTGGACGCTACTAAAAAGAGGAGTAGTTTTTTTATCATTTGTAATGAGCTTTTTCGAATGCAAAACTAATTAAAATTTTTAATCTGAATTTTATTGTCACACTAAATGTTTGTTTCATAAGCAATTTTATAATTTTGCAGGCCGTTAATTCTTGTTCATTTGCAATTCTTAATTAGATTAAAATGTTAGTTAATATCTTCAAATCAAAAATCCACCGAGTGAAAGTCACTCAAGCAGAATTAAATTACGTTGGTAGTATCACAATTGATGAAGACCTTTTAGATGCAGCGGGTATCATGGAAAATGAGCGTGTACAAGTTGTAAATAACAACAATGGCGAGCGATTAGAAACCTACGCCATTAAAGGGAAAAGAGGCTCTGGAATTATTTGTTTGAATGGAGCTGCTGCACGAAAAGCCGAAGTGGGCGATATTGTGATTATTATTTCTTATGCTTGGATGACCCAAGAAGAGGCAAAAAACCATAAGCCTTTGGTTGTTTTTCCTGATGAAAATAACTTAGTCATCAAATAATTTGTAACACAATTCTCCAGAATTGTGCAAATTGAGTGAGTTAGTTATCAAAACTTGTTAAATTCAATGCTTTAAAAGCTATACTACCTATTTAAAAATGAAGAAAGCACTTCAATACCTCATCTCCCTGGCAGTTGCCAGTGTTTTAGTTTGGTTTACGTTTAAAAACATTGACCTACATACACTTTGGGAAAAAATCAAACAAGCCGATTATCGGTGGGTAGCACTTTCTGCTGTTTTAGCATTAGTTGCACATTGGAGTAGAGCATATCGATGGGTATTAATGCTCGAACCCATGGGCTATCGACCATCGGTTTTTCGTACGACTTTAGCGGTTTTGGTTGGGTATGGAGCTAATCTCATTTTCCCAAGAGCTGGGGAAGTTGCTCGTTGCGGTACGCTCAATAAATTAGAGGGTATTCCATTCGAAAAATCTTTCGGAGCTGTAATTGCCGAGCGTTTGATTGATGTTTTGGTACTTTTAGTACTTATTTTCTTAAATCTCATCCTTGAATTCGATCGACTCAAAGAAGTGTTTTTTAATTTCTTTGGTGAAAAATTTAAAAATCCACTCTTAATAGGTGCTTATGCGGTAATTGGTATCTTGCTACTAATTACTGCCTATTTTGTCTTCAAGAAAAATCAAACTAAAATTGAGCAAAATGCTTTCTATCAAAAAATAGCTAAGGTAATTGGAGGTTTTGCCAGTGGATTTCTGAGCGTTAGAAATTTAAAAAATCCAACTGCATTTTTATTTCATACCGCACTTATTTGGGTGATGTACTTCATCATGACCTATGTGTTATTCTTTGCCTTGCCCGAAACGGCGAATCTTTCGCCAATCGCCGCATTAACTATTTTTGTTATGGGAACCATTGGCATGGCAGCACCTACGCAAGGAGGAATTGGGAGCTACCACTTTTTAGTAGGAAGCATTGTGGTACTTTATGGCTTATCGCAACAAGACGGCATTACTCTTGCCACATTCTTACACGCTATGCAGGGAATGGTATTTGTAGCCATATTTGGTATTATTGCCTTTCTTTTAACATTGATTTTGCCTAACAGGGGAATTAATACATAAAAGATTTCCGTAGAGACGTTGCATGCAACGTCTCTACAAATAACCAAAAATCAATTTTTTTATATTATTTCACAAAAGAATGACCGAATCGAAAATATTAAGTCTAACAGAGACAAAAAATCAAATTAAGCAATGGCAATCTGAAGGCAAAAAAATCGTTTTTACGAATGGATGCTTCGATATTGTACATTTAGGGCATATTGATTACCTAGAAAAAGCACGTAATTTGGGTGATAAACTGGTTCTAGGTTTAAATACTGATGCATCGGTGAGTAGATTAAAAGGTGAAACTCGACCTGTTATCAATGAATATGCACGAGCAAGAATGATGGCAGCTATGAGTTTTGTCGATGCTGTCATTTTGTTTGATGAACCCACCCCCAAAGAGTTAATTGAGACACTTTGTCCGAATATTTTGGTTAAAGGTGATGATTATTCAATAGAAAACATCGTTGGTGCAGATTTTGTGCTAGCCAATGGAGGCGAGGTAAAAACCATTTCATTAGTAAAAGGATATTCAACAACCTCAATTATTCAGAAAATAAAAGCAATTTCAGAATGATTAGATGATGGAAATAAAAGGTAGAAGAATTGTATTCTGTCATCAAAAATTAACAACACAAAGATTATGATAATTATTATTGGTGTGGTCTTTATGATACTTGGGATGATAGTATCAGGACGTTTAAAAAGTAAATTTGCCGAATATTCTCAAATTCGTTTGCGTAATGGCATGTCAGGAGCGGAAATTGCTCAACGGATGCTACACGACAACGGAATTTATGATGTTCGAATCATACAAGTAGATGGTCAATTAACAGACCACTACAACCCACTCGACAAAACTGTCAATCTTAGCTACGATGTGTATCATGGCACAAGTGCGGCTTCGGCGGCAGTAGCAGCCCATGAGTGTGGACACGCCGTTCAACACGCCGTTGCTTACGCTCCACTTAAGATGCGTTCGTCATTAGTTCCAGCGGTAAACGTAGCTACCAATGTGATGAATTTTGCCAATATGTTTTTGATGTTTGGTGGCATTTATATGCTCTCACGTGGTAGTGCCTTCGGAAATATGCTCCTTTTAGTTTTAGTATTAGCCAATGCTGCTTTAGCTATTTTCTCGCTAATTACATTACCAGTAGAATATGATGCCAGCAACCGTGCTTTGAAATGGATGGAAGCCCGTGCGATTGTAACGACTGGCGAACATGACATGGCAAAAGATGCTCTTAAATGGGCCGCCCTAACGTATGTAGTGGCTGCGGCCGGTGCGGTAGCAAACTTACTTTATTATTTAAGTATTTTCTTAGGAAGAAGAGACGATTAATACTTCCTAACAATTCAGGAGAATTGTTCTACAAGACCACGAATTTAACAGGCTATTTTGTTGAATTCGTGGTTTTTTGTTGTATTTTCGTGAAAGTATGTATAAAAGGTTCGGTAGTCCGATTTTAGATTGCAATTATTAAACAATTTCAAGAATTGTTCAACACAATTATTTTGAATAAACCCTATGAATTTCAACAGTATTTCTCAATTCAATTTTCCTACTAAAATCCGATTTGGTGCAGGTGTAGTAGTTGAACTACCTGCTTATCTGAAAGACAATAACCTTTCAAAACCCTTAGTTGTAACCGACCCAAACGTGGCGAATTTGCCTTTTTTCAAGCAAATCATTCAAGACCTCAACAACAAAGGAATTAGCACCGAAGTTTTTTGTGATATTCACAAAAACCCAGTAAAATCGGACGTTTACAAAGGAGATGAAGCCTATTATGGTACCGAACGTGATAGCATTATTGGTATTGGTGGAGGTGCTGCGATTGACGTAGCAAGGGCCATTTTATTGAGAATTAATCATAGAGAAGATTTATTCAAATACGATGATTTAATCGGTGGCGATATCTATGTAACCAACGAGGTACCGCATTTTATTACGATACCAACAACCGCGGGAACAGGTAGTGAAGTAGGTAGAAGTGCCATTATTGCCGATGACGAAACACATCAGAAAAAAATTCTTTTTTCACCTAAACTTTTGGCTAAAGTAATTTTTGCAGACCCATTACTCACGATGGATTTACCACCATTCATTACGGCAGCAACGGGAATGGATGCCCTTACACATAACATGGAAGCATATATTGCAAAAATGTGGCATCCGATGTGCGAAGGTATAGCTTTGGAAGGAATTTCTTTAATTCATGAATCATTGGAAAAAGCGGTTAATAAGCCTGACTTAGAATCGCGTAGCAAAATGTTAATTGCCTCTTTGATGGGAGCAGTTGCTTTTCAAAAAGGCTTAGGTGTTGTACACTCGTTGGCACACCCATTGTCCTCTTTACTCGACACCCACCACGGTTTAGCCAATGCTGTAAACATTCCTTATGGCATGAAGTTTAATATTGCAGGTTTTGAAGATAAATTCCGAAGAATAGCTCGCACTTTAGCGTTGAAAGAAGAATCGGGAGAAGCTGTTGTTAAATATTTATTTGATTTGAATTCAAAAATTAATATTCCACATCGTTTACGCGATATTGGGGTTGAAGAAAAGCATATTGAAACTTTGGCTGATTTAGCAATAGCCGATTTTGCTCACCCAAACAATCCTAAACCTGTTTCTAGAGAAGATTTCAAAGCCTTGTATTTAGAGGCTTTATAAGAAAATACAGGTTGGCATTTTGTAGTGGAATAGTATATACTTTTTAAAAATAAACATTATTTATTATGAGACGTTTTACTACTTTCATTGTATTTCTATTATTGTCGAATATTGTTATTGCCCAAATCAGCAATAATAAATACGACTATTTCCTACGAAATGCCAAAGTTGCCGATAACAGTAATAGCCGCATTATTATTAACAAAGCCACTGGTGATACTACTTTTCAGGCATTTTATAATATCAAAGATATTGTAAATAATACTAATCAGGATTTTAGTAAAATCTACAAAGGGACGCCTTTCTTTAAAAATGGTTGGTATAAAGGTACATTCAATACTGAAAGTGGGAAAAAGATGGAGTTCGTCATGGCTTTTAATGTTCAAAAAAGTGAACTTTATATAGTAGAAGACGCCAACAAAGAAGCCATTGCCATTCGCCCTGATGCATTTACAATTATGGGACACCACTTTAGCAAATTTGAAAAAGCCTATTATGAAGTGGTTTACATTGGAAAAAATACATTATTGAAAGAATATAATTGCAATTTTCATAGTAATAATAGTGGTGAAAAAACAGGCTATGAAGCATCTGGTCAATATGATGGTGAATTCGTAAAATCATCAAAGTTATTATTACTAAAAGATGAACAAGTAACGCAAATGCCCAAGGGTAAAAACTTTTATGCCCTTTTTGGCGATAAAAAAACTTTGATTGAAGAATACGTAAAAACGAATAATATTAGTTTAAAATCAGAAAATGGTATCGTAAGTACACTCAAATACTACGATTCGTTAGAAAGACCTCAATGAAAATAGGCATTACAGACTGTGGAGAGAAGCATCCAATCTATGAAAAATGGATTTTATCGCAAAATGCTTTGGTAAATACTTCGCACATTGAAGTAATTAAGCTTGGCTATAAGTACAATAATCTACACGAAATAGAGCAATGCGATGGTATTATTCTATCAGGTGGAGAAGATGTTCATCCAAGATTTTATAACAAACCTGAATTTTTGAGTTTGTGTAATCCCAACTTCATGGACGAAAGAAGAGATGAATTTGAATGGCAAGTATGTGAATATATCTTCAAAAATCATGTTCCTGTTTTAGGAATTTGCCGAGGTCTGCAATTGGTTAATGTATTTCTTGGCGGAACACTTATCCCCGATTTACCAACCGCAGGCAAAGAAAATCATTCAAAGTATTTTGAAGGGAAAGACCGCTATCATAACATAGAAATCTTACATGATTCTGAACTTTCAAAAATCACAAATATTGTTTTCGGCGATGTCAATTCTGCTCATCATCAATCAGCAGATATAATTGCTCCCTCACTCAAAGTAAATGCTTTCTCTGATGATAAAGTGGTGGAAGGATTGGAGTTCGACTTCGCTCACTCACCCCAGTTAGAACAGTTGAGTGAGCGAAGCCAAACCCACGCTCACTCAACAGAATCAGCTTCAGTGGCTTCGACTCCGCTCAGCCACCAAAGCCACAACAAACACAGCCACTACCTAATGCTCGTACAGTGGCATCCCGAACGAATTATCAATGCCGAACAAAATAGTTTTTCTTATAAAATTCGACAAAATTTTGTCGAAAATATTCAATCAAAAATTCAATAATGACACTCGAAGAATTCCTAAAAAAATTAAAAGAAACTCCTCAAGAAGTAGCATTTACAGATACCATGGCTGTAGTAGAAGCCAATTACGATTTTACACCTACAGCATTTCAAAACGGTGATTTGAGTAATGAAGCTGGTCAAAACTCGGGTTCATGCAAATTGTTTTCCTTTGCTAAAATTCAAGGCTTTTCAGTAGAAGATACGCTTGCATGTTTTGGCGATTTTTACAGAAAAGACGTACTCGAAAACCCCGAAGCGAGTAATCACCAAAATATCAGAAACTTTATGAAAACTGGTTGGGCAGGGATTTCTTTTGAAGGAACAGCACTTACGGAGAAAAAATAAAGCACCTAAAATAACTGTGGCTTACCTTCCGAGATATGCCACAGTTAAATCCAAGTCTTACAATTTATTGCCAATCGGTAAACCAATAGATTTCAGTAGTAAAGAAGCATTAAAACTCTTGCAAACGCCTTCTTTTATTAAATAATCGAATAATAATTCGCCATTTTCAGTAGCATATTCAAAGTAGTAATTCTTTACCACATTAGGATATTTTTCAGAAATTTCGGTCATTCGAAGGTCATGTGTTGCTACCATAGCAAAGGCCTTTGAACTCACAATTTTCTCTAATAATGCCATCGACCCAGCCAACTTATCTTCTGAATTTGTACCTCTTAACATTTCATCAATCAAAAACAGGGCATTCTCATTTTGATTAATAGCTGATAAAACCAATTTTATTCGCTCAATTTCGGCCTTAAATGTTGAAGCATTCTGTTGGATTGAATCTTTGATACGCATATAACACACCAATTTAATGCCTTTACTAAGCTTCATTTGCTGGGCAAAAACTGGGCATCCTGCGTAAGCCAAAATAATATTAAGGCCCACCGTACGCAGAAAAGTACTCTTGCCCGACATATTTGAGCCAGTGATTAAGGTTAAACGATTGCTTTCATCAAAATCAAAACTATTACATACTACGTGTTTCGTATTAATAAGTGGATGTCCCATTTCTACACCATGTAACGTAAAGTTTTCGTATGAATTAATGCTTGGAAAAACCCAGTTTGGCTTATTAAAACTCAAATTACCAATACTTGCGTACAGTTCGAATTGCCCAATTACATCAAATATTTTTTCAAAGAATGCAGGATTTTCTTCGAGCCATTTACGAAGTTTTATCAACTGTATGGGCTGAAAAGGCGAGGCAAGTGTCAGAAAAATTGATGCCAACATATTACGACGCATATCAAGCTTTTTGAGAATGATTACAAAATCATCAATCGGATTTTTTGAATTAAGTTTAGAAATTGGTAAACGAGCATGAGCATTTTTCAGGATAATAGATTGCCAAGGCTCTTGGGCAATTAAGCCCGTTGCCACGCCAAACTTTTCCATCAGACGCCCAGCCCCAGCAACCGTATTAAAGTATTCTTCGGTGTGTTTCTGATTCATACCTGATAATCGAAAATTAACCAAAGCTAATCCACCGACCACATAACCCGCAAAAGAAAGTGAAACAAAATAGGCCGATGCAAAGGTAGCTAACCATAAAAAAGGCAATACCTTACTGTAAATCTCTATGAGTTTTTCAAGATTTAAAACTGGTGGATGCTCAATTTGCTTCAATACTCGACTAACGCCACGCTCTTCATTAGTAATTCGAAACATCGAAGCAAAAAAGCTTAAACGCCAATCGGTTTTTACGGCTATTTCTCGGGCAGCTTCTTGCTTTTCTTCAATCGTAAAGTTTTCATTTTCGCCCAATAGCTGCTGTGCCAAATAATCATTCCCAGCTTTACTTTTAGTCCGATTAATTAGGTGAAACAATGAACCTTCACCGAAAATATCCAAATCTTCAGTAAAAATATGCGTTGGTCGGGCATATTCTTGCCCATTATAATAACCACCCGAAATACGTTCTAATGAAGCCAGTTCATTTTTTATTACCTCTAACGTAGTTTCTTTCAATTCTATTTCTGAATCAATTTTTTCATGATATTTAACCAAGTAATAGAATCCTACAATTCCAGCAATGATTGATATACCACCTATGGTTTCATTGATTTTGAAAAGTTGATAAATTAAAATCAATAGGCCAATTATCAATAAAAGGCGATACATCGAAACTTGGTCGCTTTTCTTTTTTAGTACCCCGATTTCCGTAAGCAGTGTGGTTATTTTTTCTTGATAAGTCTTTTCCATCTAATCATTTTTTGAATCAGTCGCAAAAATAGGCAACTCTGTCGGAGTTTTAGGAAGAATATAAAAGTTTATCCATCTGATTGCTTATTTTTGTGTTAAAGGCACCAACTTTGGCAAAGCTCAAAGCTTTGTCAAAGTTAAACTCATTAGGTATCAAACTTAAAATCTTATATGCAAATCATCAATCCAGCTACCGAAGAAATCATTACCACCTTACAAGAAGATTCAGCAGAAAGCCTAAAAACTAAACTAAAAACGCTCCAAAAAGGTCAAAAATCTTGGGCGAAAGTAAATTTAAAAAAGCGTATTTCCATCATTGCGAAATTCTCCGAATTATTAGCAGAAAACATTGAAGAATTAGCAACTACACTTAGCTCTGAAATGGGAAAACCTATACAACAAGCCCGCAATGAGGTGAACGGAGCAAGAGGTAGAATCAAGTTTTTTGTTGAAAACTCACAGAAATACTTGAAAGATGAAGTAATGACTAAGCAAGAGGGGCTTACCGAACGGATTTCATACGAACCACTCGGTGTTGTTTGCAATATTTCAGCTTGGAATTATCCATTTTTAGTTGGCGTGAATGTTTTCATCCCAGCACTTATTGGCGGAAATGCCGTTTTATACAAACCTTCCGAGTTTTCGACATTGACAGGTTTGAAAATCGAAAAATTTCTGAAAGAAGCAGGTGTTCCCGAAGATGTTTTTGCGGTAGCAGTTGGAGCAAAAGAAGTGGGTGAACAACTTTTGGCAATGCCACTTGATGGCTATTTCTTTACGGGCTCGTATCGTACTGGGCTTTACATTTATGAGAAAGTAGCCCCTAAAATGGTGCCTTGTCAGCTCGAATTAGGAGGAAAAGACCCACTATATGTAACCGACGACATTACTGATATTGAAGGGATTGCCGCAGGAACCGCCGATGGTGCTTTCTACAATAATGGTCAAAGTTGTTGTGCAGTTGAGCGTATTTATGTACACGAAAAAGTATATGAGAAATACGTCGAAGCTTTTGTGAAAGAAGTAAAGTCATATAAAATTGGTCAACCTACCGAAGATGGCGTTTATATTGGAGCTTTAAGTAGAAAATCACAGTTAGATTTCCTTGAAAATCAAGTACAAGATGCTCTTAAGAAAGGAGCTACGCTAATGGCAGGTGGAAAGAGAATAACAGGAAAAGGTTATTATTTTGAACCTACTGTGCTTACCAATGTAAACCACAAAATGGATGTCATGCAGGCGGAGTCTTTTGGACCAATCATTGGAATCATGAAAGTAAAAGATGACCGTGAAGCTCTTAAGCTTATGCAAGATACAGAATATGGACTAACAGCAGCAGTTTATTCAAACGATAAAAAGCGTGCCGAAAAACTTCTGAAACAAGTGAATGCTGGAACTGGTTATTGGAATTGTTGTGACCGAGTATCTGCACCGCTTCCGTGGAGTGGAAGAAAAAACTCAGGCTTCGGAGCTACTCTTTCACATGCAGGCATTAGAGCATTCGTGAAGCCTAAAGCGTGGCATTTGAGAGGTTAATTTTAATTTACGATTTAAGAACCTGAAAGAACTGCACATCAATAAATACAAGCAATACATACAGGAATAAAAATTCAGATTGTTTAAAACTTTAGACGGGTTTAATATTTTATAACCAATCAACAAATTAATACAAATGAAAAAAACATTACTATGTGTTATTTGGGCGATAACCTTCAACCTTTTTGCTCAGACTACGCCCACCAAACGCCCACTCAAACCATCTGATGTTTTTCGTCAAGTTAGTTTGGGTGACCCTCAAATTTCACCCGAAGGAAATTGGGTAGCTTATACATTATCAAATGTAGATTCGGTGAAAAACAAACGTAATTCTGATATTTGGATGCAATCTTGGGATGGAAAAGAAACTATTCAACTCACATTTACTCCCGATGGAGAATCAAAACCACGTTGGAGCCCAGACGGGAAATATTTATCTTTTACATCTTCTCGTGGTGGACTTACTGGTAGTCAAATCTGGCTCATGGATCGTCGTGGAGGTGAAGCCAAACAATTAACAGATATTAAAAAGGGTGATTTATCAGACTATGCTTGGTCGCCCGATGGCAAAAAAATAGCATTGGTTATTACGAATGATACTGATACTTCTAAGTCGAAATCTCCAAAGCCAATCGTCATTGACCGCTATCATTTCAAGCAAGATGTAGAAGGGTATTTGATGAAAAAAACAACGCATTTATATCTTTACAACATTGAAACAAAGAAAATTGATACCCTTACAAAAGGTATTTATGACGAAACATCACCAAAATGGTCGCCCGATGGTACACAGATTGCTTTTGTTAGTAACCGAACTGTAGACCCAGACCGCAACGAAAATACAGACATTTGGGTAATCGACGCCAAACCAAACGCTACCATGAAACAAATCACAACCTTTACTGGTCGTGACTATGCCCCCGAATGGAGTGCTGATGGTAAACAAATTGCCTATTTACGCACAACTTCGGCCGAAAGTTACATCATGTATGACCAATCTATTTTATGCGTGGTTTCAAAAGAAGGCGGAGAACCCAAATTACTTAGTAAGACTTTAGACCGACCAGTTGGTAGCCCTAAATGGAACAAAGATGGAAGTTTAATTTATGCAATAGTGAGCGATGACCGCACAAGATACATTGCTCAGTTTTCGGCAATTGATGGTAAAATGACAAAAGTTTTGGGCGGAAACAGGAGTTTTACAGGCATTGAAAAACATCCATCAGGTAATTGGCTCATGAGTATGAGCGACCCACAAACACCGAGCGAACTTTATGTTTTTGAGAGTGGCAATCTTCGCCGTTTAACAAATCAACAAGAGGCATTTTTGGCACCACTCGCCTTAGCAAGTGTTGAAGGTTTTACGTCAAAAAGTAAGGATGGAACGCTTGTTTCAAATCTACTTTACCTTCCAGCCAATGCACAAAAAGGCCAAAAACTACCAACTTTACTATTTATTCATGGTGGGCCAGTGGCACAAGATGAGTTTAGTTTTGATATGACACGACAAATGTTGGCGGCTGCTGGCTACTCAGTTGTGGCTGTCAATTATCGTGGTTCGAATGGTCGTGGTTTAGATTTCTGCAAGGTCATTTCAGCTGATTGGGGAAATAAAGAGGTCATTGATATATTAGGAGCTACCGATTATGTGGTTCAAAATGGTATCGCTGACCCAGAAAAATTGGGCATTGGAGGTTGGAGTTACGGTGGTATTCTAACAAATTATACTATTGCAACAGATACTCGCTTTAAAGTTGCTTCAAGTGGTGCAGGAGTTTCTTTGGTTTCATCGTTATATGGTGTTGACCAATACATACTTCAGTATGAGCATGAATTAGGTGCTCCATGGAAAAATTTTGATAAATACATTGCTCTTTCTTATCCATTCCTAAAAGCAGACCGCATCAAAACACCAACGCAGTTTATGGTTGGGCAGAGTGATTTTAATGTACCATCGGTGGGAAGTGAACAAATGTACCAGGCATTTCGCTCGTTGGGTATACCAACCGAACTCATTATCTATCCTGACCAGTTTCACGGAATTACGAATCCAAGCTACCAAAAAGACCGTTTTGAAAGATACATTGCTTGGTTTAATAAATATTTGAAAAAGTAAAATTTAAAAAGATTTTTTAAGGAAGACTTCGCTTTGAGCGAAGTCTTCCTTTTTTAATTTTTGTCTTAATCAGCATTATTGTCCTATTTTTTTAGTGCTATATCTACTTAATTTGCCTTTCTTCGTTTTATAAAATATATTTGAATAATTCTATTCGCATCTCATTCAATCCTCTATAAAACAAAACTAATGGACAACCTTAATCTCAATCGCCGTGAGTTCATTCAAGGAGTTTCGGCTACTATCGCACTATCTACGCTCGGTACTCATGCCCAACCTGTTTTTACGCCAGCGAAAACCTATAAAGTTGCATTAATAGGTACTGGCTGGTACGGTAAAAGTGACCTTTTCCGCCTCATTCAAGTAGCTTCGGTTGAAGTAGTTGCTTTATGCGACCCTGACCAAAATATGCTTAAAGCAGCGGGAAATTTAGTAGCACAACGTCAACAATCGAAGCAAGTACCAAAACTTTATGGTGATTATAGAAAACTTTTAGCTGAAAATAAATTAGATATTGTATTAGTTGGTTCACCAGACCATTGGCACGCCTTGCACGCTATCGAAGCCATGAAATCGGGAGCTCATGTGTATGTACAAAAACCTATTAGCACTGATATTATTGAGGGTGAAGCTATGGTAGCAGCAGCTCGAAAATATAATAGAGTTGTGCAAGTGGGTACTCAACGCAAAAGCACGCCACATTTAATTGAGGCAAAGAAAAACATCGTTGATGCAGGCCTTTTAGGCAAAGTTTCGCACGTAGAAATGTGTTGCTATTACCACATGAGAAACAATGGCAATCCACCTGTACAAGCAGTACCAGATTTCTTTGATTATGAAATGTGGACAGGCCCAGCACCAATGCGTCCGTACGATGGTTTGCCGCATATTCGTTGGTGGAGAACATTCAACGAATATGGTAATGGAATTATGGGAGATATGTGTATTCACATGTTTGATACCGTAAGATGGATGCTAAAACTAGGCTGGCCAAAACGTGTGAGTTCACAAGGTGGAATCTATGTTCAGAAAGAGGGTAAATCAAACATTTCCGATACACAATCAGCCGTATTTGAATATGATGAGCTGAACTGTGTTTGGCAGCATCGTTCGTGGGGAACACCTGCAAACCCTGATTATCCGTGGGCGTTTATTTTGTATGGCGATAAAGGTACACTTTATGCCAGCACTATGAAATATACGTTTGTACCGCAAGGAAAAGGTGAGAAAATAGATAAAGATGTAGTGTATGAAAAAGAAAAATACCCAGAGGATTTAACCGAAGAACGCATCGAATTAAACGCTGCTCCTGCCACACGCCTTCACATGCTTGATTTCTTGAAAGCAATAGAAAATAATTCTCGTCCGATAGCCGATATTGAAGAAGGTCATATTTCAACTGCCAGCTGTATTTTGGCTAATATGTCCATGAAACTGGGTCGTCCGCTTGTTTATGACCCTAAAAAACGTGAAGTGGTCAATGATAAAGAAGCTAATACGCTTCTCCGCAGACCATACCGTGGGCCTTGGAAGCATCCTGAAGTTGGTACAGTTTAAAATATATTGATTTTGTTAAGCATCTCGAAACAAATAGTTTTCGGGATGTTATTTTTTTATTCTTGAAAGTCAAATTACTCATGAAAAAAATATTTTTATCTATACTGACTATTATATTACTGCAAAGCAGTACTAAAAAAGAACTTTCGCCTAATATCATTTTAATTTTCATGGATGATATGGGTTATGGAGATTTAAGTTGCTACGGAGCCATTGATTATCGAACGCCTAATATCGACAAGTTGGCTTCCGAAGGAGTTAGATTTACAAACTTTTTGGCCGCACAAGCCGTTTGTAGTGCTTCGAGAGCGGCATTGCTTACTGGTTGTTACCCCAATCGCATTGGTATTTCGGGAGCATTGATGCCTACCAGCAAAAACGGCATTAACCCCGAAGAAACTACGCTTGCCGAAATGCTCAAACAAAAAGGTTATGCAACTGGAATTTTCGGCAAATGGCATCTGGGGCATCATAAAACCTTCTTGCCTCTCCAACATGGTTTTGATGAATACGTAGGTTTGCCCTACTCAAACGACATGTGGCCTGTGTATTATGATGGTAAACCTGCCACATCTACACAGCACATGAGTGCATATCCGGTGTTACCATTGATACAGAATAATGATAAAAAGGAAGAAATTAAAACACTCGACGACCAAGCTAAACTAACTACGCTTTACACCGAAAAAGCAGTAGAATTCATTAAAAAGAACAATAAAAAGCCATTTTTCTTGTATTTACCACACTCGATGCCGCACGTACCGATTGCGGTTTCGGATAAATTCAAGGGTAAAAGTAAACAAGGTTTATATGCCGATTTAATGATGGAAATAGACTGGTCAGTAGGCGAAATCATGAAAACCTTGAAAGAAAATGGCTTGGATAAAAACACTTTGGTCATTTTTACAAGCGATAATGGCCCTTGGCTCAACTTTGGGAATCATGCAGGTTCGTCTGGTGGATTTCGAGAAGGGAAAGGAACCAGTTTTGAAGGTGGACAAAGAGTACCTTGCATCATGCGATGGAAAGGCACTACTCCTGAAGGAGTTGTATGCAATCAGTTAGCATCAACGATTGATGTTTTACCAACTATTGCACGTATTACAGGTGCTGAACTCCCAAAAAACAAAATTGATGGTGTGAATATCTTATCATTAATCAAAGGTGATTTAAGCCAAAGCCCAAGAAAAACCTTTTACTATTATTATCGCAGAAATTCATTAGAGGCTGTCAGAATGGGGCATTGGAAGCTAGTTTTTGAGCATAAAGGCCGTTCGTATATGAATCAGTTGCCAGGCAATGATGGCTATGCTGGTAAAGCCCCCGAGGATATTCTTATTCCAATGGCTCTTTATGACCTTCGCAGAGACCCATCAGAACAATATGATGTGCAAAAGCTTTATCCAGAAGTTATCGCAGAATTACAGAAAATTGCCGAAGAAGCTAGAGAAGACCTCGGCGATGACCTTACCAATAGAAAAGGAAAAAATGTTAGAGCGAGTGGTTTGGTTGAATGATAGTAATATATATTTTTAGAGACAAGGCATGCCTTGTCTCTACTTCTAATGAACCTAATAAATGCCTATCATCTCCCACCCGGAGGGCAATTTTGCTTCAAATAATTAGTAAAAAGCGTATTCAAGTGCTTACGAGTTCCTTCACCCTCATAAATGCCATGACTACGATTTGGGTATGGCATAAACTGAAACTGACGATTATGCTTAATCAGCTCATTTACAAGCATTTCAGCATTTTGATAATGCACGTTATCATCGCCCGTTCCGTGAATATACAATAAATTTCCTACCAAGTTTTTAGCATGTGTAATGGGTGAACCATTTACAAAATCTTCACGATTTTCCTGCGGCAGCCCCATGTAGCGTTCTTGATAAATATTATCATAACAAAGTTGGTTTCCTACTGCTGCCACAGCGATTCCTGTCTGATAAAACTGCGGATATTGGAATAATAAATTTAAGGTCGAAGAACCTCCCCCACTCCATCCATGCACTGCCACACGAGTAGTGTCAACATATTTCCATTTTCTGATTTCCTTCACGGCCATCGCTTGGTCACGGATATTCACAATACCTATTTTTCGGTAAATGGCTTTTCGCCAAGCACGTCCACGAGGTAGCGGAGTCCCACGATTATCAACCGAAGCATAGATATAGCCATCTTTTGCCATGTCGCCGTTATAAAGTCCGTTCATGCCTGTACCATACGTATCTTTTACCGTAGCAGAAGCAGGTTCGCCATAAACATTAAACACAATCGGATAACGCTTTGTAGAATCAAAATTAAAAGGCTTTACCATCCAACCTTCAATCTCAATTCCGTCTTCAGTTTTTACTTTAAAAAACTCTACTCGTTTGTTTACTTTTAAATTAGCCAATTTCGCAGCAATACTTTCTTTTTCGGAAAGGGGCGAATGATCGGACAAATTTATCCATTCAGTCATTGGCGGAATATTCGCACTTGAAAATGTATGTCGAGCAAATTTTCCATTCGGTGAAAGCACATAATTGTGCGTTCCTGCGGGAGCATTTGGCAAAACGGCTTGCATTTCAGCACTACCATCTAACTTGATGCGGAAAAGATAATTTTGTAAAGCATTTTGTGGCGAACCTGTGAAGTAAACATAACCGTTGGCTTCATCAATCAACGGAATATGCACGATGTCGTAATTACCCTTAGTGAGCAAGGTTTCTTTACCATTCAAATCCATTTTATAGATATGTCTCCAGCCATCTTTTTCGCTTACCCACAAGAATTCTTTACCACCTTTCAGCCATTCCCAGCCTTCTTGTGAATCGGACCAACGCTCTTTGGTATCAATCCAAGCCTCATCTGTTTCAGTAGCAATGGTCTTCGTTTTTCCTGTAAGTGCCTGACAGATAATAATTTTACTCAGATTTTGCTTACGATTCAATTGTTGAATAATAATATCATTCGTATTCGGCACCCATTCCATACGTGGTACATAAGTTTGCTGAGGGTCGCCTTCAATATTCATTTGTAATGTTTTTCCAGTTGCCACGTTTGCCACCAAAATTTTATAAGGTGATGGACTCTCCCCTACTTTCGGATACTCCACTGGCACATTATATGAATAGATTGAATCGGTATTATTAATCATCAAAAAATCACGAATCTTAGTAGCATCAATTTGCCAGTAAGCAATACTTTTACCATCTGGGCTCCAACGGAAGCCATCACGACAAGCAAATTCTTCTTCATAAACCCAGTCGAATGTACCGTTAATCATTCGACGAGTGCCATTGGTAGTTAATGCTTTAATTTTATGCGTGGCTAAATCTTCCACAAACAAATTATGCTCACTCACATAAGCTACTTTCGAACCATCGGGCGAAAACTTGGCAAACATTAACGATGATGCAGGTTTGCCTTGCCCCAACTGATATAAAGCATTATTTTTAAGGTCTAAAACCCAATAATCGCCACGGGTATCATATCGCCAAACTTGCTTAGTATTAGTATAAATCAATGCTTTTGAATCATCATTACTTAGCGTATAGCTTCTTACATTCAAAGGTTTTTCGGCTCCTTTGGGCGTCAGTTGGGCTTTGGTAATGAGTGTGTTTTTTTGTTGCGAAGGCAAGGTATAAGCCACTATTTCTCCACCTTCAGTGCGGGTGTAAGCATTGCCATCTTTCGTCCATCTGATTTGCTGGGCTTGGGCTAGGGTTACAAAAAGTAAAAAATTAACGAATAAAAGAAATCTATTCTTCATACATTTGGGTTGATTGATGAAAGTTTTTTGTCAAAAGTAGTAATTTTTGCTTGAAACGAATAATCAATGTACTAATTCGTTGTATTAAAAAAACACTACTTTATGAAAACTATCCGACACTTACTTTTAACCTTATTTAGCATCACAATTTTATGGAGTTGCTGGCTCGATGCCAAACACAACGCAGGAAAATTTATGACCGACGTTGTAAATTTGGCAGAATTTAACTCTGAATTTGATGATTATAATTCGAACTTACCAGCCAATAAATATGGTGAATCGTATCTAATTTTCTCTTCCAAAAGAGACACCAAAGAGTTTTATAATTTGGTAGGATTCCCTGCAAAAATAGAATACGATGAAAAGAAAGATATACCCATACTTACAAGGTCATCTTCAGGTAGTGATGGTTTTTATTCTTCGCTTTTTACTAGTGGTTTCATGGGCAAAACTAATGGCAACTTTAATGTTTTAGGGCCTTTTGTATTGAATAAAAATAACTTAATCTCCTATGGAAATTCACCTAATTACCAATTTTTATTTTACGCCGACGACCAAAATAAAAATCTTGATATCAAGGTGATTTATAACGATAAAGATGGCAAAGAAATTGGTCCAATAGCAGTAGATTACCTTAACTCAAAGGCAGACGATGCTTATCCGTATATTACACATAATGGTGATAAAGTGGTTTATTGCTCAAATAAAGACGGAAATTTTGATATTTATCAGACAACCATAGGGGCAAACTATGCCGACAATACCACTCCGATGATTGACCAAATTATAAGTCCGAAAGCTGCTGTTAGTATAAAAATTTCCACTATTTCTGATGCAAAAGCCGATGATAAATGCCCGTATCTTTGGCAAGATGAAAACCTAATGGTTTTTTCATCAAACCGAGCAGGAGGTTTTGGTGGATACGACATTTATTATTCAGTTTTGGAAAATGGGATTTGGGGTGCTCCGATAAATGCAGGACCACGAATAAATACGGCATATGACGAATATCGTCCGATGTTACCAAATTTAGTAAACTTTAGCTACCCACTCATGATTTTTTCATCGAACCGCCCCGAAGGAAAAGGTGGTTTTGATTTATACATGACAGGCCTTGTTGAAACAGATAATATGAGAAAAGTGAAAATGTAGGTTAAATCCTATTCTTAGAATCAATTATAATAGTTACAGGGCCGTCATTGAGCAGCGAAACCTTCATATCTGCACCAAAAGTACCCGTTTCGATGGTTTTTCCTAAATCAAGTTCTAATTGAGCAATCATTTTCTCATAAAGAGGAATGGCTATTTCGGGGCGAGCTGCATCAATAAACGAAGGGCGGTTCCCTTTTTTGGTACTTGCATGAAGCGTGAATTGACTAATCAAGAGGATATTTCCATCAACCGATTTTAGGTCGAGATTCATTTTACCTTCTTCATCGCCAAATACCCGTAGTCCAACGATTTTCTTTGATAACCACTCAATATCTTCTTGGGTATCGGTGTGCGTAATGCCCAACAAAATCATAAATCCTAAGCCAATTTGGCCTTTTATTTGATTATCAATCGTTACAGATGCTTGGGAAACTCTTTGTATTACTGCAATCATAATTTATTAGTTGACAGTCTACCGACAACAGTCAACAATTTTATATTTTAAAAATCTTTTATCTATTGTCTCAATTCTTTTGTCCAAAAGCCTACAAATGCAAAAGCAAATTGGCAATCATTAAGTAAGTGCCGATGCCGATGATATCATTGGCAGTTGTAATAAATGGGCCCGATGCAATAGCTGGGTTAATACCTAGTTTATCTAATAGTAGCGGTGTGACAGTACCCGTAAATGAGGCTAAAACCACCACCGAAAGCAAGGAAATACAAACCACAAAAAACAACTGTGTTTCGCCACTTAAATAAACGTAAAGGCCCGCCATTGAACCAATGATAATTCCGTTGACCAATGCAACTAATATAATTTTAAACAAACGCTGGCCTAAACTTGTAGTAATACCCGATTTTTCGGCCAAACTTTGTACAATCAAAGAAGAAGTTTGAATACCTACATTTCCACCAGTAGAACCCATGATTGGAATAAAAGCTGCTAAAGCTGCTACTTTCTTGAATTCATCTTCAAATCGACCAATAACGGTTGCTGCCAAAAGACTTCCAATTACCCCAACAATTAACCATGGTAAACGAGCTTTAGCTAAATCCCAAACACTATCATCTTCTTCGGCTTCACCTGTGATACCCGCCATCACTTGAATATCTTCTTCAGCTTTATCGGTAATAAAGTCAACTACGTCGTCAATTGTAATTCTTCCTAACAAACGCCCCAACGTATTAACCACGGGAATAGCCTCTAAGTCATACCTTTGCATGATTTCCGCGACCTCCTCGGCAGGGCGTGTCGTTTCAACGTAAACTATTTCTTCATCAACAATATTTTCAATTTTCGTATTTTTTCTAGCTAAAATGATGCGTTTCAATGAAACTATACCTTTTAACTTTTGGTCATCATCAACTACATAAACCGCATAAACTTTCTCTACATCTTCAGCCTGACGTCGGATTTCTTCAACACATTCACTTACGGTCCAATTCGTATTCACCTTTATCAACTCTTTCTGCATCAAGCCACCCGCTACGTCTTCTGGGTAATGCAAGAGGTCAATAATAAATCGAGCTTGTTCTCGGTCTTCAATCAAAGCAATAACTTTCTCTCGCACTTCGATTGTCTGTTCGTTGAGTAAGTCAACGGCATCATCTGAATCGAACAAGTTTACGTATTTGGCAATTTCTTCCACCGTAAAACGCTCTTTAATAAAGCGTTTTCGATCCTCTGGCTCTATGTAAGATAAAATCTCGGCACCCGTTTCGGTATCTACAAGTGTAATTAAGTAATGAGCTGGCTCACCATCAAGTTCAAGCAATATACTGGCGATATCGGCAGGATATAGCTCTTCCATCTCGGCCATGAGCATTTTCTCATCTTTCTGCTCAATGGCTGCCTCTATTTTCTCTACGTACTCTTTGGTTAGCTCAAATGTTGTCATTTTTCCAGTTTTCTATTTTTGCCAACTCCGTGGCTCGCCTCTATTCAAGGATTGCCCAAATGTATCTAAGCGTTTTCGGCAAATAAATTAGTAAGCAATATAAACTCTTCTACACCTAACTGTTCGGCTCTTTTGTTGAGCAATTCGTGTTCAAAATTCAAGCCAATGGGCTTAAGAGCATTACGCAAGGTTTTGCGTCTTTGGTTAAAACCTGCTTTCACTACCTGAAAGAATTTCTTTTCACTACAAGGCAAATTTTCAACATTATTTCTTCTAAGACGAATAATACCAGAATCTACTTTCGGCGGCGGAATAAATGCACCCGGATATACTGTAAAGCTATATTCAATATCGTAAAAAGCCTGCAAAAGCACACTTAAAATACCATAATCTTTCTTACCTGGTTTTGAAGCAATGCGTTGTGCTACTTCTTTTTGAAGCATACTTACTACTTCTAGTACCAAATCTTTATGCTCTAAAACTTTAAAGAAAATCTGAGAAGAAATGTTATACGGCATATTACCAATGATGCCAAACGGCTCACTATCAGTTCCAAAAACTTTACTAAGGTCCATTTTCAAAAAATCTTCTGAAAAAATTCTTCCTCTGAGCATTGGAAAATGTTCATTGAGATACACCACGGATTCTTGGTCGATTTCTACTACGTAGGTCTGACAATCTGTTCGTTGGAGTAAATATTGTGTTAGTACTCCCATTCCAGGGCCAATTTCTAGTACTTTACTATAGCCACGGTGCAACGATTGCAGATTGACAATTTTCTGAGCAGCCTCTAAATCTTTCAAGAAGTGCTGACCCAAATGTTTTTTCGCTTTTACTTTTTCCATAAGCCAAAATTACGTCTTTCTTTTTATACTTACCTCAAATTTTTTATTTAGGTATTATGAAATTTTAATCTGTTTTCAATTTGTATTTCTCAATTTTAAATTCTCATTGCTTATCTTTAAGGATTATTCAACCTCAAATTTTACAATGAAAAATCTTATTTTTATTATTTTATTTTACACCTGTTTTAACGCAATTTCTTTTGCCCAAAACAATGCATCAGGTTCTTTAGCTGCTGCAAAAGCTTTTTTGGCTACCTTAGATAAAGAACAACTTGCTATCGTCAATTATCCTTATGAATCGGAAGAGCGAAGTAATTGGTATTTTATTCCGAAAGAACGCAATGGTTTATGGTTAAAATCAATGAATGATGCACAAAAAGCGGCTGCAATGAATTTATTAAAGTCAACTTTAAGTGAGCAAGGTCAAGAAAAAGCCATTGCAATTATACAACTAGAAATTATATTGAAAGAACTTGAAAATATACCCAACAGCGACCGTCGAAACCCATTGAAATATTATTTTACGATTTTCGGAAAACCAGATGCTAAAAGCTTTTGGGGATGGCGTGTAGAAGGACATCATTTATCACTCAATTTTACTTCTGAAAACAATAAAATTGTATCAGGAACACCACTTTTCATGGGAAATAATCCTGCGATTGTGCCAAGTGGAGCACAAAAAGGTTATCAAATTTTAAAGAACGAATGTAATTTTGCTTTTGAATTATTAAATTCGTTTGATGAAAAACAATTAAAAAAAGCAATTACATCGTCGGTTGCTCCTTATGATATGTTTACGCTCAATAGCAAGCAATTTGGCAGATTACCAGAAGAAGGTATTTTATATACAGATATGACCAAAGAGCAACAAATAAAATTAATGCAAATAGTTAGTCTTTATGTAAAAAATTATCCGCTTGGTTTTGCCGATGAATTTATGAATAAAATTGAAAAAGCGGGCTTAGATAAATTGCGTTTTGTTTGGATGGGCGAAAAACAATATGGAGGCAAAGGGCATTATTATAGAATTCAGAATGATGTACTTTTGATTGAATATGACAATACACAAAACAATGCTAATCATGTGCATACAGTTGTGCGAGATTTTACAAATGATTTTGGCGAAGATATGCTCAGAAGACACTATGCCTTGGAGCACAAAAAATAATAAATTAATCTATCAAATATTTAAAAATCAATAAATTGGTTAAGAAAAACTAAGCTTATAGGCTTAGCTTTTCTTAACCAATTTTAATTTAATAACAAGCCAATATTCTAGGTAAAAATCAAATCTGCTGACTGAAACTTCTTGCTACATTTACCAAGGAAATACTGATTTAAAGATTTACATAGAATGAATCGCCCTAAAAATCTTCACAAACTCTCCTGTATATCCGTAATAAACAAAATAGTCGAGTAATTATAGGTATTTATAGTGCTTTGAGTATCAGATGTAGATTTATTGATAAAATATTACCTTTGATATATTATTTTGCAATACCTTATCTATTCAAAACTATATTTTAATGAAACACTTTTTACTTTTCTTAAGTATCATTTTTTTAACAGAAAACCTACTTTTCGCACAAGCTAATAATAAGGCCCAGATAAAAGGCAAAGTAGTAGATGCCACCACCAACGAAGCCCTCAGTTTTGCCAGTATTCGTGTATCAAATAGTGCAGATAATAAACTAATCACGGGTAATATTACGAATGAAAAAGGTGAGTTTTCAATAGCCGCACCCTACGGAAATTATTACATAGAAGTTGAATACATGGGCTATAAAAACACTAAAACTGCCAAAATCTCGCTAACAAAAGAAAATCCTGTAATTGATTTTGGTAATATTAAAATAGAACCTTCGGCCAATGCCTTAAAAGAAGTTGTTGTACAAGCTGAAAAAAGCTCAATGGAAATGAAACTCGATAAGCGAGTTTTTAATGTGGGTAAAGATTTGGCCAATGCGGGCGGTTCAGCTTCTGATATTCTTACCAATATTCCTTCAGTTTCGGTTGACCCAGATGGAGGTGTAAAACTCCGCGGTAGTGATAACGTAAGAATTCTGATTGATGGCAAACCTTCGGGTTTGGTCAGCTTTAAAGGTGGAAGTGGTTTACAATCATTACAAGCAAGTATGATTGAACGAGTGGAGGTAATTACCAACCCATCGGCCAGATATGAAGCAGAAGGCATGGCAGGAATTATCAATATTATCTTAAAAAAAGACCAAAAACAAGGTTTTAATGGCTCTTTTGATGTAATTACAGGTCAACCCGTGAATTATGGCGGTGCAGCAAATATTAATTATCGCCACCGAAAAGTAAACTTTTTTGTCAATTATAGCATTGCTTACAACATTCGTCCTAATGTTTCATCGCTTTCTCAAGAACGCCAAAGCAATGATACGACCTTCTTCCTCAAACAAAGAAATAATGGTACACTAACGGGTTTTAATACTAACATTAGAGGTGGACTCGATTATTTTTTCAACGATAAAAATACCATTACCGCATCATATCTTTACCGCCGCAGCAAGGCTCGTAGAATCACAAACCTTCGCTACGAAGATTATCTATTTACCAACAATAACCTTACAGGAATTAGCAAGCGTAAACAAGATGAACAAGAAACTGAGCCAAACTCGGAATATGTATTGAGCTATAAGAAAACTTATGCTCGAAAAGGGCAAGAATTCAATGCTGAAATAAGATTTTTAGATAACTGGGAAAGTTCTGACCAACTTTTTACACAAGATTATTTTACCCCGAATGAAACAATCATTTCATCGAAGTCATTGGTACAAAACTCGCTTAATGATGAATTTGAGAAACAATGGCTATTTCAGATTGATTATGTGCAACCCATCGGAAAAGAAGGTAAATTCGAAACAGGATTAAGGAGTAGTTTCAGAGATATGGTGAATGATTATGTAGTGAATCAAAAGAATGAACAGGGTCAATTTGTGGTGGTACCCGGTTTAAAAAACTACTTCATTTATGATGAGAACATTAATGCTGCTTACGCAATTTTGGGGAATAAAACCAAACAATTTTCGTATCAAGCGGGCCTCCGTGCTGAATGGACTGATGTAAAAACTACACTCCGTGAAACTAACGAGGTTAACCCACGAAAATATGCTAATTTATTTCCAAGCTTGCATTTAACTTATGCCTTACCTCAAGAAAATTCTATTCAGGTAAGTTATAGTAGAAGGGTTCGTAGGCCTTTTTATAATGATTTGAGTCCGTTTGCTACTTTCTCCGACAACCGAAATTTCTTTGGTGGAAATCCGAACTTAAATCCTGAGTTTAGCAATGTTTACGAAATTGGTCATATCAAATATTTCGAAAAAGGCTCGCTTGGCTCATCGGTTTACTACCGCGATACCGACGGAAAAATTGAACGTATTCGCCAAGTCAATGCTCTTGGTTTTGCAACCACACGCCCCGAAAACCTACTGGGCGAGCAAGCCTACGGTATGGAATTTACGAGCCAATATAATCTTGCCAAATGGTGGAAATTAGATTTTAACTTTAATCTTTTCCATGCAACTATTGATGGAAGTAATATCGACAAAACCTATAAAAGAGAAACAAATAGCTGGTTTATTCGCCAAACCTCTCGTTTCAATTTACCTAAAGGTTTAGACCTTCAAATAAGAGGCAACTACGAAGCCAAGCAAAAGACCGTTCAAGGTACACGTTTACCTTTATATTACTTCGACTTTTCGGCCAGTAAAGATGTTTTCAAGGGCAACGGCACACTCAATTTTAGCATTCTTGATATTTTCAATACCCGTAAATTCAGAAGTATTACTGAAGGTTCAACATTCCGCACTGAAGGCAGTTCGCAATTTAGAAGACGCCAATTTAACCTAACCCTCAATTATCGAATCAAGCAATCGAAAGGTGCAGGAAAGGGTAAAAAATTGGAATTAGAAGGTTAAAAGAATTAAAATCTATAAAACCCGCAGTGCAGAGTTCAGAAACTTCGTACTGCGGATTTTAAATTAATTGACTAATTTTCAAGCCATTTATCAAAAATTACCTTAACTCTGAAGCATCTTTTAATTCTTTCAAGTTTTGCACTACCCCTAAATCAAGGTTCTTCTGGAAATATCCTTGAAATAATCTTGGAAATACACCTTGTAAACTCTCTTCAACTCTTACAATAGTTCTACCATTCTCTGCTATAAAATGCCAATTATGAATGGCACTTGCACCAAGAGTAGTACCAGTCCAGCCGAAAGCCTGCATCGGTTTTTTTGTATGAATTTTCGAGTGAAAGGTTAGTCCGCCAGCTTTCCATTGAAAGGCAGTTCCTTCCTCAATTTCACTCAATACTTCTACTTCCGTGATATTCTTTTGCCATTGTGGCCAATTTTTTATGTTCGTTAAAGTTTTCCAAACGCTATCAACTGAAGCGTTAATTACAATCGCTGCTTTTGAATTGACAGGAGCGTTAGGATTAATGGGAATATTCATACCATTTATACTAGACTGGTTAATCAATTGGTTAAATTGATAATTTTCAAAGGTAAAAAATGCACAAAATCCAACCACAATTAACCCAAAAACAAACAAGAGCTTTTTCATAATTTTATTATTTTTTTATCTGGATTCAAGTAGACTTTTTAAAGCAATATTCATTTCCACAAAACCATTTCTTGTAGAATCTCCAATACGTTTTAGTAAAAAAGAAGTAAGTATTCCCGAAAAATTTTCACCGTGAGTGAGTAAAACCTGACCATTTTCCAGTTCTTCGATATGGAAATAATGATTTCCATCAAAAAGCCCTTTAAAGAGAAGACTTCCCAACCATTCAAACTTTTCGTTAGGGACAACGCAAGTAAGAATAGGCTTAAAAGTAAAAGTTTGCTCACCTTGTTTTAGCTTATTCACAAGCGTCGTCCCTTCAATGGCATCTCCTTTACTTTCAATGATAAATGGATTCCAAGTATGATAATTTTTAAAATCGGTGAGAGCATTATATACCCGCTCTTTGCTTGCATTAATTACTATTTCGGTCTTGATTGCGTATTTCATATATCAATTATTTATGCAACAAAGGTATTGCCAAGCAAAGCCTCGATGCATTAACAATTGTAAAGAAATACTTAAGAACGTTTTTCAATTAATCGTTTTCGAATACGGCTCAAAGAAACGGGTGTGATACCCAAATAAGAAGCAATAATATGGTGCGGAATACGAAGAAAAAGGTCGCCATTAACGGCAGCAAATTTTTGGTAGCGAGTTTCTGGACTATCGAGTAAAAACGAAGAAAGAATCATTTGGCTATTTATGAATCTCTGTTCGGCAATTTTCCGAGTAAGAATATTTATTTTAGGCAGGGTTTCATATAAATTATCCATTGCCTCTTTGGTTATGCAAAGTAATTCACAATCTTCTAAAGTTTCTAAGCATTGAATACCTGGTGTTTGTTGTAAGAAACTTTCATAGCAACTGGCGAATAGGTTTTCTCTAAAAATATAAGCTGTAATATATTCGCCATCTTTATTATAAAAAAGACGCATCAAGCCTTTATTGATAAAATAAAGCTCTTTTGCAACCTCACCTTCCGCAATTAAAGTAAAATTTTTAGGCACGTGCCTAATGCTGTAAGCACTTTCTAAAATAAGCTTTTCTTTATCTGTCAGCGTAACAAATTGACTAACCAACTTATGAAGTTTCTCAAACATTGTTTCTTATGGCTTTAGGTGTAGATAATGATTAGTAAAAATAGAAAATATTACACATCTCACCAATATATTTATTTCTCTGATTTTTGATTGAAATTAGTTTCATAATCAGGCATTTCTACTTTTTAAACCATTAATTCATGTCTATAAATTGACTTTGCAAAATTTCAAAAATTAATTTCAATTGATTAATAATGCGGAGACTACCGAAAAAAACAATTGCATCAGACTTATTTCTTCTTTCATTTCCTACATCCATCTTTCTTACTATATTTACCACATTATTAAAATCTATTGTTTTGAGGTATGCACACAGATAAATCCCAAGAAGACTTACTATTCGAAATCGAAAAACTCAAATTTCAACTTTCCCAAGCACAACCAGAACAGGGTATAGACCAGTTGAAAGATTTAGTTGATAATACATCTGAAATCATCATGTTATTATCTTTGAGTGGGCGTTTTTTGTTTGTCAATACCGCTTTTCGTGATACTTTCGGGTATTCCGACTCTGAACTCACGCAACTAACTTTCAAAGATATGCTACACCCGCAGTTTGCCGAAAATGCCCTCGACACGCTGCAAAGACTTAAAGAAGGAGATGAGCAAATAATTGATTTTCAAACAGTTGTAAGAAATAAAGATGGAAAACGAGTATATCTCTTAGGAGATATCAGTTGCCGTTTCGAAAATGGGAAGCCAACAGCCTTTCGTTGTTTGTTTCGAGATATTACACAGCGTCGTCGAGCAGAAAAGGCTCAACAACTTTATTACACAATTGCTCAACTCAACCTTAATACTCTTAACTTACATGAGTTTTTAACACAAGTTCACGAAGAACTTCAAAAGAATATTCAAGCTAATAATTTCTTTGTTGCTCTTTACGAGCCAGAAGAAAGTTCGATATATTTTCCTTATTTTATTGATGAATATTCAGAAACTGAAGGAAATTATCACCGTAGAAAACTCGGCAATGGTATTGTTGAGTATTCGATGGTGCAAAACAAACCACTTTTCCTTACTAACGAAGATATTCAACGCCTAGTCGAGGTAGATAAAATATACTTTTACGGCTCGGCTCTTCCTGAAGTAATGTTATGCGTACCACTTCGTGTGGGTGAACGTACTACAGGTGTAATTGGCGTAAAATCTTACAGTGACCGTAATAAGTTCAATAGTAGAGATTTAGAATTGCTTGAGTTCGTTTCGGGGCAGGTAGCCGTAGCACTCGTACGCAAGCAAAAAGAAGAAGATTTAGTTCGTCAAACAGCTCGTTTGAATGCGGTATTTGATAGTAGTTCGCACGTAATATGGACAGTCAATCAAAAACGTCAGCTCAGTTCATTTAATAGAAACTATGTAAATCTAATTCAGCGAACACTGGGCAATCCACCCGAAATCAATATGAGTATTGAGAAACTTGGTTGGAAGCTAATTTCTCCGGAAGACCGCCCCATTCTTCGTGAAAAATACAACGAGGCTTTCCGTGGGCAACCCCAATACTTCGAAATGCACTGGGGTAACATCGACGGTGGTGATGACTGGTATGAGTTTTTCCTTAATCCTATTCTATCAACCGAAAGTGGTCAAGTAGAGGAAGTTTCGGGAATTGCACAAAATATTACTGATAAGAAAAATTCTACCATCACTCTTCAGAAAAGTGAGCAGAAATTTAGAGACACCATTGAGTCGTTTATTGATATTTACTACCGCACAGATTTAGGTGGAAATATCACCATGATTTCTCCATCAGTACTTACGCATACTGGCTATACAGTTGAGGAAGTAATGGGAAATAAGGTTGATAAATTCTTCGAAAATGCCGTCGATAGTTCAAAAAATATTAAAGGTTTATTGAAAGCTGGAAGTATTACCAATTTCGAAGTAGTTGTAAAACGAAAAAATGGTGAGCTTCGCCAGTTTATGCTCAATATTCGCATGATTAAAGACTCAAAAGGCATTCCTATTGAAGTCGAGGGTGTAGCTCGTGATATTTCAGAATTGAAGAAAACCACTGCAGAACTACTCGTTGCCAAAGATGAAGCCGAACGTTCGTTGAAAGTAAAAGAACGCTTCTTGGCCAACATGAGTCACGAAATTCGTACCCCAATGAATGGTGTTATTGGTATGATTGATTTAATGTACGAAACACCGCTCAACCCCGAACAAAAAGATTATGTGCAGACCATCAAGAAATCGTCAGAAACTTTACTGACAATCCTAAACGATATTCTTGATTTATCGAAGATTGAAGCGGGCAAAATGGATTTGCATAATGCTCCGTTAGATATCAAGGAAATTTTAGAACGATTAGTTGCATTATTCCGTCAGCGAGCCATCGAGAAAAATAATAAAATTAGCTATCATATTGCCGATGATGTGCCAGCTTATCTCATTGCCGACCAAACTCGTCTCTTACAAATTTTCTCAAACCTTACTTCAAATGCTCTCAAATTTACTGAAAATGGAAGTGTAACTATTTCATTATCAAAAGTTTCTGCCAACGGAAAAATTAATATTTTACGAGGAGAAATAACCGACACAGGTATAGGAATTTCTGAGGATGACCAAAAACTACTTTTTGGAGCTTTCCAACAAGTAGATAATTCAACCAAAAAATCATTTGGTGGTACAGGACTTGGTTTGGCAATTTCACGCGAACTTTGCCGACTCATGAAAGGCGATATGGGTGTTATTTCTACACCTGGAAAAGGAAGTACATTCTGGTTTACAATTGAAGTTCGCTCCACAACCATTAGTCCAAGTGTGAGTGAAAGTTCGGAAGCTGAAATTCAATTAACCAATTTCTTTAGTAATCACACACCAAAAATATTATTGGTTGATGATAATCAAGTAAATAGAAAAGTAGCTTCAGAGATTTTGATAAAAGCTGGTTGCGAAGTACTTACTGCAGATAGTGGAGCAAAAGCCATTGAAGTTTTTGGTGAAGGACATGGCTTTGACGTAATTTTCATGGATATTCAGATGCCAGAAATGGATGGAATAGAGACCACTAAACGTTTAAGGCAGTTATACGGAAATGCTTTACCAAAAATTGTGGCCATGACTGCCTATTCAATGCAACATGACCGTGAAAGATTTTTGAGTGAAGGGATGGACGATTACGTTCCGAAGCCTATTCGAGCATCTATTTTGATTCAGAAAGTAAACGAAATAGTACCCAATGCCCAAGCAAAGAGCCCGCAGACTGCCCCTCCTACTATAACCGTTGATGATGTTGATAAAAAAGTTGATGATAATAGTCCAATAGACCCAAGTATTCCAGCTTTTGATATGGAAATTGTGAATCAGCTCAAAGAAATGGTTGGTGCTGAAATGCTTGCAAGTGTATTTGAAGATTTTGAAAACGAAGCTGAAGAACAAATACAAAATACCAAAAATGCTTATCCTGATGATGTACGAACGATTCAACGTGAGTTACACACGCTGAAAGGAAATTCAGGCACTATTGGCCTAGCCCGTATTCACGAAATTACGGCTATTATAGAAGTGCCTTCCAAAACTGGTGACCTCACTAATTTTCTCGAAAATATGGCTGTTTTAGAAAAAGAATATCAATACTTCAAAGATAATTACAAGAATTTAGTTTGATAGGTGCATTGTTAAAAGCTATCAACTAAATAATTGAAAAGCCTTTCCTGTATTAACAAGAAAGGCTTTTTTATAAATCTATCCTTAAAACAAATTAAAGGGCTGGAATTCTTAGCACTTGACCAGGGTAAATTAAATCTGGATCTTTTAACATAGGTTTATTCGCTTCAAAAATTACAGGATACTTCATCATATCGCCATAATATTGTTTAGCTATTTTGGAAAGTGTATCGCCTTTCTCAACAGTGTGGAATTGAGCTTCTGGCTCTGGGTTAGCCACTGTAAGTTGATTATCAACCATGTGTACACCTTCAACATTTCCAACTGCTAAAGCAATTTTTTCTGCATCTTCTTGTGAATCAACTTCACCAACTAAAGTTACTGTATCACCAGATGTTTTAACCGTAAGCGTGTTGAATGACAAGCCAAGCTTCTGAACATGTGCCAACAATGCACTTGCTTTAAGCTCTTCTTTTTGCTCAACTGGGGCTGCTTCTTCTTTATGTCCGAAAAGTTTTTCGCCCACACCTTTAAAAAACGACATTAATCCCATTTTGTGTATTTACTGTTTTGAGTTAAGAAAATTTATTTACTACAAATGTATTAAAAACTTAATTTAAGCAAGCGAAAAACATTTCTTTTTGGAGATTATTTTAGTTTTCGGCTATCAAAAGCTTTTTTATTTACATTTATGGACTTAAGACGTAGAAATCAAAAAAAGTAACGTTTTTTTTTAATATTTTAGCTTTATCCATTTTGAAACAAATAAAATCAACAAAAAACAAAGCTTATTCTTGGAAATGCCATTCACATATGATTTTAATTCATTTTCTAAAAATTATCAAAATTTCTAACCATTATCACTTAAAACAGGTAACATACGCAGCAAACCTGAGTCCTACGATAAAAGAATATGCAGCGAAATAAAAAACAATAGCAATAGTAAAAAAATATTTTCGTTATTTTAGCACTATATTTTAAACTATCAAACCGATGAAATTGAAAAAATCAATACTTGCAGTGATAGCCTTGTTGAGCATTTCCTTAAGCTCTTTTGCTCAGTCAGAAGATGAAGCTATCAAAGAAACAATCAATAACTATTTAGAAGGTGGGGCAGCAGGTGATACGGCTCGCTTAAATCGTGCCTTCTTTCCTTATGCCAACCTACGTAATTTGAGTAAAGATGGTAAGGTTTCTGAAATGCCCGTAAAGAAGTTTATTGCGGCAGTGCCTGCAGGCGGTGCTAAATGGACTAGCAAGATTGTAAATTATAGTTATGCTGGTACTGCAGCAACAGCTGTAACAGAAGAAGAATTACCTACATTCAAATTCGTTGATTTCTTGAATCTTTTGAAAATCAATGGTGAATGGAAAATCGTTAGTCGTGTTTATTCAAGAGTTGAAAAAGGAGTTGCTGTTTCCTCATCAAATCCGGGTGGTGGCTTCCCAACTGCGGCAGCCCCTGGAAAAGGAGGCAATACACCAGCAACTAAAAAGCCAGCTCCAAAACCAAAACCCTCTGATGACGGTTGGAAATAAGCAGTTCAAACATATATTTATTACAAAAGCCGACTTCACAGTCGGCTTTTATTTTGAGTATTTTGTATAGAAATTTTTGTTAAATGCTTTCTAAAAACGCCGCTATCACTTTGCCACTTTCAATTGGATTTTCAAACATTCCTGCGTGTGCGACTCCATTCAAAACCGCACTTTTATTATTCTTTAAAAGACTAATTTGTTCTAGGGCAGCTTGAATTGGCACAAAAGTATCTTTTTCTCCTGCCAAAATCATGATTGGGTATTCGGCATTTCTTAAAATAGTCGTTTTATCTTCCCTTCCACGCATAGCGATTTGAGCATTCATTAAAGCCTCTTTCGGTAAATGGGCAAATCGTTCAATCTGCTTTTCAATGAAAGCTACATTTTTCTCTTTAAATTCCTCAGAAAACATATTTGGATAGAATCCTTTGATAAATTTTGCTGTTCCTTGCTGCTCAATTACACGTGCTGTCTTCAATCGAATTCCCTTTCTTTCTTCATTATCTGCATAAGCCGAAGAATGGAATAATCCTAAACCCACTACCTGTTCTGCATATTTTTCAGCAAAAGTAAGTGCAATATAACCACCCATTGAATGACCAATAATTACACATTTATCTATACCTTTTTCATCAATAAAACCCTTTAACCAATCTGCATAAGCAGAAATACTCTCAGGATTTGTGAGTGAAGCAAAATCTGGGGTAAAATATTGATATTTTTCTGGTAGAAGCGGAAGAAATGTTTCCCAAACGCTAGCATCTTCGCCAAATCCGTGTAAGAAAATAACATTCATTTTAATTGAGTTTTAGGATTGAAAACAAGAAAGGTCTCACTTCAAAAACAAAATGAGACCTTTCGAAAAATTATACTTCAGTATTCTTACTCTAATAATTTATGAAATTTACTTATTTCATTTACAAAAACTACGCAACCATTTTTAGTTGGTAAATAGCCGAACGCTCAAACATATTTTGTGCGTAATCAAGGGTAATGGTAAATGTTTTCACCGATTTATCAGAAGGAATTTCATACATGATATCAGTCATAATGGCTTCACACACTGAGCGTAAGCCCCTCGCTCCGAGTTTAAACTCCATTGCTTTATCAACAATATATTCTAATGCCTCATCAGAAAATTCTAACTGCACATCTTCCATTGCAAAGAGCTTTCTATACTGCTTAACCAATGCATTTTTAGGTTCGGTTAAAATTCTACGCAAAGCCGAACGATCTAGCGGATTTAGATAAGTAAGCAATGGTAAACGACCAATAAGTTCAGGAATCAAGCCAAAAGATTTAAGGTCTTGTTGCGTAACAAAACGTAGAAGGCTAGAATCGGCAGAAATATCTATTGTTTTTTCATTATTCGAAAAACCTATCGGACGCGTATTCATACGCTTACCAATGTGGCGGTCGATACCATCAAAAGCTCCTCCACAAATGAAAAGGATATTTTCGGTATTTATTTGAATCAATTTTTGTTCTGGGTGCTTACGTCCGCCTTGTGGTGGGACACTTACTACCGAACCTTCAAGTAGTTTTAAAAGGCCTTGTTGTACACCTTCGCCACTCACATCACGCGTAATGGAAGGATTATCTCCTTTACGAGCAATTTTATCAATTTCATCAATATAAACAATTCCTCTTTCGGCCAATTCTACATTGAAATCAGCAGCTTGTAACAAGCGACTCAAAATACTTTCAACGTCTTCACCTACATAGCCAGCCTCGGTAAGTACAGTGGCATCGGCAATGGCAAATGGCACTTGTAATACTTTGGCAATTGTACGGGCTAAATAAGTTTTCCCAGTACCTGTTTCACCAACCATGATGATATTCGATTTTTCAATCATCACATCATCTTCTTGACGAGGCTGCATAAGGCGTTTATAATGGTTATAAACCGCAACACTCAAAACCTTCTTAGCTTCATCTTGTCCGATAATAAATTGGTCAAGGTGCTTTTTAAGGTCAACTGGTGGTTTTAAATCAAATTTTGGTAATTCTGATTTTTTCTTCTTTTCTTTTTTCTGTGGAGGTACTCCTCCGTGTAATTCTTGTTGAACCAACTGATAGCCTTGTTCTACACAATAATTACAAATATTTGCTTCTGAACCTGATATTAATAATTCAACTTCGTTTTTACGTCTGCCACAAAAAGAGCAATAGGCTTGTCCAGCATTCATTCGAGCTTACTTTTTTGATTTATCCGACAAAATTACGAAAAAATGTTGGCTTTCGTACTAAAGCAGAAATAAGAATGTGACTAGTGTAAATTCATTGAAAAATAAAAATTCGCCTGAAACTCAAGCGAATTTTATAATCTAAACCCTAACATTTGGAAACCTTCCATTAATAATTTATTGCCATTCTATCTAAAGCCATTATTTGTTGGGCGTAGTCAGTTGGCAAGATTGCTTTTTTCAAAATACTGTCAAGACGTATTTTTTGTGTGAATTTATAAAGTAGTAGAAAAGGTTTAAGCCAAGAAGCCCCATTCATTGATAAAAGTTGTTTAACTCTTTGTGGAACCACTAATTTTTGTCCTTCGAGTAAAATAAGGTATCTAAATAGACCTAAATGTTTTAGATATTGTTTGTATAAGTCAATAGTAAAATGACTTTTGAGTAAATTATCTTGTAAATGCTGTTCACGCAAAACTAACCATTGTTCATAATTTTGTGGTAAATCTTTCAAACCCATTCGAGCTCCTACCCTATTAAAAACATCAAAAATTTCTTCTCTATCTGCCACTGTAAGTGGGCGTTCGAGCAACTCAAATGCAGCAATTGAATAATGAATGAGCATGTAAAGTACATCTCTATATGCCCAATCAGGAATCTGCTGCCCTCTACTTTGCTCTACGGCCTGATGAATGGCCGCAATTTTATCAATAGCATTATGAGCAGTTTCTTCGTCAGAAAAGATAATCTTTTGGGCATAAACAACCGTCGAAAATAGTCGCCCCAGAGGGTCAGCAGGAAGTTTTCCAGTAAAATATAACCAATCTACCGCTTTATTGAGTGAAAATTCGGCAGCGGCTCCACCAAAAATAAATAGGATGGTGTCGGCATTTCCCCAAATTTCTCTAACAATTGAATTATTTTTCACAAAACCCATATCGCAATGTCTAAGCGGCTTGTTTTTCTAAGCCTAACGTTTCTTTGGTAAATAAAAAAATACATACAAAGCCCAAAGTATAGGCCAATAAATCTCGCCAATCAAACGAACTTCCCAGTACAACAACAAGGATTCGGTATTGCTGAAGTCCCGTAAATTTTAAGAATTGACAATATTGTAAAAGTTCTAAAAAATAGGCAAAGCCTAAGCTTATCATTCCTAATTGAAAATCAGCAATTTTGAGAAATGATTTTAGGAAATAAAACACTAATATTACGGCCAAAGTATCACCGACGAACGGTCGAATAAGGGCATCATCCAACCATAAAGCAATGCTTATTTCTACAATAAACAGTGTGAGAAAAACAAGAAAAGGTCTAAATCTAAAGGTGAACATTTTATCTTTTTGAATCATTGATTTCTTTAATTTCAACTAAAAAGTAGTATTTTTTTTTAATACCGATAAAAAATAAGCAATAATAACCTACTTTCTACTATTTATTAGTTTGACTGACTTCTAATGCTTTTACTGCCTCTGCATCGGCCCAATTCCACGAAACCCAAGTATATCTTTGTTGTCTTTTTAAGTAATGTTCAATTCGTTTATCTAATTGATTTCTATAATCATCGCTTGACAAACGTTCACGATTTTCTTGAAGGATTGGCAAAGTTTTGTCAGAAAGTGATAACAAATAATTAAAATCAGTGTTTGCTCTAAAGGTATGTGCAAGGTTAAATCGAGCAATGATTACATCCCAATTGATTAATGTTAGTGAAATCAAGACAATATACCAAGCCCAAGTATTGGCACGAAACATATAGAAAAACGACCTCAAATTCTTAATTTTAATCCATAAAGTAAGTAATCCGATAGTAGTAAGAATCAAGAATACCGCTACTCCAATGCGTAAGTGCGTTAATCCGTAGAAATTAATATAATAGTAGTTTCGAAAGCTAACTGAGATTACTAGTATAAAATTCTGAATAATCCATGCATAAGCTGCGTATTTTAGCTTTGTATTACCTTCGTAAAAATTTAGGTCTTGTCGGAAATAATAAAGCAAAATCGCAATTGAAATTACAATACTTAAAATAAGTGTTCCCGTTCCTTCGTGCACTAATTTGGCAAGATTTCCAGCTTCAGAATAATCAAAACTTAACCATAGAAAATTTATATCAATGATATTGATTATAAGTAATAAAGCATTAACTGATACAATCAACATCAAAGCAATTTTATATTCATTTCGTTGATAATTTGCCGCATTCTCTGAAGATTCATTACTTGGCGAGATATATTCATTTGAAAAATCCAATCGTGGAAGTTTAGAGGCGAAGCCCCATTCGAATAAAATAGAAAATGAAAAATAAGTACCAACGATAAAGAAGTTTATCCGACCAATCAACAACTCATCAAATGTAAAACTGAAGAAATTACTAAGATATTGACTCAAATTATTTACTAAATCGCTGAAAACAGGATTGGCATTATAGAAAATTAGAAAAAACACCAAGAATACCAACATTGGAATAATGGCCAAAACCATATTTCGAGCAATCTTTTTTGCAATTTGATTCCCTCCAAATAAAGGCTCTATTGCTTTTTTTAGATATTTAAAAGCCCCAATAAAAGTAGTAAACAAATTAACTGCAAATTGAATGCCCGCACCAACAACCGTCTTAAGCGAACCTTCGTGTAGAAAACCTACCAACAAAAAGAAAGACCCTAAATGTAATAATTGACTGATGATTGAATGGTGCACAATAACCATCAAACCTGATACTATTGTAAGCAATACAGATAATTGGACAGTCCGCTTTTGCATACTTTCAGGAAATAAAAACACAGCTAAAACCAATACGGCTAATGTGGTGAAAATAAGGAGGTTTATTCCGAATTGTTCTTCCCAAAATATAGCATTAAAGAGTAACGGAAACACAAGGATGCTTACGCCTTGAATGGTTTGTTTTTTCATAGGAATTTTTTATTAAAAAAGAACTTTGTATTTCAAAGTATTAGTACAAAAAATTTTATGTGCCTTTTATAAATTTTTCAAGCTCATTGAGATGTTCTTCAAATGCTTTCTTCCCTTCATCAGTTACACTGTAAACAGTACTTGGTTTTCGGCCTATAAACTCCTTTTTAAATGAGATGTAATTAGCTTCCTCTAAAGCACGAAGGTGCGTAGCAAGGTTTCCATCAGTCAATGATAATAACTCTTTCAAGGCAATAAAACTTACCTCATCGTTTACCATCAGCACCGACATAATACCTAAGCGAGCTTTACTTTCAAATGCTTTATTGAAATTTTGTAATATCTGCATGTGTGCTTTAAGCTACTGGCTGTGCGACACTCCGCTATTAGCTTTTAATACATTAATAATCAAATAATTAAACCCCTTGACCAACACTACTCTTGAGTTGTGTATTTTCTATCATATTTAAAATACATCACTGTGCCATAAATAATATGCAATACTCCAAATCCTACAGCCCAGAATACCAAATTCCAACGAGCCAAAAATAATGAAACTAATCCTAAGATAATTTCACTCAAACCTAAATAATAAGTATCATTTACAGTGTATTTACTCGCATTTACCAAAGCAATACCGTAGAAAACCAAGGTAGCTGGAAAGCAAATCCAAAAGAATCCATTGTAAAGTAAACCCAAACAAAATATTCCTCCAGCCAATAATGGTATTAGCATACTTATTACCAATCTTTTTGAGGTAGAGTTCCATACATTCAAGCCTTGCATTCGGGCTTTTCTGACAGTAAACAAGACCCCAAAGATTAATGCTCCTAGCAAAACAACGGCGGCATCAAGCAATAACAAAGGTACAATTTCTTGCCTAACTTTTGGGTCAAAAAGCAAATAAAGTCCTTCAATATGTATTTTCTGATGAGCGTACCACGCACCCAACAAAGCACAGATACCTGCTGATATTCCTGAAAGACCACTCAATGAAAGGAATTTCGAAGAGCGTTCCATTAAGGAGCGAATTTCTTTTAGATTTTCGAGATGTTCGTTCATAAATCAATATCAAGTGTCTTAAAAAAGCGTTTGGGTGAATAGTTTAGGCAAAAATATGATAAATCCGACAATTACTGCAACTATTGACATTATCAAAACCGCACCAGCTGACAAATCTTTGACTTTACCGATAAGTTGTTCGTATTCGGGCGACACAAAATCACAGAGTTTTTCGATTGCGGTATTGAGTGCTTCCACTACCAATACTAAACCAATTTGTGTAATGATGATTGCCCATTCATTCGCCGAAATCTGAAAATAAAACCCCGCCGCAACCACTACCACTCCTGCTAATACATGAAATTGGGCATTATTTTCTGTCAATAAAATTCTTATTCCTGCCAAAGCATAGCGAAAACTACGCAGCATTTTCAGTATTTGCATGTCTGCTTGGTATTAAAATAAACATCGAAACATAAAGTACCATGACTACCAACGTAAAAACCAAAGTCGTTTGAATAGCCAAAGGGTTTTGAAGTTCATGAAACGATTTTCTGAATAAATAAAATGGCTTTGTGAATAAATCCCAACTATTGAATCGAATAAAACGGCCAAGATATAAGCCAAAACCTGAAAGTATGGTACTAGCTGCAATAGAAAACCAAGCTAAAATACTGCTCATCAACCTATTAAGCACCTGATGCACAACATGCAGTGAATAAAGGCCAGTGGCTAAACCAGCCAAAGCAGCACAGAAGAAACCTACCGAATCGAACCATTTGATATGGTTTTGAAATTCGCCTAAGTGCATCAAATCGGTAATCAAATATGGTGCATTGGGAAAAAACAAAAGCCAAAACCCTAAACTAATAATGATAAGCATTTGCTCGGCTCTGGAAAATATTCCAGCTGTTGTCATTCGACGAGCTATCAATGCAAAAAATAATGGCACCCAAGCTAAAAACAAATTCCAAAGCAAAAAAATACCTCTCAGTTCTTCCGTTTGAACAACTCTTATCAACAATAAAATACAACATAAGGCAGTAATTAATGCCAAACTCAATGTGGCTCTGCTGATTGTAAATGAAAAATGGATTTTATCTGTATGCATGATTCAATAAAAAGAACTTTGTATTACAAAGTAAATTTCAAAAATTAATTAATACAAATTTTTTTAAAGAAAATTTCAGAAATAATGTCAAGCTGGTTTAAGGCATTATATTTTATGGTGAAGTAGAACATAATAATAAGTTGCGTCCCTACGGCACGCAAATACCGATACTTGCTTGTTTCTACCGAAATATAGTGTATTTGATTCGCTTTTACTTTCTATAAAATGGTGGGTTTTATTAGTTTTTAATGACTTTGAAAGTTTTAGAGAAGTTATCGGTTTCAATTCTAAGTAAATACAAGCCTCTTTCGGCATTGACAAGTTTTGAATCGAGTAACGGCTTTATTTCTGGCCAAAAACCTTCTTTTTCCATCATTAAACCTCCATCAGTATACAAAAGACTTACTTTAAGAGTTTTGTTCATAAAACTACTTAAAGGAAATATATCTATCGAGTTTTGGGTTGGGTTGGGAGCCACACTTAAGTCTATTTGCTCTGGGGAGGTACTTAAAAGTCCACAAATAGGCTTAATCGTTTTTTCATAAGTTGAACTTAGGCCTTCTGGGTCTGTAGCTGTTAGAGTTACTTTGTAGAAATAGGTTTGAGCATCGCAAGGTACAACGCCTAAAGTTGTCTCGCCAGTTGGCTTATAAGAAGAAGTAATGAAATGAATGTGGTCATCATGATACAATAAAACCGACCACAAATAATTCAATTGCTCTTGTGGATGTTCTGCATCGCTTACCTGAGCATTGAGCGTTATCGGAAAATCTTTAGCATTATCAAAAAACTCTACCTTATCAAGACTTGTACTCAATATTTGCGGAGGCGTATTATCAACAAAAACGTTGATAGATTTTGAAGAAGATAAGCCTGCTTCATCGGTAACTTTTACAGTAGCCACAAAAGTAGCTACTTTTCCCGTTGATTGATAAGTGTGGCTCGGATTAGCTTCAGAAGACGTTTGTCCATCGCCAAAATTCCATTCATATTTTAGTGCGGTTCCTTCTGGGTCTTTTGAATCGCTCCCTCGAAAGTTTACGGTTAGCGGAGATTTACCAAAATTGGGCGAAACCGATTGCACCACCGTTGGGCGGCGATTAGCATTAGGATTATAAGATAATCGACGAATTTCTTGAATATTTGGGTAAAAATAGTTGGTATAATAAATGGCTCCATCTTTTGGGTTGATGGCAAAAGAGGTTGGGTGCACCCCACTCACAAAATCAATCACTTCGGTTGGATTACCCTTTGTATCAAATCTAAAAGCTTTTATCCAACCTTCATAATCGCCTTGAAAATAAAGGTTCTGATATTCTCTCGGAAATTGTTGGTAATTATACCATAATCCACCAATTGAGGAATTTCCAGAAAACTTATTTCCCTTAAACTGGGGCGAACCTACGGCAAAGGCATCGCCATCTACGATGCCTTGGGCAAAAGTACCACGCCAATCAATGATTGGTTTCTGATGATTTGTAGGAAAAAACTTACTATCCTGGTAGGCTTTGTTCAAAAAATCAATGCCTTCGTAAATTGGCCAACCAAAATTCAAACCACCTTTGGCCGCAATGTTGATTTCTTCTCGATGAAACCAACCCACATCACCCATGTAAATTATGCCAGGGTTAGCATCTGCAATATTAGGACTGCCTGTATTGGGTTTAAAAGAAAATCTAAAAGGATTCCTTAAACCATAACTCCAAACTCTTGATTTGGGCGAACGAGGATTAACCGCATCGTAAAATGGATTTGATGAAATTCCATTTCCAGTTGCGGGGTCAATTCTTAAGATTTTACCATTCAAAGCATTTAAATATTGACTCCGATACGCATTAATATTTTCTTCGGGTTTGATGAAACCTAACTTTATCGCTTCCAAAAACCAATCATTTTTTGTATCATCTACTACCCCATCAACAGCCAGAGCAGCATCACCTGTACTAGCTAATAGACTTCCGTCCAAACCGAAAGCTAAAGTTCCTACACCATGATTATCAACTAAAATAGGTATTCCCGTTGAGGGAGTCTCTCCAAGCAAAACTTTACGAGAATTAGTATCTAATTCCATAAAATTGCTAGAAGCAGTCAGTGTATATCGAGTAATTCGCCCAATGGTGGTCTGAAATAGCGTTTCAGCATTAGGGTCGTAGGCGGGAGTTCCGAAGTTTAAAACATGATTACGTTTGGCTGCATACATTAAATAAACATAACCATTTTTCAGGAAATTTGGGTCAAGGGCAAAACCATTTAGGCCATGGTCACCGTAGTTTAAAACTTCTTCCGAAATATCAATGATGGGTTTCGAGGATTTTATACCATTTTCAACTATATAAACTTTTCCTCCTTTTTCCCAAACATACATTCTTCCGTTAGCATCAAAAGTGAGCCCTGTGGGAATAGTCCAATTTTCAGAAATTACCTCATCTATAAAACCAGAGGGTTGAGCAAAAGTTATTACATAAGAAAGTTGAACAAAGAAGTAGATTGAATAAAATACTTTTTTAATCATAACAGCTTGTATAAATTTAGTAAACTACAAAGCAAAATTAGCCATTATGTTTTCAAACAAAGAGCCACTAAAAAAATATTGAACCGTAAAATCATTTATTTTTGTTATTTATTAAGTCTCTCAAATTTTGAGAGGCACCAAAAGCCCAAAAGTTTATGTCAGAAATTACCTTTGATTATAAATCTGTATTACCACAACTGCCTGAAGAGCCGGGTGTTTATCGCTATTTTGATGAAAACGATGAGATTATTTACGTAGGAAAGGCAAAAAACCTAAAAAATCGAGTAAGTAGTTATTTCTACAATTTTAGCCGCCATGACCGCAAGACACGCCGCTTAGTTGTCAATATTCGGAAGCTAGAATTTACGATTGTTCCAACAGAATATGATGCCCTTTTACTCGAAAATACACTTATCAAAAAACATCAGCCTCGTTTTAATATTTTATTACGAGATGATAAAATGTATCCATTTGTGTGCGTAACAAACGAACGTTTTCCAAGGGTAATCACTACTCGCCGCATGGATGATAAAGCAAAAGGTAAACTCTATGGCCCATTTGTCAATTCAAAAGCCATGTATGCTTTACTCGAAATGTTTAGTCAACTTTATACGATTCGGACTTGTATTTTAAATTTATCGGAAGAAAATGTTGCTTCAAAAAAATATAAAATCTGCTTAGAATACCATATCGGAAACTGTAAAGGCCCCTGTGAAAATCGACAAACAGAAGAAGATTACAACAAAGAAATTGAGCAAGTACACCACATTTTGAAGGGAAATATTGCCCCTGCAAAGCAATATTTTGCTCAAAAAATGCAAGATTCGGCCGCTAAATTGGCTTTCGAAGAAGCACATCAATATAAGCTAAAACTTGATTTCTTGCAGAATTACCAAAGTAAAGCAACCGTTGTAAATCCATCAATCAAAGATTTAGATGTATTTAGTATTGTTGCTGATGAAAGTTCAGCCTATATTAATTACCTAAAAGTAATTAACGGTACAATTACACAGAGTCAAACTTTAGAGGTAA